>CAZXOP010000007.1:0-36218 GCA_964642235.1 uncultured Muribaculaceae bacterium
CTCTCACAAAAGGCAAAATTAGGGGACTGTACAGTAACAATGTGCCATAGCCGAACTAAAGATATCGCTTCATATACCCGTCAGGCAGATATTATTATCGCAGCGCTCGGAGTTCCGGAGTTTCTAAAAGGTGATATGGTTAAAGAGGGGGCAGTGGTAATAGATGTTGGTATTACACGCGTCCCTGCAGATAACCCTAAAGGGTATAAAATCGTAGGTGATGTGGCTTTTGATGAGGTTGCTCCCAAATGCTCTTATATCACCCCTGTTCCGGGTGGAGTCGGTCCTATGACCATTATATCTCTAATGAGAAATACCTTAATGGCTTATTCTCAGAAAAAATAATCCTCTCCCCTACTTTATATAGGCTCTTTTAATGTGAACATCAGTTATCGGGCGGTCGTTCTCGTCTGTCTGAACATTTTGAATAGCATCCACTACCTCCATTCCGCTTATTACCTCTCCAAACACTGTGTATTGACCATCAAGATGAGGGGTTCCACCTATGGTTTTATATACCTCACGCATTTCGGGAGTTAATTTAACTGTGCCGTTTGTCTTTCCGTCTATACGGAGCTGAACAGCATCAAGTCCCTCATCATCAAATACTTTTCCCCATACAATATAAAACTGTGAGGCACAGGAGAGTCTTTCGGGATTTACATCATCACTCTCTCTTGCAGCAGCCAATACTCCCCTTCTATGGTGTATTTCAGGGAGTCTGAACTCGGATTCAATAGTGTAAGTAGGACCTCCATCACCAAGAAGTACTCCGGGGGCAGCATTTCGGGAGTCGGGGTCTCCGCTCTGTATCATAAAATCTTTAATAACACGATGGAAAAGAATCCCATCGAAGAATCCCTCATTGATAAGTTTAATATAGTTATCTCTGTGTAGTGGGGTTTCGTCATAGAGTACTAACTCGATATCTCCCATATCAGTTTCGAGTATGAAATGGGTTCTTTTATCCTTAGGGGCACAAGATGCTATTAGTAGCAATAAAGCAGTTAAAACAATAGGTTTAAAAATAGATAGTCTCATAATATTTTAATTTTAGTAGGTAATTCTTAGCCTAAATGCTCCTTGCGAAGGAGGTCGAGAAGAGTTTTAACAGGATTAAAAGTAATAAGAGGGGTCTCAATAAAGATGGTATTCCAATTACTCATGGAGCCATTCCATAGACCCGGAAGCTCTTGGGCTTTTAGTTTGCGCCCTTGATAACTCTTAGAAGCTATCATACCGGTCATAGGGTCGGTATAGAGGGACAAGTCAAACTGCTCCCCTTTATAGTTAATAGTAGAGCAGACAATATCCACAGGGTTAAAATGAGTTGAAGCGGCAAGGAGTTGTTTGGTATTTGGGTCAGAGGGATCAAGCTGAATCCCCTCTAATATCTGTAAGGAGGTAGAACCATCAGCATCATAAACAATAAATGGTCCACCGCCGGGTTCCCCCTCATTTTTAACCATTCCACAGATACGGATAGGTCTGTCAAGTTTAGCCATTAGAAAATCATGTAGAAGTTCTTGTGGAACATTGGGAAGAGTTATGCAAAACTCCTTCTCCAAAAACTCAATAATTTCGGGATAGACCCTATTTAAGACCTCCGGCATCTCTGAGTCAAGAGCACGAATATATGAAAAGACTTTATTGCGAACACGATGTAACTCCCCTATTAGAATCTTCTTCCAGCGAATAGTCTCCTCTATAAAGAGCTCATTGACTACATTGTCTATATTCTTTAGAACAATGACATCCCCTTTAATTTCACCAAGGTTATGTAAAAGGGCTCCATGTCCACCGGGGCGGAAAAGAGGTTTTCCATGCTCATCGAGAAATGGAGTATTATCCTCATTTACAGCAATCATATCTGTCTCAGGGCTCTGTACTGAAAAAGAGAGATTAAACTTTGCACCAAATCTCTTATGGTATTTATTGTGCACTACAGAAAAGAGGTGTTCGAATCCTGGTAAATGCTCTTGAGAGACAGTAAAATGAATATTTACCTCTCCACCCTTGCAAGCATAGAGGGCACCTTCCACCAAATGCTCTTCGAAGGCAGTTCTTGTCTCATTGTCATATTTATGGAACAATATCTGTCCTTTGGGGAGCGCACCATAATTTAACCCTTCGGGACCAAGGAGAGTTTTAAGAATCTCAGACTCTGTTTTCCCCTTGAAAAGTTCCTCGGAGTAGAATGGAAATTTTTCTAAATTCGCAAAGAACCGCTCTGCAGGGGAACCTGCAGGGATGGGGTTTGAGGATTCCAAGAGGGCAAGTGCCTCGAAAAGGTCCTTGAACATCCTTGAAGCCGCTCCCGAAGCGGGAACGAATTTAACAATCTTACCATCAAGGTCATCATATTGTTTAATAGCCTCTGATTGCTGACGGGGAGTCAATACTGAAATTCCGCGTTTAGGAGTTGCAGGGGCAACAACTTTTAAGAATGGAAAACCTGTTTTAAAGTTTTCTATCTGCTGCTCGATACTGATAGTCGCCATAATTTAGTGATTTAAGACTATAAAGATAGTGTATAAATCAGACAATCGTCACTTTTAGCGTAATAATCTTTTATTCGAGCCTCCTCCAAAAAGCCGCAAGACTCATAAAATCTGTGAGTTGGATTATAGAGCTCACGTCCGGCAGTCTGTAAAATAAGTTTTAGACCCCCAAGCTCTTTTACCTCTTTAATAACTTCATTTATCAAATACCTTCCGACACCTTTGCCTTGAGTGTTTTTATCGACAGCAAGCCAATAAATTTCGAAAGAAGAGAGGGTACATGGCACTTGAGCATAAGAGACATAGCCGAGAAGCTCTCCCCCCTCCATTGCAAAGAGGTGACGGTAGTTTGAAACAGTATTACCATCTTTTATAGAGAGTTCCATCAGGGAGATGGCTGTCTCTATTTCATCCGGGGCTTGGTCGAAAAAACCTGTGTTAAGGAGAATCCTCCTCACTTTTTCCATATCCTCAACGAATATTTCCTTACGAGTGATAAGCATCTTGAATAATAATTTCAAACATCCTCTCCGGTGTGATTCCTACTCTGTCAGCCATAGCGACAAAGCCCGAATCAGGAGAGATACAGGGGTTAGTATTAATATCTATAACGAACAGATTACCATATTTATCCATTCTGAAATCGACTCTCGCATATCCACGTAGATTCAGCTCTTGACGGCAGGTATCTGTAAGTTTTTTCAATCTTATAACAATATCTTCTTCTATATCGAAAGACCTAAGACTCTGCTGGTAAGCAGGGGTCTCTTCATTCCATTTGGCCTCATAAGTCAGGATCTTATGTCCTATAAATTCGGGAGCAAATTTTATTTCTGCAGGTGGGAGAATTTCGCTCCCTAAGAAAGCACAATTAAACTCCCTCCCATCCACATATCTCTCTGCAATCCACTCAAATCCACTCTCTCTCTTCTTATCTGAAAGCACCCTTTTCATCTCATCCTCCGAAGAAAATGTCCTTATACAACTATCATCTAATGACATAGATGCATGCTCTGTCTTAATCTTTAAGATATATTCGGCATCGGGTTGGAAGCAACTTTTAGGGGTAGGAATCCCTTTACTCTCCATTAGATGTTTGGCCACAGCTTTATCGGCAGAGATAATTTGTGAGAAAATATGGTTCCCTGTAAATGGGATACCGAGAACCTCAAGTAACTGAACTGCCACTATCGAGAGTGCCCCGCTTCCGCAAATAGATTCAACCAAGTTAAATACAACATCCGGTGCAAAATCCTTAATCTCTTGAGTCATTTTGCGAATATCCGAAGAGAAAGGGAGCTGTTTTATTTGATATTTAGAAGAGAGTGAACTCTCCACGAAGTCTGCCTCTATCTGATTATCTATCTCATCAATAGCAGATTCAGAGGTAGTTTCATCTTTAAGGATTAAAAGTTTCTTAGGTTTATTCATGTCCTCTTGCATAAGCCTCATCTACAATATGATTAATAAGTTTTTCATAAGGGTAGCCTACTTTTTGGCAGAGGATACAGAGATCCGAATAGTTGGGGTTAAGTCCCGCCATCGGGTTAACCTCCATAAAACAGGGGTGCCCTTTTCGATTATAACGAATGTCCACCCTCCCGGCATCGCGACAATTTATCGATTGCCATGCTTTCAGAGCAAGTTTTGCAACTCTCGGCTCATCAACAAGTGTATAATCTACACGCTCCTCATACATTATTTTATTCTCATAGGTATAAGCTTCGGTATGTGGTCCGGCAATTAGTGAAATCTCCATAACACCCAGAACCTTAGCATCATCTCCTGTTCCAATAATACCTACGGTAAATTCTCTTCCGGGTAGGTACTCCTCTACTAAAGCGGGTTGGTGGAAAGTCTCTAAAATATATTTACACTGTCGCTGTAACTCATCAAAGTCATCTATGCGTGAATATCGATTAATCCCTTTGCTTGTCCCCTCGGCAATTGGTTTCACGAAGAGTGGAAAAGGTATTTTAACACGATAGACATCTCTTAGTTTACGAACCACGAAAAAATCGGCAGTTCTTACACCGTAGGATCTCATGACAGCATTGGTCAACCCTTTATCAAGTGCTACTGCAAGTATTTCAGTGGATGAAAAAGTAAAAGGGATCTTGTAAACATCAAGAAGGGCAGGTATTTGTGCCTCTCTTCCGATACTATTCATCCCTTCAGCTATATTAAAGACTAAGTCCCATCTATCACCTTTGAGGAGTCTCTCCATTAATTGTGTGACGCACCCTATCCTATCCACCTCGTGACCGCCACTTTGGATAGCCTCCGCAATAGCATCAACAGTCTCCTCACAATCAAATTCCGCCACCTCCTCTTTTGTAAAACCCTTGGATATGTAGTAACTCCTTAGGTCATAAGTAATTCCGATATGCATAAATTTTATTAAAGTGTGGCAAATATATATCTAAAATCGACACAAAAAACAATTAAAATAAATATTTTACTTTTCTATTTTTGTTATGAGTTCAATGCTCTCTAATTGACCGTTTTTATCATATGTATCATGGCGAACCATCCCCATTCCACGGGCATACCAGGTATTAGCTGTAGTAACTCTATTTCTCCCCATCCCCTTCTCCACTTTATGCTCCTGAACGATAACACAAGGGAATACTCCGACATCTGTGGTAAGGGTATCCAAACCGATAATTTTCCTCTCGGTAACATCCACATTCATCGTCATTCCGAAAGTTTTTACCGCTGTGGAGGCGTTAGGTAACCGCTCCCCCTTTTTCATAATGTAGGGAAGCACTGTCCTTGCACCTGTCGCGGTAACTTTTAAAGACTCCCCTGCCACACTTTTAAATATATTGACCATAAGGAGACCAAGTTCTATCTCCACAGCTCCATTCTTAATATAGGCGGTAACCTCAAGTGGTTTCTCGAATCTTGATTTCCTTTTGGGGCTTAAAATTAGAGAGGTGTAAATAGTCTCCCCATTTAAAACATTGTCAGGGACAGAGATAATCTTCATCTGATGATACCATTTTACTTTCCCATCGGGTTCTCGACGGGTGTATTCAATGGACATCCCTTGATGGGTACAAAAATAGGGTTCCAAAGTGGGTGCGGGGGTGTTCTGTCCTGTGAGGTTTGTGGAAAACAGGAAAAGTAGTAAAAAGAGAACTGACTTAGTTATTTCCATCTAAATTCGTGTCTATATTTATAATTCGTTCGTAATTTCTCAAAAGATTCCGGGGCTCTTCTTAACTCTGCATCGAGTTCAAAAATCGGGAAAAGCTTCAAAAATCGCTCCGCAATCTGATTTTCGGATAACAATGATGAAAATTCAATAAATGGAGTTTCGTCGTGAGGTGGTTCAAAATTCGCAAGTTCGGAGATTCCGAAATGCTTCGCAAAGGCCTGCACCACCATTGCAGTTCCATTGACCTTTCCTTCAAAAGAGTACCCAGCAATATGCGGAGTGGCAATATCTACAATAGAGAGGAGCTCCGAGGAGAGATTCGAAGGTTCTCCGTTCCAAACATCGAGGACAATGGGGGTTCCCCTTCGGGCAAGGAGCGCAGAGTCATCCACCACTTCGCCTCGCGAAGTGTTAATAAAAAACGCCTCCTTTTTCATTTTTGAAAAGAACTCTGCGGAGGCTAAACCCTTCGTGGTCCCATCTAAGGGGAGGTGAAGTGAAACAATGTCTGAATTTTCAAGGAGGTAATCGAGGGTGCAGAAGTGTGCACCCCCCTCCCTTATTGCACGAGGAGGGTCATTGCGAAGCACGTGGAAACCTAAAAACTCCGCAAGACGAGCAACCCGCTCCCCTGTATTTCCTGCCCCCACGACCCCTATTGTCTTCCCTTTAAGGGGGATTCCGCGCCTCTGTGCCACCGAGTAGAGTGCAGTGAAAACGTATTGCATTACCCCTCCGGCATTGCATCCTGGGGCTGAGGCGAGAGCTATTCCATTGTCTGAAAGGAATTCTCTATCAATATGATCCAGACCTATTGTTGCAGTAGCGACAAATCTCACTTTAGAGCAGGCGAGAAGGGTGCTATTGCACTTGGTACGAGTCCTTATAATAAGAGCATCAGCATCTCTGACTGTTTGAGCATCGATTGCAGCACCACTCAGGTAAAGGACCTCAGCATAAGGCTCAAGTACACCTTTAATAAAAGGGATATCTATGTCTATTACGACTCGCATTACCTTAAAAATATTTTTTCAACCACAGGTTCAGGAAAATAAGAATTTATATTATTAATGACGGAACCGATATCAAACTGAAGATGACTCCGGAACATCGAAGATGAGATTTTACAGGTGAGGGTTTTGGTTTTAGAATCATAATATTTGCTTGAGGTTTTTTGGGCGAACTTCTCCCCTACTACCTTATCCCAGGCCTGATATATCTCCACCCTTAAAAGCCCCTCTTCAAGTCGTTCACTCTTGATGAATTGCTTAATTATTTCACTTATAGGTTCTGTCTTCTCTCTTCTCATTCTTCGATCTCCTTAAATACCCCTTTATCGACACTGAATATTTTACTTTCGTTGGTTATAGAGTTGATAATCTCCGTAATACGGGTCTTATTACTATCTGTAATAAAGATTTGCCCGAAGTCTTCTGTGGCCACCATATTAATTAAAAACTTAACCCTGTCAAGGTCAAGTTTATCAAAAACATCATCGAGAAGGAGAATTGGGGGAAAACCATATAGGGAGCGCATCATAGAGAATTGCGCAAGTTTAAGGGCAACAAGGAATGTCTTCTGCTGCCCCTGAGAGGCAGATTTACGCATATTGTACCCATCCATAATAAAAAGGATATCATCTCTCTGGATACCGCAAGTGGTATATTTGAAATTAAGGTCTTTCTCAAAATCCCTTTTAAGAAGGAGTTCAAGTGGGGTGTCGGAGAGATCTGAAACATACTCCATAGAGACCTCCTCTCTCCCACCCGAAAGTTTTTTATAAAATTCGGAAGTAAGGGTGGAGAGTTCAACTATAAGCTCCCCTCTCCTTTTATTTATATAGTTCCCCTCCTTGGAGAGCATTGCGTCAAAAGTCTCAAGCAGGGGTTTTGAAACCACATTCTCTTTAAGAGTCTTATTTCTCTGTGCAAGAACTCTATTATAGGTCTGTATGCTCCTTAGGTACTCTTTATCTGTCTGAGAGAGGATATTGTTCATAAATTTACGCCTCTGCTCCCCCGAATCACTAATAAGATAAGAGTCGGCCGGAGAGACTATAACAATGGGGATAACACCAATATGCTCAGAGAGTTTAGGGTAATTTTTCATATTTCTCTTCACACACTTCTCTGCTCCGTCAGATACACTTATGGCTATCCTCTCCTCAAGACCTTTTTTAGAATAGACTCCGTGGAGCGTGGTCTCTTTCACCCCATAGGAAAAAACCATCTGATCCCCTTGAGATATAAAGCTTTTGGTCATGGAGAGGTAATAAACAGCATCCAAGAGATTTGTCTTTCCCGCACCATTATTTCCACACAAGCAGTTGATCTTAGAGGAGAACGATAGATCGACAGATGAAATATTCTTAAAATTAGCTAAAACAATTCTTTGTAAATACATTAGAAACAGATTAGAGAAACAAAGATATTAAAAACTTGCGAATTTATCTTTGCGTTTAGACAAATTATTGTATTTTTGCAACCTGCAATTCAAATTAAAATAATAATGGCAAAAAAAGTTAACAATCAGAAGCCCGAGCACAATGAGGCAGTAGGGACAGCAATTTCAAAAACAGAAGATTTTCTCCATAAAAACAAGAAAACCATCATTTATTCACTATCAGGGCTCGCAGTAGTAGCATTATTAATTGTCGGCTACATCTATTTATTGCATAAGCCGAGACAGAAAGAGGCTATTGACCAGACATTCGTGGCTGAACAATATTTCCGTGCCGATAATTTCGAGGCTGCTCTTAATGGTGATGGTAATGCCCTCGGATTTTCTCAACTAATAAATGAGTATGGGAAAAAATGTGGGGAGGCTGTCTATTTTTATGCAGGGATATGCGAATACAAATTAGGTAACTACCAGTCATCTGTAGATTATCTAAAAAAATATAATGGCAAAGACCCTATTCTTAAAGCTCGCGCCCTTTGCTGCACAGGTGATGCTTATGTGGGACTTGAGAATTATGGCAAAGCGCTAAATCTCTATTTAGAGGCTGCTGCTTTCGCTGATAACACCTTGGCTGCTTCTTATCTTCTCAAAGCTGGGATTATCGCAGAGGAGATGGGGAATAATGCAAAAGCACTTGAGTGCTATAAGAGCATTAAAGAGAAATATCCTCAGACCTTTGAAGGATACGAAATAGATAAATATATTTCAAGACTTACTGTAAAAGAGTAGAGAGTATGGGAAGAGCTTTTGAATTCAGAAAAGAGAGGAAAATGAAACGCTGGGGCAATATGGCCCGCGTCTTCACAAGACTTGGTAAAGAGATCACAATGGCTGCGAAAGCAGGAGGCCCCGACCCTACCAATAATCCACACCTTCGAACTCTGATTTCCTCTGCTCGAAACGAAAATATGCCCAAAGAGAATATCGAAAGGGCTATCAAAAGAGCTGTCGAGAAGAATCATAATGACTATAAAGAGATAGTTTATGAGGGTTATGGACCGGGAGGTATCGCTTTTCTTATCGAGACAGCTACTGACAATAACATGCGTACGGTAGCAAATGTAAGGAGCTACTTTACCAAGTATAATGGTTCACTTGGCACATCCGGAAGTGTGGAATTTATGTTTGACCATAAATGTGTATTTAGGGTTAAAACTCAAAAGCCTATCGACATAGAGGAGCTTGAATTAGAGTTAATCGACTATGAAGCAGATGAGGTTTTTATGGATGATGATGATGAAATAGTCATATATGCTCCATTCGAAGCATATGGTAATATTCAAAAATATGTGGAAGGGAATGATTTTGAGGTGGTTTCCGGGGGGTTTGAGAGATTGCCCAATGGGGAGTTGAAAACTGTGACCCCGGAGCAGAAGGAAGAGTTGGACAAGCTGATTGAGAAATTGGAGAACGACGAAGATGTGCAGAATGTTTACCATAATATGGCTCTTTCGGAGTAAGATTGTAACCAATTTTTTAACAATTAATAAATAAATCAAAATATGAAACTATCACACATCGAGCACATCGGTATAGCAGTTAAATCTATCGATGAGGCTCTACCATACTATGAAGGAGTTCTTGGCTTAAAATGCTATGCAATAGAAGAGGTTCCCGACCAAAAAGTTAAAACTGCCTTTCTAAAGATAGGTCAGACTAAAATAGAACTTCTTGAAAGCACATCTCCTGATGGGACTATTGCCTCTTTTATAGAGAAGAGAGGAGAAGGTATTCACCATATTGCCTTTTCTGTTGAAGATGGAGTTCAAAATGCAATTACAGAGGTAGAGAGTAAAGGGGTAAGAGCCATTGATAAAGCTCCACGTAAAGGAGCTGAAGGGTTAAATATCGCTTTCCTCCACCCAAAATCTACGCTTGGAGTTCTAACTGAACTATGCGAAGATCCAAATAAAAAATAATACTAATCTATAAACCAAATACACATAATTATGAGCCAACAACTGGAACAAGTTAAGGCATTAATTCAACTTCGCGAACAAGCACGCCTTGGAGGTGGGCAGAAGAGAATAGATGCACAGCATGAAAAAGGAAAATTCACTGCACGTGAAAGAATCGCAATGCTATTAGATGAAGGTAGTTTTGAAGAGTTCGACATGTTTGTAACCCACCGATGCACAAACTTCGGGATGGAGTCTTCTACATTCTTGGGGGACGGTGTAGTTACCGGATATGGAACTATCAGCGGAAGACTTGTGTATATATTCGCACAGGACTTTACAGTTTTTGGAGGCTCTCTTTCAGAAACTCTTGCACAAAAAATCTGCAAAGTAATGGATCAAGCAATGAAAATGGGGGCACCTGTTGTCGGACTTAATGATTCCGGTGGAGCACGTATTCAAGAGGGAGTCAACGCTCTCGCAGGATATGCCGAGATTTTCCAAAGAAATATCCTTGCATCCGGAGTGATACCACAGATCTCTGCTATACTTGGTCCTTGTGCCGGAGGAGCAGTCTATTCTCCTGCACTTACTGACTTTAACATTATGAGTAAAGGAACAAGTTATATGTTCCTTACAGGTCCCGCTGTGGTTAAATCAGTTACCGGAGAGAATGTTACCCAGGAAGAACTTGGCGGAGCTTCGGTTCATGCTTCTAAGAGTGGTGTAGCTCACTTTGCTGCTGAAAATGAGGAGGAGGTATTCCATATTATTAGAGAGTTATTGAGTTATCTTCCTCAGAACAATATGGAGGAGGCACCTTATCTCCCAACTGAAGACCCTATAGACAGGCTTGATGATTTCCTTAACGATATTATCCCTGATAATCCAAATATGGCTTATAACATGTATGATATTATTCATGCTGTTGTTGATGATGGACATTTTCTCGAAATACATCAGGATTATGCAAGAAATATTATAGTTGGATTTGCCCGTTTCGGAGGTACTTCAGTAGGAATTCTGGCTAACCAACCTAAATCACTTGCAGGGGTTCTTGATAGCAATGCCTCACGTAAAGGGGCACGCTTTGTCCGTTTATGCGATGCCTTTAATATCCCTATAGTTACTTTCGTTGACGTTCCCGGATTCCTTCCAGGCACTCAGCAAGAGTATGGTGGAGTTATTCTCCATGGCGCAAAACTTCTCTATGCTTACGGAGAAGCTACTGTTCCTAAGGTGACTGTTACACTACGTAAATCTTATGGTGGAGCGCATATAGTTATGAGTTGCAAACAACTCCGTGGTGATATTAACTATGCTTGGCCAAGCGCTAATATAGCTGTTATGGGGGCAGATGGAGCTGTAGAGGTACTCTATTCGAAAGAGATCAAAGCAGAAACTGATCCTCAGAAACAAGCTGAACTTGCAGCAGCTAAGAAAGAAGAGTATAACAATCTCTTCTGTAATCCTTATAAAGCAGCAAGTTATGGCTATATCGATGATGTAATCGAACCAAGAAACACCCGTTTCCGTGTAATCCGTGCACTAGAGCAGCTATCGACCAAAAAACTATTAAATCCTGCTAAGAAACATGGAAATATTCCACTATAATAATATATAGGTAATTATGAAGAATAAATTAAAATATATATTACTATTCGGAGTGTTGTTTATAGCTCTTAATCTTAATGCCCAAAATCAATCCGATATTCGTATTAATGAGATATTAGTCACTAACACGAGTGATTTTCAGGATGATTTCGGACAGCATAGTGCTTGGATTGAGCTCTTCAATACCTCTTACGGAACTGTGGACATTGGGGGATGTTTTATAACTAATGACCCTAATAATTTGAAGAAGTACATTATCCCAAAAGGTGATGTGCTAACTAAGATAAAACCTCGCCAGCACGCTCTATTTTGGGCTGATAACCAACCTTTTCGCGGAACATTCCATGTTAATTTCACTCTGATTGAATCAGATGAGATCCTCTTTGTAAGTAGCGATGGCAGAACCATTATTGACCGAATCAAAATCCCTAAAGACCTTCAGGATAATACCTCTTATGGGAGAAAAGATGATGGGAAAGGGAGTTGTGATGGTTCAGGTGAAGGGTGGGGAGTTAGAGCATGGACCTCTCCAAGTACCAATAACTCCGGCGTGGATGCAGAGACTAAAAGTATGATTATGAAGAGAACCGACCCTGCAGGTTGGATTATGTCATTAATAGCCATGTCAGTGGTATTTATTTCCCTTATTATTTTATACTTTAGTTTCAAATTAACCGGGTATCTTTCAGTTAGAAACAGACAGAAAAAATCTGATAAGGCTGCCGAAGGTTCAGCAAGTTCTGTTAAAGTTAAAGAGAGCTCTGCAGAGTCATTTGCCGCTATTGCTATGGCACTTTCCCTTTACGCAGAAGAGAATGAGTCTCATGATGATGAAAGTCTGGTTATTACCATTCAACCTACAGAAAGTTCATACTCACCTTGGAACTCTAAAATATATGGATTGCGCCATATCCCCACTATAAAGAAATAACCTATTAAAGCACAATAATATGAAAGAATATAAATTGACAATAAACGGAAATGATTATAATGTCGTTATAAATGACGTCGAAGGGACCACGGCAAATGTGGAGGTAAATGGAACCCCTTTTACTGTTGAATTTGAGAAACCTATCTCTGCTCCCAAAAAACAGGCAGTTAAAGTGGTTAAACCTCAATCAGGTTCCAGTCTCACCACCTCTTCCCGCTCAGTTCAACACTCTCCGACTCCGGCTCCATCTGCAGGAGCTACCATTACCTCACCTCTTCCGGGTATAATTTTGGAAATCAATGTTAAAGAGGGAGATGTGGTTAAGAAGAACCAAAAATTAATGATGTTGGAGGCTATGAAGATGGAGAACAATATCGAATCAACGGTTGATGGCACTGTTAAAAGTATTAAAGTAAGTAAAGGCGACTCAGTTCTTGAAGGGGCACCTCTAATAGTAATAGGATAGTATGAATACAGTAATAGACAATCTAGTTCAGTTTTTTAAATTTACAGGTTTTGCCAATTGCAATTTCCAGTATCTTTTAATGATCGCTATAGGACTTATATTCATAGTCTTAGCTGTTAAGAAAAACTGGGAACCACTATTACTTATCCCGATAGGTTTCGGAATAATAGTAGGAAACATCCCTCTATTCCCAGGTTTAAGTGTTGGTGTATATGAAGAGGGCTCGGTCCTAAATATTCTCTATCAAGGGGTCAGACAAGGGTTTTACCCCCCATTAATCTTCTTGGGGATTGGGGCTATGACTGACTTCTCAGCATTGATATCAAATCCTAAATTGATTTTGATTGGTGCTGCTGCACAGCTTGGTATATTCGGAGCTTATGTTATAGCCCTTCAAATGGGGTTCACCCCTGCTGAGGCAGGAGCTATCGGTATAATCGGTGGTGCTGATGGTCCTACAGCTATCTTCCTTTCATCGAGACTTGCCCCCGACCTTTTAGGTGCGGTAGCAGTGTCGGCATATTCATATATGGCGTTAGTACCTCTGATTCAGCCCCCTGTAATGAGACTCCTCACCACCAAAAAAGAGAGACTTATAAGAATGAAACCCCCTCGCGCCGTTTCCCAGACAGAAAAGACCATATTCCCTATATTCGGATTCCTGTTAACAGCCTTTATAGTTCCATCCGGTCTTCCCCTATTAGGTATGCTCTTCTTCGGTAACCTCTTAAAAGAGAGTGGAGTTACCCGTCGTTTAGCTGAGACTGCAAGAGGTCCACTAATCGATGTTGTTACCATACTTGTAGGTCTTACAGTAGGTTGCTCTACTCAAGCCGACAAATTCCTACAGTGGGATTCTGTTAAAATATTTTTATTAGGAGCATTCTCATTTGTTATTGCTACAATGGGTGGCGTTTTATTTGTAAAAATATTCAACCTCTTCCTAAAGCCGGAAAATAGGATTAATCCCCTTATTGGAAATGCCGGAGTATCAGCAGTGCCTGACTCTGCAAGGGTTTCGGAGATGATTGGTATTGAATACGATAAGACTAATCACTTGCTTATGCATGCAATGGGTCCAAACGTTGCAGGTGTTATAGGTAGTGCAGTAGCAGCAGGTATCCTACTTGGATTCCTTGGAGGATAATTTTTAATTTAATTAATATTTAAAGCCAGTCGAAAACCCTTTCAACTGGCTTTTTATTATATTTGCACCATGAAACATGTCGCCATTATTTTAGGGCTTTTTTTCTTAGCCCCTTATACAACCAAGGTATCAGCACAAGCTCCAGCGGACACTATCCCTGTAATTAACAAACTTGACTCCATCTCCATTATTGGGACAAAAAAGAATCCCACGCGCTCTTTAATGGTATCGACCTCCCTTTTTGAAAGGAAAAATCAGGAGCAGATGCCCCTTCAGACACTCGAGTCTGCAATGCGCCTCTCCCCTGCCATTGATATAAGGGAGAGGGGTGGTAAAGGAATTCAGACAGATATTTCAATACGAGGTGGCTCTTTTGATCAGACAATGGTTATGTTAAACGGCATTAATTTTACCGATGCAAGAACAGGACATCAGACGCATGCCCTACCAATTGATATTGAGTGTATAAAAACTATTGAGGTAATGGATGGAGTCCAAGGGGTTGGAGCCTTGGCAGGGGCCATTAATTTCCGAACAGCTCCCCTATTCGACAACTATTTGAGGCTTAATTTCACCGGAGGTCAGCATAGCTATCTTTATGGTAACCTCTCCGGTGCCGTAACTAAGGGGAATCTCTCCATTTTCGCAGTTGCTTCAGGAAGAAAAAGCGGAGGGTATATAAAAAATACCGATTTTCTCAATTATAACGCTTATACACGAATAAACTATACCGGAAAAACAATTGGTTTCCTGGACTTCCAGACAGGATACCAATGGAGAGAGTTCGGTGCCAATGGGTTCTACTCTTTAAGATTCCCAAATCAATTCGAAGCAACACGCACTTTTATCTCTTCTCTCCGATGGTTAAAAAGAGTCTCCCCCAGAATTACAATGACTGCTTCAGTAAGCTATCGTAAGAATTTTGACCGTTTCGAACTAATTAAAGGAGACCAAACTCGTATCCCTTTCAATTACCACAATACTGATAATATAGGGGCAGAGTTTTGGGGTGCATATCGTTGGGTAGGTGGAACAACCTCTTTAGGTGGAGACTATACATACAGTCATATTTAC
This sequence comes from uncultured Muribaculaceae bacterium, assembly GCA_964642235.1. GTDB lineage: Bacteria > Bacteroidota > Bacteroidia > Bacteroidales > UBA932 > CAYSND01. Next base: position 15,255 of record CAZXOP010000007.1, read on the forward strand.
TCTACAGTTCTTGGAAAATTACTCCCAACTCCCGTTAAAGTTCCTTGGACAGAAAATGTCTTTTATAAAAAAGGGACAAAGCGTGAAATAGGAAACTTCGCCTTAAAACATATTTATGATTTTAGAAATTTTAGATTTTCAGGCTCTACAGGACTAAGTATTCACCCTTATGGCAAGAGTTGGATGTGGAGTCTCTCCGCCGGGTGGAGGTTTTATAATCGATTTTATGCAGAAGCAGGTGCAGCTCAATCGATGAGGCTCCCTACATTTAACGACCTCTTTTATACAGCTACAGGATATATCTCAAACCCCAATATGCTCCCTGAACAGGCTCTAACCTATCGGCTTGGTGTCAAATATGAATCCGAAAACTGGAATGTATCACTCCTTAGCTACCATAGAAAAACTAATAATGTAATAGACTGGGTAAGGGAGACTTCACAAAGCGATTGGCAAGCCTCTCAGATAACCAAACTCCAGACATCCGGAGTAGAGATTTCATCCGGATACTCATCTCCAACTGGAGTAATCCGCCTCCTCTCTCTCTCATACGGACATATCTATTCTGATAAAGAGAGTGGAGAACTTATATCTAAATATTCACTTGACCATATTAGAAATAAAGGTGTTCTAACTATAGGGATGAGTTTCTTTAAGAATTTCAATTGGAGTATTGTTGGGAGCATATATGATAGGAGGGGAAAATACATAGACGCCACAGCAAACATTAAAGACTATAAACCTTATTTCCTGTTAGACAGTAAGATATCATATAAATATCGTGCAACAGAGTGGTATTTAGAGGCCACAAACATTACAAACACCGAATATTTCGACTATGGTGGGTTAATAATGCCGGGAACATGGATTAATTTAGGGGTAGTTTTTTTAATAAATAAATTTTAATTCATAAATATATTCGTTAACTTTGATACTTATAATCTCAATATAAAAGGATATGCAAAATAAACTTCAAGAACTTACAGACAAATTATATAATGAGGGTTTGTCTAAGGGTAAGCAAGAAGCCCAAGAGCTTAGAGCTAATGCCCAAACAGAGGCAGCTACCATTATTTCTAACGCTAAGAGTGAAGCTAAGAAGATTTTAGAAAAAGCAGAAAAGGATGCGGCAGAGCTTAAATCCAAAGTCGAAAATGACTTAAAAATGGCCTCTTCGCAGACCATTTCATCTATCAAACAACAGGTGGAATCTTTAATCATCTCAAAAGTCATCTCTTCTCCTATTAAAGAGAACCTTTCTGAAAAAGAATTCTTAAAGACTCTTATTACTACAGTAGTTAAGGCCTTTAATGTTGGCTCGGCAGAACCTGTTTCATTAGAAGTTTTGCTTCCTGCTGCTACCCAGAGTAGCGTGGGTGCTTTTATTGAAAAAGAGATTTCAAAAGAGCTCGGGAAAGGGGTTACAGTTCAATACACCAAACAGATAAGCGGTGGTTTTAATATCGGTCCTAAAGATGGGAGCTATATGATTAGTTTCTCAGATGATAGTTTTGAAAAACTCTTCGCCGCATATTTAAGACCAAGTACTAAGAAATTTCTATTTGGATAGTAAATGAACAATTACCACTATATCATAGCAGGCCTCCCCGAGTTGGTGCCGGATTTTGAAGTTCAGGAGTTCTCATACCCTGATATGCAATCCGCTATTGTATCCCAACTCTCGGCGAAGGATGCGAGGCTTGTGGAGTGGCTTGAGTTTGGACTTGAGTCACATAATATGTCCCATCATTTTTATAGTGCAGCGAAAAGATCAAAAAATCATTTTATTTTAGAGTTCTTCACATTTGAGCAGCTTCTAAGAAATACTCAAGTTCAGTATTTAGCTAAACAGACAGGAAAAAAGGGTGAAGACTATTTCATAGGGGAATATAGTACTGAGTTTGAGGAGTATAATAAGATAATATCCGTTTTCCGCACTGAGAATATAATCGAGAGAGAGAGACTCATAGATAGATTAAGATGGGAAAAGATATCAGAAATAGTAACCTTCGAATATTTCTCCATAAATGTTATTCTTGCCTTTTTAGCAAAGGGGAAGATAATCGAGAGATGGAATCGTTTAGATAAAGAGGAGGGTGCTAAATTATTTAGAGAACTCGTTTCTGAAGTACGAGGGACTTTTAAAGGAATAAAAATATAAATAAATAATAATAGATATAAATGAAAACCACAGGAAAAGTTACGGGTATAATTGCCAACCTCGTCACAGTTGCCGTTGACGGACCTGTTTCTCAGAATGAAATCTGTTTCATCAATGTTCCGGATGCAAAATTGATGGCAGAAGTCATTAAAGTTACAGGGAACAATGCCTTCGTGCAGGTATATGAGAGCACCCGTGGATTGAAAAACGGGAATACCGTGGAATTTGAAGGGTATATGCTCCAAGTCATATTAGGACCTGGGCTCCTTTCAAGCAACTATGACGGCCTACAAAACAATTTGGCTACTATGGAAGGGGTTTTCCTTAAAAGAGGAGAATATACACACCCTTTAGATTTAGAAAAAGAGTGGGAGTTTACTCCTATAGCTTCTGTCGGGGACGAAGTTATACCGGCAGACTGGTTAGGTGAGGTAAAAGAGGGATGGCTCCCTCATAAAATCATGGTTCCATTCTCTTTTAAAGGTACATTTAAAGTAAAGAAAATAGTTCCGTCAGGAACTTATAAAGTTTCAGACACTATCGCTGTTTTAACAAACGAGTCAGGGGAAGATGTGGATGTAACTATGATGCAGAAATGGCCGGTTAAAGTAGCTGTGGAGTCATATAAAGAGAAACCAAGACCATATAAGATTATGGAGACAGGAGTTCGTTGTATCGACACCCTGAATCCTATAGCTGAAGGGGGTACAGGATTTATCCCGGGACCTTTTGGTTGCGGAAAGACAGTTCTCCAACATGCCATAGCTAAACAAGGAGAGGCAGACGTTATCGTAATGGCTGCTTGCGGAGAGAGGGCAAACGAAGTGGTGGAGATATTTACCGAGTTCCCTAAACTCATTGACCCTCATACAGGTCGTCACCTTATGGAGCGAACCACCATCATCTGTAACACCTCTAACATGCCAGTTGCAGCTCGTGAGGCTTCTGTTTATACAGCCATGACCATCTGTGAATATTATAGGGCAATGGGACTCAGAGTGCTGCTTCTTGCAGACTCCACTTCACGTTGGGCTCAGGCGCTTCGTGAGATGTCTAACCGTATGGAGGAACTCCCCGGTGCAGACGCATTCCCTGTTGACCTTTCTGCTATTATATCAAACTTCTATGCCCGTGCAGGGGTGGTAGTTCTAAATAATGGTCAGACTGGTGCAATTACCTTCATAGGGACAGTATCACCTGCCGGAGGTAACTTAAAAGAGCCTGTAACAGAATCAACCAAGAAAGCAGCAAGAGCATTCTATGCATTGGCACAAAGCCGTGCAGATATGAAGAGATACCCTGCTATAGACCCTATCGACTCATATTCTAAATATTTGGAATATCCTGAAATCGTAGATTATCTTAAAAGTGCTATTGATAAAGATTGGGTTGACAAAGTTCTAAAAACCAAAAATATCATCCGTAGAGGAAAAGAAGCTGCCGAACAGATTAATATATTAGGAGATGATGGAGTTCCTATCTCATATCATCAAATGTATTGGAAGGCAGAACTTATTGACTTCGTTATCCTTCAACAAGATGCTTTTGATTCAACAGACGCCTTAACTCCCCTTGAAAGACAGGAGTTTATGCTCACCCTTGTACTTGCAGTTTGCGATTTCCAGAAATCATTTGAGAATTTTGAGGAGTGCTCCACTTTCTATAAAGAGGTAATTAATATTCTCAGACAAATGAACTACTCTGAATACAAGAGCAGTAATTTTAATAAATACCTTGAGCAAATTAATAAAATCATAAGCCATGAGTAGTAAAGCATTTCAAAGAATATATACAAAGCTCGACTCCATTACCAAAGCGACTGTTTCGCTCAAGGCTCAAGGAGTAACGAATGACGAACTTGCGACTGTTGCAGGCCGCCTTGCGCAAGTGGTGAAAATGAAAGGTGAGACTATTACCCTTCAGGTATTCTCCGGCACAGAGGGGATACCTACCAATGCAGAGGTTATATTCCATGGAGAATCTCCAACTATTAATGTTAGTGATGACCTTGCAGGACGTTTTTTCAATGCTTACGGTGACCCTATAGACGGTGGTCCAAAAGTGGAAGGAGAGAGAAGGTATATCGGAGGTCCCTCCGTTAACCCCTTCAAGAGAAGACAACCCTCTGAACTCATCCCTACAGGAATTGCAGGGATTGACCTTAACAATACCCTTGTTTCAGGACAAAAGATCCCCTTCTTTGCAGACCCGGATCAACCTTATAACCAGGTAATGTCCCTAGTGGCCCTCAGGGCCGATGTGGATAAAATTATCCTTGGTGGGATGGGACTTTCAAATGACGATTATCTCTATTTCAAACAGTCATTTGAGAATGCAGGGGCTTTAAATAAGATTATCAGTTTCGTAAATACCACCGAACAACCCCCTGTCGAGAGGTTACTTATCCCCGACATGGCTCTAACTGCAGCAGAGTATTTTGCAGTGGATAAAAATGAGAAGGTGCTTGTTCTTCTTACTGATATGACCCTATATGCAGACGCTTTATCTATTGTAAGTAACCGTATGGATCAGATCCCATCAAAGGATTCACTCCCCGGCTCACTCTACTCAGATTTAGCTAAAATCTACGAAAAAGCAGTACAGCTTCCGGAGGGTGGGTCGATTACTATCATTGCAGTAACCACACTAAATGATGGAGACATTACTCACGCTATACCTGATAATACAGGGTATATTACTGAAGGACAGCTCTTTTTACGTTATGATAGTGATATTGGAAAGGTTATCGTTGACCCATTCCGTTCACTATCACGTCTAAAACAGTTGGTAATAGGGAAGAAAACAAGAGAAGATCATAACCAAGTTATGAATACTGCTGTCCGTCTCTATGCTGATGCTGCAAACGCTAAAACTAAATTGGAGAATGGTTTTGATTTGAGCGACTATGATAATCGTTGTCTCGAATATGCAAAGGATTACTCCAATAGACTTTTGGCTATAGATGTAAACATCTCTATTGATGAGATGTTAGATACAGCTTGGGAACTCTTCGCAAAATATTTCACAAAAGCGGAGACAAGTCTCAAGGATAATTTAATAGAAAAATACTGGAAAGAAGCATAAAGAAAGATGGCTATAAAATTCCAATTCAATAAAACCTCGTTGAATAATCTTAACAAACAGTTAAAGATTAGAACACGTGCTTTGCCCACACTGAAGAATAAGGAGTCAGCACTCCGAATCGAAGTAAAAAGGGCAAAGAACCGCGCTGAGGCCCTTTTGGAACAGCTATCAAACTCTTTGAAATCTTATCAATACCTTGCAGGACTTTGGAATGAATTTGATCCGGGCCTTATCACAGTTACGGATGTGGAACTCGAAGTGGTAAAATTCGCCGGAGTAAAAGTTCCAAAGTTAAAAGGGGTCATTTACGAAGTAAAGGAGTTCGATCTATATAGAAAACCCTTATGGTACAATGACGGAGTAAATATCCTTAAAGAACTCGCTCAAATCGGAATAGAGTCTGCAATATGTGAGGAAGAGAGCAGATTGCTCGACTATTCGAGGAAAAAGACCACTCAAAAAGTTAATCTTTACGAAAAAGTTCAGATTCCCGGTTATCAAGAGGCGATAAGGAAGATAAAAAGATTTATTGAGGATGAGGAGAATCTTTCAAAAGCGAGCCAGAAGATAGTTAAAATACGACATTTAGAAGAAGAGGAGGCAGAGCTATGGTAAGAAAAATGACTAAATATTCATTTATTGTACTGAGCAATGATCTCGATTCATTTCTTCTATCTCTACAAGATCTTGGAATGGTGGATATCACCCGCTCGAAAAGGGCGATAGATGACTACTCGAGAGAACAGCTCTCAGTTTCAGGACGCTATAAAAAAGCTCTTTCAAAACTTAATTCCATTACTAAAGAGAAGGGTGAAATAGAGCCTATTTATAATGAGATTCCTAATGATTTACTTCTTGAGACAATAGAAAAAGTTCTCTCCTTAAAGGATGAGTTAAAAATGACTAAAATCCAATCAGAGAGAGAGTTACAGGAAGCATTAAATTGGGGAGACTACTCTAAGGGGGATATTGCCCGTATAAATGCACTTGGATATGACCTCAAATTCTACTCTACTTCCGAGAAGAAATTCAAAGCGGAGTGGGAGAATCAATACCCAATGCAAATCTTAAATAGAGTTGACGGAAAGGTCTATTTTACAATACTTGTCCCTAAGGGGGAAGAACTCTCTTTCCCTGTCATGGAGAGTAAATTTCCTGAAAACCCTACTTCATATCTACAACAAGAGATAAAGAAGTTAGAGGAGTCTGTATTACTTAACGAAAGGGAAATTCAAGGACTTCCAAAACATATTGAGACTCTCGAGGGTATGATGAACGACTGTAATGAAGCTCTTGATCTCTACTTTACTAATGCTGCCATTAAAAAGGAGGGGGAAGAGAGTATCTCCGTTATGGTTGGTTTTGCTCCGGAAGATGATCAGGAGAAGATTAGCAGTTTCTTAGACTTTACTAGTGCATATTATTTTAAGGAAGAGGCTGTTATCGATGATAATCCTCCCGTGGAGCTTAAAAACAATAAGTTTGCAAAACTATTTGAACCTATTGCAGGTCTATATACATTACCATTATATAATGAATTAGACCTCACACCATACTTCGCACCCTTTTATATGTTATTCTTCGGGCTCTGTCTTGGAGATATCGGATACGGACTAGTACTCATGATTATAGGAGCAATCGTTAATTGGAAGATGCCAAAATTTGCCTCTTATGGAAAATTAATAATTCTACTCGGATTAGGCTCTGTAATAATGCCCATGCTTTCAGGCTCATTCTTCGGATTAAAAATTTATGAAATTTTCCCTATGTCAGAAAAGATACAAGGAATGTTCTTTACAGATCTGAATTTCTTCTGGTTCTCTATAATATTCGGAATTTTCCAAATAATAGTAGCAAGAATTATTTCCGCTGTTGTTAGTTTAAAAAAGAGAGACTGGGATGCCGGTCTTGCCAATATTGGGTGGTGCCTTGTAATAGTATGGTTAACATTTGCTTATGCCGGTTCTCAGATAGGTTCAGAAATTATCCCCTCAATGGTAAATAACAGTTTCGCCATTGTCGGTCTGATTTTAATACTGTTCTGTAGCAAACCTTCAAAACACTTCTTCCTTCGCCCATTTAAAGGTCTGATATCACTTTACGATATTACCGGAATTTTCGGCGATATACTCTCATATATACGACTATTCGGACTAGGCATGACAGGTGGAATCCTTGCACTCGTTATTAACTCTATTGCAGCTCAGTTTACCGGTTCTATAGTGGGATGGGTTATAGCAATCCCATTCCTCATTGTGGGACATTTAGCTGTGCTTGGTCTCTCCTGTCTTGGTGCTTTTGTTCACCCTATTCGTCTTACATTCGTCGAGTTTTATAAGAATGTGGGATTTGAGGGGGGAGGAAGAGCATTTAATCCATTAAAAAAACAAACTAACAAACAATAATTATTAATAAATTAATCAAATTATGGACTCATCATTATTACCTTTCATTTTAGCTTACAGCGGCATAGGAATTATGCTCGCACTCAGTAGTATAGGAAGTGCTATCGGAGTTACCATCGGTGGTAACGCCACTATCTCTGCTCTTAAAAAGAATCCCGACATGTTCGGAAGAAGTATGCTACTCTGTATCCTCCCTTCCACACAAGGTCTTTACGGATTTGCGGCTTTCTTCCTTATTCTTTCCAAATTGACTCAACTATCAACACTCTCTTTAGGTGCCGGACTTGCATTATGCGCCACAGGGATTGCAATGGGTTTAGTAGGTTATTTCTCAGCCGTTAGACAGGCTTCACTTGTGGCCAATGGTATAAACGAAATGTCTAATGGACAGGATGTTTTTGCAAAGACTATGATTTTAGCAGTATTCCCTGAACTTTATGCTATTCTTACCTTTGCTTGTGCATTCCTTGCTTACCTTTTCGTGTTATAGAAAAATTGGCAACTGCCATTCAAATGAGATAAAAAAAGAGGTTGACTGCAATAGTCAACCTCTTTCTCTTTTTAAAAGTCGATTAGTATCTTCTACGAGGTGCTCTCTCTTCTCTATCTTCTTTTGGACGGGCTACAGCTACATTAATAGCTCTATCTCTGAAAGTAGCGCCATTAAGTCCTTCAATTGCAGCTTTACCTGCATCGTCTGCCATTTCTACAAAACCGAAACCTTTAGAACGTCCAGTAAATTTGTCAGTGATGATCTTCACGAGTTGTACTTCACCGTACTCCTCGAATGCTTTTTGTAAGTCTGCTTCAGTAACAGCATAACTTAAATTTGAAATAAAAATGTTCATTAAATAAAATTAAAAAGTAAATAACTCACAAATGTACACTTTTTTTTAGCAAAACATCATTTTTTTAATTTTTATTCTTCTTTTTTCTCTTTATAGGGGAATAACTTGTCTATTCCTTTAATAACGAGGAAGAAAATAAACATAAATCCAAAGATGGCAACCATTGCAATACCGGTAATCTCTATAGCATGAATTGAATCTTTTGACTTATCCTTTTTTTCGACCGGTACAATAGCTACAGCTACTGTATCAACCACTTGAGTCTGTGCAGCAACGGATGTACTCCCATCCTGTGCTAATACTAATGTATCTTGATTATTCTCCATAATATTAAGCAAATAAAGGAATTAAGGCTAATATAAGACCTCCTGCCACCACAGAGCCAATCTGTCCACCGACATTGACACTGATTGCAGGCATTAATAAGAAGTTATGTTTGTCCTCTTTAAGTCCCATTTGATGGACTACACGCGCAGACATAGGAAAAGCTGATATACCGCAAGCCCCGATCATAGGATTAATCTTCTTCCCCTTAGGCAAGAAAATATTCATTAATTTGGCAAACATTACTCCACCGAAAGTGTCGAAGATAAAGGCAACTAATCCTAAAGCAATGATGGTAAGGGTGCCAACAGTTACAAATCTCTCAGCTGTCATAGTGGAAGCAATGGTAATACCCAAAAGAATAGTTACCAAGCTTGAAAGTTCATTTTGAGCAGCCAAAGAGAGTTTATTTAACACACCACACTCTCTAATTAGGTTACCAAACATCAAAAATCCGATAAGTGCCAATGATACAGGAGCTATTAAGCCTGCAATTACAGTTACCAAAATAGGGAAAAGGATAAGTGCTGTGCGAGATACCTTTTTATTATTATCTCCAACATTTGTCATCCTGATTAGTCTCTCTTTTTTAGTGGTAAGAGCTCTGATAATAGGAGGTTGTATAATAGGGACTAATGCCATATAAGAGTATGCAGCCACAGATATAGGACCCATTAAGTTTTGTGCAAAACGACTTGATACGAAAATAGAGGTAGGACCATCGGCAGCACCAATTATACCAATGGAAGCTGCCTCTTTTAGATCATATCCTAAATAGGTAGCAAGGATCATTGTTGCAAAAATACCAAACTGAGCTGCAGCTCCAAATAGTAGCAGCATAGGGTTTTTAAAGAGTGGCGAAAAGTCGATCATCGCCCCTATTGCGATAAAAATCAATAGTGGGAAGATCTCCGTCATAATACCCGCATCGAAGAATATCTTTAAAACTCCAGGCTCCTCGACACCGTCAAGCCCCATAATAGAGAGAGCTGAAGACCATGGGATATTAACCAAAATAGCACCAAAGCCCATAGGGAGAAGGAGAGAAGGCTCATACTCCTTAGCAACTGCAAGATAGATAAGCAACCCACCTACAAGTATCATTACGACATGTTGCCAAGTAAAGCCTGAAATGGCAGGAAAGAGATCGTGAAATTGAATAGCTAAAATATTCATAATTTATTTTTTTTAGTTGTCAATAATTAATTTTTATCAGAGTCAGATGGTTCAACATCCTTCTTTTTTATAACTACCGAAAGAAGAATAGAGATAAGTAGAGTCCCTATTATGACTGCCAATGATATCCAAGCATGATGATGGAAGAGATTTGAAACAGGTGCCCACCACCCCAATAACATCTTAACAGCGATAAAAAACAATATAAAACTTACCCCCTGTTTTAAGAATCTGAATAGACCCATAATACCTTTTAGGGCAAAGAAGAGTGAAACTAATCCCATTACTGCAAATACGTTAGAGGTTATTGCTATAAAGTCTTGCTCTTCATGAGTAAGAACATGAGAAGCACCCCCATCAGTAATTACCCCGATGATAGCAGGGATAGAGTCAACTGCAAAGAGAACGTCAGTAGAACCAATTACTAAGAAAACAAGAGCTACCATAGTTATATGTCTCTTTCCGTCTATCTTAGAGAAAAACCTGGGATGATCTAAGTCAGGATCGACAGGGAACATCTTTGATGCAGTTTTATATAAAAAGTTGTTTTTAGGATCGACTTGTTCATCTTCATTGGTGAAAGCCATCTTATATGCAGTATAAAGTAGTATAACTCCAAAAACATAGATTATCCACTCGAATCTCTGCACTAAACTCATACCTACTAATATAAATAATATCCTTAGTACAATGGAGAGAAGAATCCCCATCTTCAAGAGCCTCGGCTGGTTCTTTTCACTTACCCCCATTAATGCGAATATCATAATAAAGACAAATAGATTATCTACCGATAGGGAATACTCTGTTAAATAACCGGCAATAAACTTAGTGAACATTATATGACGTGTAGGTATCGTGGGATCAACGCCCTGATTCTGAGGGTAAAAGAGAAGGATTGCCACCCCATAGAGTAATGCAATGGAGATCCAGAGAGCAGTCCATTTCAGAGCTTGTTTTATGGTTATCTCCCCTTTTCTGTGGTCGGTGACATAAAAGTCAATACAAAACACTATTAGGTACGTTAGGATAAACGACACCCAAAATAAAACATGTGTAGTTTCCATACTATTCCATATTTATGCCCCGAACTCTACCAATACTTCATCTTGAAGGACAGCCTCCCCCACAGCACGATTAATAGAGAGCACTACTCCGTCACAATCACTTACGATGGTGTTCTCCATCTTCATAGCCTCAATAATAAGGATAGGCTGATTAGTCTTAACTCTATCACCGACTTTAACTTTTACTCCAAATAAAATCCCCGGAAGCGGAGCAGTAAGTTTAGAGATTACCCTGCCACCATCACTTGGAAGGTTAGTAGGTTTTACAGGTTTTGGTTTCGACTCAGCTGCAGATGGAGCTGGAGCGGAAGCAGGCGTAGAGGTAGGAACAGATACTGTGGATAAAGGAGCTTCGGCAGTAATCCCACCTTGTTTAATAAGAATACTGATTACTTCGTTGTTTACACTGACTTGAGCATAGCCGTTTTCCACGTTCAAGATCTCAACGTTGTAATCTTTGTCGTTTACATTAAAAAGGTACGATTTCATAAATAAATTAATAAATAAAAGTTGAATATTTAAGGCTAATGATTGTTTATTGTCTAGCAGGCATCTCTCTTAATAAAAGAGCTTTGCTTGACCAAGAGGAGTTTCTTGGGGTATAAGTTAAGAGCTTCTTCGGATGGGCAATACTTATCTTGGGATTTTCGTCTAAATAGAGGGCTAACGCGATTTGCGCAACTATTCTCTTAATGCTCTTTTCGGAATCTGTCTCACTTAGGTAGATGGCAAGTGCGGCAGTAGCTATTTTATGGTTAATAGAATTTAACTGCTCATCTTGATTAAGATGATGAGCTAATGCTATAAGGGCAATATTTAAATTATTTGAATCATTCATACCCTGTCCCAAATTTTAAAAAGTTGCCAAAGGTAAGTATAATTTTTGGCTTCCACTATAATTTTTCGCAATTTTGCAAAAAGATAACCAATGAACCTAAAAGAGTACGCTTTTACCTATAATAATGACTCCTATTTTAAGAAAGATCCTATAATTTTTCCTAAGCATTTCGCAAATCTACTAAAAGAGAAGAGGGCTACTTTACAGGATGTGGAGATAGCTGCCGTGATAGCTGCCCACTTAGCATGGGGAAGGAGGGAGATGATAGTAAGGGACTGTAATAGAGCAATGGACGAGATGAATTGGGAGCCATACGACTATATAAAGAGAGGAGAATACAGAAGTGACAATATCTCACTACATAGGACGGTAAAATGGTCGGAGTTTGCGAGGATATGCTCTAATCTTAGAAAATATTATGAGACCGCAGATTCATTAGAGCCCCTCTCCCCCTCTGAAATGAGGGTAATGATTTATGGGCAAAACCGAGATCCAAACTGCGCTAATAAGAAAATACACATGTTAAGAAGATGGATGGTAAGGGATGATGGGAAAGTAGATCTGGGACTATGGAAGAGTATAGATAAAAATGATTTAATTATTCCTCTCGATGTTCATGTCCACAGAACTGCTATGGAACTCGGTATAACCACCAGGAGATCTGCCGATATTAAGACAGCTATAGAGATTACAGAATACCTAAAAAAAGAATTCCCGGGTGATCCTACCATAGGTGACTATGCCCTTTTCGCATACGCTGCGTGCAATAAATAGTTATTTGTGACAATTGGAACACAATTTGTTGATAACTTTTTGAACAATGTATAAAATATTTATTAACTTTGCAATGACTTGTGTCTTGAAATATGCCTAAGCTCTTCATCATTTCAGGGTGTAATGGATCCGGAAAAACCACAGCATCCTATACGATATTACCGGAAATGCTGAATTGTAATGAGTTCGTTAATGCTGATGAAATCGCCAAGGGGATATCCCCTTTCATGCCGGAAAGTGCAGCCATACAGGCCGGTAGGATAATGCTTCAGAGAGTAAAAGAGTTACTTGCTGAAGGAAAAGATTTCGCAATGGAGACGACTCTGGCTACAAGGACGCATTTGAATATCATTAGGGAGGCTCAGAGTAGAGGATATACCGTTACCCTTCTCTATTTCTGGTTAAATATGCCCTCCTTAGCGATTGAGAGAGTGAAGTTGCGAGTTGCATCCGGCGGACACGATGTCAGTGAAGATAAAATATTGAGGAGATACGATATGGGGATTAGACACCTTATTTCATTATACATCCCGGTATGTGAATATTGGCTGATAATAGATAACTCGAAAAACCCCATAGAGTTAATAGCGGAGGGAGGTAAAGAGATTACTACTAAAATACATAATAAAACCTTATTTAACCAATTAATTAATTATGAGCGAACTAGAGACACGGGAGCTTAGAGACAACATCGTCAACGGACTTAACCTCTCTTTCCAAAAACTCGTTCAAGAAAAAAAGAGGAATAATTCTGAACTGGCATTTGCCGACAAAGGGAAGATGATTAAGGTAAAGGCTACTGAAATCTAAATTTGTTTTACTCTGCTACCAAAAACAAAAAGATTGTTACTGCTTAATATAGAGGGTGCCTAACACCCTCTTTTTTTAATAAAGATGAAACCAACCCCCTATTTCGGCGTTTCAACCGAAGATTTAAATAAATTAATAGGAATCGCTCTCTCAGGTGGGGGTGATTATGCCGATATCTATTTTGAACATAGTACCTCCGATGAACTCACCCTGAGAGATGGTGAGGTAAACTCCGCGAACTCTAACATTGATTATGGGGTGGGGATCAGAGTTCTCTCCAAGGAGCGGACAGGGTACGCATATTCGGAAAACACCTCTATGGAGGAGATGATTAATGCTGCAAAAGTAGCAGCAAGAATATCATCTATGCAGAGTACCCCTCCGCCACTTAATGTAACTCTTCTAAAGGGTATTAACTACTATCCGATAGGCGATAAATGGGAAAGGCATACTATTATAGAGAAAAAGTACTATTTGGACCTACTGAACGAAAAAATTTTTGAAAAGGATAAAAGACTTATAAAAGTCCTGATACGCCTTAGCAACTCTCACTCAAAAATATTGTTTTATAACTCTTTAGGAGAGATGTTCGAAGATGAGAGACCGATGGCTTCGCTTGTTGCCACCTGTATAATGCAAGATGGGTCTAAAATAGAGAATAGCTCTGTGGCACGGAGTTTTAGAATTGGGTTTGAATTTCTCACAGAATCTCTGATTGAGGAGATGGCTACTGAGGTTACAAGTAAATGTGCACTTCTCTTCTCAGCCTCTCAGCCCAAAGGGGGGGAGATGCCTGTGGTAATGGGGGCAGGTGGTTCAGGAATATTACTTCATGAAGCAATAGGACACACTTTTGAAGCAGATTTTAATAGAAAAAATACCTCCATCTTCTCTGATAAAATGGGAAAAAAGATATGTAGGGAGAATATAAGTGTGATAGATGATGGAACCCTTTTATCAAATCGTGGCTCGATAAATTTTGACGACGAGGGGGTTCCTGCTCAAAAAACTTATATGGTTAAGGATGGTATTCTAAACTCATATCTACACGATAGGATATCTGCTAATTTTTACAAAGTTACCCCTACCGGAAATGGTAGAAGAGAGTCTTTCAGATACCCACCTATACCGAGAATGAGAGCAACATATATGGAAAACGGAGAGAGCAATGAAGAGGATTTAATAAAATCTGTTAAAAATGGGGTCTATGTTGACTCCTTTTCCAATGGTCAAGTGCAGATAGGAGCGGGTGATTTTACATTTTTCGTAAAGTCAGGATTTATGATAGAGAATGGGAAGCTGACCTCCCCAATCAAAGACTTTAATATAATTGGGAATGGTCCCCAAGCACTTGCAGATATTATAGAGGTGGGGAATAACTTGAAAATTGATAATGGAACATGGACTTGCGGTAAAGAGCAGTATTGTCCTGTCTCTTGTGGAATGCCAAGTGTCCTAATAGAAAAACTAACTGTTGGAGGGGTAGGAAATGAATAAAACTATTGCAGATAAAACATTAGATATGGCCCTCAAAGAGGGGGTTGAAAATGCAAGGGTGATACTTAGAGAGGGGTCTCAATCCCAACTCTCTTATCTTAACAGGGAGTTGGACAAACTCCAACATTCGCGTTCCTCTTCACTCGGGATTGAACTTTTTATAGAGGACAAATATGGGCAATTCTCCACTAATCGCCTTGACCCTGAGGAGATTCGAAGTTTTTTAAAATATGCGATAGATTCTGTGAAATTGCTTGCTCCCGACCCTGCAAGAAGACTCCCGAAAAGGGAGTATTGTTATTCAGGCGAATATGGGTTCCTTAAGAGAATTGATGAGGAGGGGAGAAAAAGAGATATTGAAGTAAAAAAAGAGTTTATTTTATCTGTGGCTGAAGAGGTGGATCTAAATGACAAAAGAGTGATCTCCACCACCACCGATTATGATGATTCATTGGAAGAGTTATATATTCTCGATTCATTGGGATTTTCAGGAGAGACCTCCATGTCACTATTTTCAATTGCCACCGAGTGTTCTATCTTTTCAGAGGATGGTACCAGACCTCAAGAGTGGTGGAGTGAAAACTCATTGAAGTTTGAGAATTTAAAAAGAGGGAGCGGTAAAAAGGCAATGGAGAGGGCTATTATGATGCTGGGAGGGAGGAAGATTAAATCTGGAAAATACCCTGTAATCGTGGAGAATAGAGTTTCAAATACCCTTTTCTCACCAATAATCAGTGCGCTTTCAGGGAATAGTATTCAGCAAAACAACTCTTTTCTACTTAATTCCCTCGGGAAAAAAGTATTCCCCGAAAAAGTGAATGTTATAGATTTCCCCCATGATATAAATGCTATAGGTGCCAGATATTTCGATGGAGAGGGGGTAGCCACTAAGAAGATGCATATAATAGAGAATGGTATTGTAAACACCTATTTCCTTAACACTTATATAGCCAATAAATTAAATTTAGAGCCAACTATTTCATCACCATCTGTACCACGTCTCTCCCATTTCGGAGCTACTACTCAAAATCAAATGATTAAAGAGGTGGGGAGCGGAGTTCTTATTACAGGTTTTAACGGAGGGAATTGTAATGGGGCTACCGGAGATTTTTCTTTTGGTATTCAAGGATTTTTCTTCGAAAAGGGGGAGATTATTCACCCAATAAAAGAGATGAATATTACAGGTAATCTTTTATCTTTGTGGAATAATGTATTACATATAGGAAATGATTATCGAGAAGACTCTAGTTGGCATATCCCAACCCTTGCATTTAAAAATTGTGATCTAAGCGGTAACTAATATGAAGAAACCCTCAATTATCCTCTCCCTAATCCCAGTTCTGCTTTTAGTCTTGATTATTGCGTTCGGGGTAACTATTTTCGGAGAAGACCTAACATCAGGTCCCTCACAAATCGCACTATTAACATCTGCAATAGTGGTTATTTTAATCTCCATCTTATATTTAAAGATACCATGGAAGAGACTTGAAGAGGGAATTTTAGATCAACTTGCCAAAACAGGTTCTGCCATCTTTATCCTCCTTATGATCGGAGCACTTACTGCCACATGGATGCTCTCGGGAATTGTCCCTACCTTTATATATTATGGTCTAAAACTAATTAACCCCCATATATTTCTACTTGTAACTTTCCTTCTTACTTGTATGGTCTCCCTTATGTCAGGGAGTTCATGGACGACTGTGGGAACCATCGGGGTGGCAATGATGAGTGCAGGATCTATTCTCGGAATCAGCCAAGGGTGGCTTGCGGGTGCTATTATTTCAGGAGCCTATTTCGGAGACAAACGCTCTCCCCTATCAGACTCATGTAATTTATCGGCATCTGTCGCAAATGTGGATCTTTACAAACATATGAATTATCTTCTCTATACAAATCTCCCCTCATTTATAATATCTCTAATAGTCTTTACCATAGTTGGGTTTGTCTCTGCGCCTGATGCTGTTGAAACTCAGGTACAGATAGCCAATGTCACCGGTACATTTAATATATCGGCTTGGTTTTTACTTATCCCTCTCTTTACCATCTTTATGATATATAAGAAAGCCTCCCCCTTTATAACCCTTTTTATATCGGCCTTTATGGGGGCTATAGTCGCTTTCTTTGCTCAGCCTGATATAGTTTCTCAAATTTATGGAGATATTACCGGGGGGTTTAATAGATTCCTATACTCAATATTAAAGATGATGTCATCTCCTATTTCTATCGAGACAGGAAATGAGATGATGAATACACTGACCTCGACACGAGGAATGAGTGGAATGATGAATACTGTCTGGCTAATACTCTGCGTGGTAGCATTTGGAGGTGTGATGGATGCCTCCGGAATGATCTCCTCCATTACAGAGAGGATAGTAAAGATGGTGCGAAGCACTGTCAGCCTCGTTTCATCCACAGTGGTTACCTGTATCTTCTGTAATATTGCCCTTTCGGATCAATATATGTCAATACTCCTCCCTGGAAAAATGTTTGCGGAGACCTATAAGAAGAGGGGATATGCCCCTGAACTACTAAGTCGCACACTTGAAGACTCCGGTACTGTAACATCTGTATTAGTCCCTTGGAACACTTGCGGTGTGGTGCAGTCAACAGTATTAGGGGTTGCCACATTAACTTACCTTCCTTATTGCATTTTTAATCTTGTTTCACCGATTATATCTATATTTGTCGCCGCAATAAATTGGAAGATACACAGAATACCAATTGAATCAGATGATAACATTTTAATAAACAATACTAACATAATCACAAATGGAAATAACCAATAACAAAGTAGTAGAACTTATCTATACGCTTGAAGTAGAAGGGAATGTAGCAGATCAAACAACAGAAGAAAACCCTCTTGATTTTATCTTCGGAACAGGCTCACTCCTCCCGGAATTTGAAAAAAATATCTTAAAAAAGAGAGTTGGAGACAATTTTGATTTTAAGCTCAGTGCAGCTAATGGATATGGCGAATATGATCCTGAGGCAATAATTGAACTTCCAAAACATATTTTTGAGGTTGACGGAGTGGTAAAAGAAGACCTTTTGGTGGTTGGAAACACCATCCCTATGATGAACAATATGGGTGGAATTATGCCGGGAGTAGTGATGGAAGTTCTACCTGAAGCTGTTGTGATGAATTTCAATCATGCATTAGCCGGAAAAGAGCTCCATTTCACAGGGAAAATTTTAACCATCCGCGAAGCTACTGAACAGGAGCTAAAAGATGGGTTACATGGTGAGAGAAAAGCGCACAATTGTAGTGAAGGTGGGTGTTCAAGTTGCAGTGGTTGCCATTAAACTTCCCCCCTCTCCCCTATTTTTAATGCACAATTAATCCCATCTAACGCAGAAGAGACTATCCCTCCTGCGTAACCGGCACCCTCTCCGCAAGGATAGAGCCCTTCAAGATTAATATGTTGCAGAGTTTCGGGGTTCCTCGGAATCCTTATTGGTGAAGAGGTTCTTGACTCAACTCCCAATAAAAGTGCCTCCGAAGTATAATAGCCTTTCATCTTTTGATTAAAAAGAGGGAAGGCTTTTTTTAATTTTAATGCAATTACCTCCGGCAATATTTCATCTAATGGGAACCCGACCGCACCGGGGATATATGAGGTAGAGGGGAGTTTGCTTGAAACTACTTGCTTCCCTTTTTTTGAATGGACAAAGTCTGTCATTCTCTGCGCAGGTGCTTTCAAAGAGGAGGTAGCATTAAAAGAAGCTATCTCCATACTTTTCTGGAAATCAAGCATCTGAAGTGCAGTAGGAGGGGAATTGGGAGAGACATCTTGAGGTTCAATAGAGACTACTACCCCTGCATTTGCCCACTTAGAGTTCCTAAGGGAGGTGGACATTCCATTAAGGACAAGCTCCCCCGGAGCAGTAGAGGCAGGAACTAATATCCCACCGGGGCACATACAAAAAGAGAAGACTCCTCGCCCTTCCACTTGCGAAACCAGGGAGTACTCAGAAGGTGGAAGGTAATTTGCTGGGGTTGCACCGTATTGTATTTCATTAATCAAATGTTGTGGGTGCTCTACTCTCACCCCCATTGCAAACCCTTTAGGTTCCAATGCCCACCCTCTCGCTGCAAAGAGTTCATATATATCTCTTGCAGAGTGCCCGGAAGCTAAAATAACCTGATTTGCAGAGAAGGACTCTATTGAATTGTTCTCTATTTTTTTGCAAATAACCCTCCACTCTCCCCCCTTCCGTTCCATATCGGTAACTCTAAGTCCGAAATGGAACTCTCCTCCGTACTCCAAAAGGGTCTTCCTTGCATTTTCGAGGAGACGAGGGAGAAGATCGCTCCCGATATGTGGGTGTGCCTCATAAAGGATTGTTTCATCGGCACCGAATGTCACAAGATATCTTAACACTTCTGTTACATCGCCCCTTTTGCTCGATCTGGTATAAAGTTTACCATCAGAGAAGGCACCCGCTCCCCCCTCTCCAAAACAGTAATTGGAATCACTATTTACCAGAGCTTCTTTATATAGAGTGGCAATATCCCTTTTACGTTCCCTAACAGGATTACCCCTTTCGATAATAACTGGTTTAAAACCTATTTGGATTAGCTTTATCGCCGCAAATAATCCGGCAGGACCCGATCCGATAATTATAACGGGTGGGGCTTTTTCTACTCTTTTGAAAGGGGGAAGAGTTTCATCAGGTAACTTTTCATCCTTAGTGGCTGCCAAGAGCCTATATCTGTAAACTATCTCTTTGGAACGTGCATCAAGCGAGCGTTTTATGATTTTAACCTCTCCGATTTTCGCTATTGGAACACCTAATGCCTTGGCAGCACCCTTTCGCATCTCATCTTCACTCAATGGTTTAGAAACCGGGTATGGTATTTCGAACTCTTTCATTACATTTCGTTATAATCTAATGCCCTAGAGATAGGGGCGACATCGAGGTCGCAAAAAATTCCTTCTCTATATTTAAACAACCCTGTTATAGCAATCATCGCAGCATTATCGGTGGTAAACTTAAATTCCGGAATATAGGTATTCCATCCACGTTTCTCCCCTTCAAGGGAGATCCTCCCCCTTAGGGCAGAGTTGGCAGAGACTCCACCTGCAATAGCTATCTCCTTTATACCGGTCTGTTTAACAGCTAAAAGAAATTTATCCATTAAAATATCAATCAGAGTAGTTTGATAGGAGGCGCAAATATCATTAATGTTCTTTGAGATAAAATCAGGATCCTCCTTAATACTATCTCGAAGGAAGTAGAGCAAAGAGGTCTTTATTCCACTAAAACTATAGTTCAAATCAGAGATATGCGGTTTGGAAAAACGGAACCTTTTGGGATCTCCATCCTTAGCAAGTTTATCTATCACAGGTCCACCCGGGTACCCCAATCCAAGAACTTTTGCACATTTATCAAAAGCCTCACCCACAGCATCATCTATTGTCCCACCGAGTATCTCAAATTTTAAGTAATCTTTCACCAAAACTATTTGAGAGTGCCCCCCCGAAACAAGCAGAGTGAGAAACGGAAAGGAGGGGACATTTCTCTCTTTCCCCTTTTCGAGTATAAAATGAGAAAGTATATGCCCCTGAAGGTGGTTAACCTCGATTAAAGGTTTATTTAGGGAGAGGGAGAGACCCTTTGAAAAAGAGGTTCCGACAAGCAAGGAGCCCAAGAGTCCGGGACCTCGTGTGAATGCCACAGCATCTATCTGCTCCTTAGTTATCCCGGCATCGTTAATTGCTTGATTTACCACCGGGAGTATATTTTGCTGATGGGCACGGGAGGCAAGTTCCGGAATAACCCCTCCGTATTTACGATGCACCTCTTGCGAAGCCATAACATTGGAAAGGAGATATTCATCCCGAATAACTGCCGCTGAGGTGTCATCACACGAAGATTCTATTCCTAAAATTATAATTGACATATAGAGAATAATTTCTGCGAAAATACTGATAAATTTTACTATTTTTGTGAACAAAACCGAATTTCTATAAAAGTACTA
>CAZXOP010000008.1:0-24138 GCA_964642235.1 uncultured Muribaculaceae bacterium
GGTTTCGGTATGGAGAACCTCTCTTGGACGCCCGAGGTTTACTTTAAAAACAATATTATTCGGAACAATAGGGCTCGCGGAGCACTTTTCAGCACTCCGAAAAAAGTGGTCGTGCAGAGGAATGTATTTGACCATACTTCCGGAACTGGGATTCTTCTCTGTGGGGACTGCAACGGGTGGTATGAAACAGGCTCTTGTAGAGACATTACCATAAGAAGGAATGTCTTTATAAATGCTCTGACCTCATATTATCAGTTTACAAATGCAGTAATATCTATATATCCCGTTATACCAGACCTCGAAAATCAGCAGAGTTATTTCCATGGACGTGGTCCTAAGAGTATTAGAATTGAGAAGAATACCTTTAAGACATTTGACCATCCTATTCTCTATGCAAAATCAGTTAATGGCCTTATCTTCAAAGGGAATTATATTGAGAAGAATAACGACTACCCCCCATTTCATTGGAACAAGGAGCGGGTTTTACTTGAGAGAGTAATAAATGATGATATAGAGAAGTAGTCTATTTGTTTTTTTCCTAACTTTACAACAATTAAATCTATATAGAATGTATAAAAACGATAAGAGAATAGTAATGACGCTTGATGCCGGCGGAACTAATTTTACCTTTTCTGCTATACGTGGCGGTGAATATATTCTTGAACCCATTACGCTCCCCTCTATGGCAAAGGAGAAAGATGCTTGTTTAGGGAATATAATAAATGGCTTCACTGTTCTTAAAAGAGAATTACCGGAACCCCCTTCTGCTATTAGCTTTGCTTTTCCCGGTCCGGCAGATTACCCTGCTGGAATTATAGGTGATTTACCTAACTTTCCCTCTTTTAGAGGGGGCGTGGCTCTTGGGCCATTCCTTTCCGATTACTTTAAGATTCCTGTTTTTATTAATAACGATGCGGATCTTTTTGCATATGGTGAGGCATTGACAGGTGCTTTGCCTGAAGTCAATAGAAGACTTGCCGATTTAGGGAGCATGAAAAGGTATAATAATCTTCTTGGAATTACTGTAGGAACCGGATTTGGGGCGGGTGTGGTTATAGATGGACATCTTATGAGGGGGGACAATGCCGTAGCAGGTGAGATTTGGTGTCTAAGAAATAAGAAATATCCCCATTGTATAGTTGAAGAGAGTGTAAGTAATAGAGCTGTTCAGAGAGTCTACTCAAACCTCTCAGGGGATAATACTTTTATGACCTCAAAACATATTTATGAAATAGCTAAGGGAATAAGGGATGGGGACAAAGGGGCTGCTATAGCCGCTTTTGAAGAGTTAGGAGAGATAGCCGGGTGTGCAATAGCTGATGCGATCGCTATAATAGATGGACTTATTGTTTTTGGAGGTGGACTTTCAGGGGCTTCAGAGTTTATAATCCCCTCTATGATAAGGGAGATGAATAGAACAATAACTAAACTCAACGGAGAAATGTTCCATCGTCTCCAAATGAGAACCTTTAATCTTGATAATGAAAAAGAATTTGAAACATTTGCCAAAGGTGAAGTTGTGAAAATTGAGGTCTTTGGCACATCGAGGATGGTTGACTATGATAACTTTAAAAGGACAGGTATCATTACCACCAAACAGGGAAGCAATAAATCTGTTGCTATAGGTGCCTACTATTTTGCTTTAGAAAAATTAGATTCTACTAAAAAGACCTCTCGATGAAACGATCCCTTTTTTTATTCTTCTGCACAGCCTCTTTCCTATTATATACCTCTTGCAATTTAGTAAATGATTCATCAAAAGATTACACTCAATATGTAAATCCTCATATAGGAACAGCTCATTGCAGGTGGTTTCATTTTACCCCCGGTGCTCTTCCTTTCGGAATGGCTAAACCAGCCCCCTCTACTAATGCACATTTAGGTAATAAATGGGGTTGGGAGGCAACAGGGTATGATTACCGCGATATAACTATTGAAGGTTTTCCATGTCTTCATGAATTTCAGATAGGGGGGATAGTCCTTATGCCTACCGTGGGAGCTTTGGAGACTCTCCCCGGGAGTGTAAATGATACAAGTGGTAAAGGGTATCGTTCTCAATTCTCTCATAATAATGAATTTGCTACTGCCGGATACTACTCGGTACTGTTGGATAAATATAATATAAAGGCAGAGTTGACAGCCACTAAAAGGGTAGCTTTTCAGAGATATACATTTCCCAAAAGTAGCGAGAGCAGAATCTTATTCGATATAGGGAACAGACAAGGGGAGAGCGGAGCGGTTAAAGATGCCAAGGTAACCTATATTGGTGGAGGAAGAGTAGAGGGGTGGGTTACTACTATTCCGGAATATGTAAAAAAATATCAGCCCGGGGCAGATGTTACACTCTTTTTCTCCGCATTATTAGACAAAGAACCATCAGAATTTGGTGCCTTTAATGGAGACTCTATCTATCCGGATAAGAATGAGGCTTGTGGTATAGGAGCAGGAGTTTATCTTGGATTTAATACTTCCTATTCCGAGAAAATAACAGTAAAGGTGGGGCTCTCTTATACCTCAGTGGAAAATGCGAGAATAAACTTGGATGCAGAGGCGACAGATATTACTTTTGACGACGCAAAAGACTCTGCCAAAAAAATATGGAATGAATATCTTGGTCGTATAGAGGTAGAGACCTCAAATAATGATGATTTGGTTAAGTTCTACACAAGTCTCTATCATGCACTCTTAGGGAGGGGATTGGCAAGTGATATAAATGGCAGTTACCCTAAATTCGATGGAACAGTTGGGCAGATACCATTGAAAAACGGCAAACCTATTCATAATCATTATAACACAGATGCGATGTGGGGTGCTCAGTGGAATTTGAATCAACTCTGGATTCTTGCCTATCCTGAGCATAGCTCGGATTTTATAAGTAGTCACCTTTTAGTCTATAAAGACTCCGGTTGGTTAGCTGATGGTATAGCTAATAGCAGATATGTTTCAGGAGTAGGAACGAATATGTTATCGCTCTTAATCAGTGCTGCATATTCTTGCGGAATAAGGGACTTTGATGTAGATTTAGCGTATGAAGCCTCTCTTAAAAATGAGATTGACGGATTAAACAGACCATTAGGTGCCGGAAGGGTTGATACAGACAGATTTACTCAATATGGCTATGTACCTCATCAAGATTCAGGAATAGGTCCGGATGAATCATTTCTTTTTTCCGCTTCACATACTCTCGAATATTCTTTCTCCTGTTGGGCTGTAGCTCAGTGGGCAAAATCTCTCGGGAAAATGGATGATTATGAAAAACTCATCTCCCTCTCAAAGGGGTGGGAGCGTCTATATGACCCCTCTACTAATTTTATAAGACCTAAAATGGTAGATGGAAGATTTATCGATAACTTCGATCCAATGCAAGTTTGGAGAGGATTCCAAGAAGGAAACGCTTGGCAATATACCTTTTATGTTCCACACGACATAGAGTCTCTAGTGAGCAAAGTGGGTAAAGAAAATTTTAATAACCGACTCGACTCCATTTTTACAGTTTCACAGGCAAATCTCTTTAGCGGAGGGACTACAATAGATGCTTTTTCAGGTCTTAAAACTCTCTATAATCATGGTAATCAGCCCTGTTTACATATATCTTGGCTTTTTAATGAGACAGGAAAACCTGAGCTGTCAGAGAAATGGGTAAAAGCTATTCTTAATGAATTTTACGGGACAGATGGTATTCATGGTTACGGATATGGTCAAGATGAAGATCAGGGACAACTCGGAGCCTGGTATGTAATGAGTTCCATAGGACTTTTTGATATTAAGGGACTCACCGGGGAGACCCCTTCCTTTTCAGTAGGCTCTCCTTTGTTTGATAAGGTAACCATTAAGCTCTCCAATAAGTATTATTCAGGAGGTAAATTTGTCTTAGAGTTAAAATCTGATTCCCGTAATACTGCTTTAGCTACTAGACTCCCTTTTAAATCTGTAGTTAAAGGGGGAAAATTATATTAAAAATTAAAAAATAATATTTTTTTCACATTTATTTGGAGATTAATATTTTTAATTATACTTTTGTTTCCACATCAGCACAGTACAGCACAGTATAGCTGTTTAAGAAGTGAGCTGAATGAACCTGTGGAAAAATGGATGTTGCTTTTACAAATAGTACGACCAAAGTGTCTCATTTGGCTGAACAGATAAGTTTGGCTATCTCAAATGGTGAATTTGAGGTAGGCGAATCCCTCCCTTCCATTAATGAGTTAAGTAAGAAGTATTCAGTTTCAAGAGATACTGTATGTAAGGCATTTTCTAATCTTAAAGAGAGAGGACTTATAGACTCTGTCCCAGGCAAAGGTTTCTATGTTTTAGGCAAGAGGTTTAATATACTTTTACTTCTCGATCACTATTCCTCTTTTAAAAACGAATTGTATAATAATTTTGTAAAATCCCTCTCGACAGATTATACAGTAGATTTACTTTTTCATGAATACAATGAATACCTCTTCGATACATTTATTAAAGATTCTATAGGGAGGTATAATCGATATGTAGTGATGAGTTTTCATAATGAGATATTATCGGGTTCTCTCTCAAAAATAGATAAGAATAAGTTACTCCTTCTCGATTTTGGTAAATTCGACAAATCGGGATATTCTTATATATGTCAAGATTACGATGAGAATTTCTATAAGGCACTCGCTCAACTCGAGACACGTTTTAGAAGATATAAAAAGATAGCTCTTGTCTTTTCAAAGGGGATTAATCACCCTGAGAGCAGTATAGAGTTTTTTATAAAATTCTGTAAAGACTTTAATTTTAGATATGAATTGATTAATGACATGCACGAGAGAGAGATAGAGAGAGGAACAGCCTATATAGTAGTGCAGCAGAGTGTTGTTGTCTCAATATTGAAAAAGGGGAGAGTTCAGGGGTTTACATGTGGAGAGGATTTCGGATTGTTAGGATATAATGATTACCCCTTTTATGATGTGATGGATGTGGGGATTACCTCCATTACCATTGATTTTGCCAAGATGGGAAGAATGGCAGCGGACTTTATTAAAAATAATATAACTATTCGGGAGTACCTTAATACTGAAATAAGAATGAGGCACTCTTTATAACAAAAAATAAGTAACCTAATCTATATAACCTTTTTTAAACCTAATTATCAACACTAAAATTTTTTTTATGAATCTAAAACATTTTAAGAGATCGTTGATTATTGCACTTGTTCCCCTTTTTATGGGTATCTTGCCATTTAATGGCTATGCTCAGACTAAGGTTTCAGGTGTTATAGTTGATGAGGCAGGGCAACCAATTGTGGGTGTCGCTGTAAATGTGAAGAACACATCTAAATTCGCTACAAGCGATGAAAATGGAGCTTACGCTATTGACGGTGTTAAGTCGGCAGATGTTCTTGTCTTTCAGATGTTTGGCTTACAAACCATGGAAGTAGCTGTAGGTGGTAAATCCATTCTAAACGTTACTATGAAAGAGGATGTTCTATCAATTCAAGAGACTGTAGTTACTGCACTTGGCATCAAGAGGGAGAAGAAAGCCCTCGGTTATGCAGTTCAAGAGTTGAAAGGATCGGATATTCTAGAAGCTCGTGAGGCAAACATTGTAAACTCTTTGTCTGGAAAAATTTCCGGTCTTCAAGTTATTCGTTCAAGTAATGGACCAGCGGGGTCTTCTAAAATTGTACTTCGTGGTAACAACTCTCTAACTGGTAATAACCAGCCTTTGATTGTTGTGGACGGTATTCCGATGGACAACTTTACAGGTGCATCGAATAATGACTATTGGAACCCATCACCAGATATGGGTAATGGTATGTCTGATATAAACCCTGAGGATATTGAGAGTATGTCAGTTCTTAAAGGTGCATCCGCTGCAGCTCTTTATGGATCACGTGCAGGTAACGGAGTAATCTTGATCACTACCAAATCAGGTCGTAAACAACAAGGTTTGGGACTTTCTATCTCAGGAACAGTAGGTATGGAGACAATATTCATGAGACCTTCATATCAGAATAGTTTCGGACAAGGATCAAATGAAGTTTATGATGTCAGATCCGGTAGTAGCTGGGGACCCAAAATCGAGGGACAGGATATATTGAATTGGAGTGGTGAAACTGTTAAAATGGCTGCTTATGATAACGTAGCTAATTATTTTGCCAAACCAGGACTTAGTAATACCCAGTCTGTTACTTTCCAGCAGGCTTATGACAACCTATCTGTATATACTTCATTAACCAGAAGCGATGATATCTCAATAATCCCAGGAGCGACTCTTAATCGTACTAACCTTTCTACACGTGCCGTGTCTAAATTTGGTAAAGATAAGGAGTGGACTCTTGATACAAAGGTGCAATATATTCGCTCTGCTGCGAAAAATAGACCTTTGTCAGGAAGAAATAGTAGTAACGCTTTCAATACTATGTACCTACTTCCACGCTCAATGGATATTACTAATTTTTCAGCAGCTACTAATGAGCAAGGTAAAATGATTTGGTATGGTGGTGGGCAACAAATGAACCCTTACTGGATGACTAAGTATAATAGAGTGTCAGATACCCGTGATCGTTTCCTTATGACAGCTTCATTGAAGTATGAATTTACTAGTTGGTTAAATGCTGAAATTAAGGGAGGTACAGATATGTACACCACTGATAATGAAACAAAACTCTATGGAGGTAGCCCTTTGACATCTACAGGAAGATATAGTTTTGGTAAAAATAGTTTTAATGAGACTAACTTCAGTACTTTAGTTACGGCTAAGAAAGATAATCTTTTTGGTAAATTCGGAGGATCTATTCAGTTAGGAGGTAACCTAATGAGTACATATTCTAATGGTGTATATGGAAGTTCAGGTGAGCTCCTTGTTCCTAATTTATTCTCTATCAATAATGCTAAGAATGGGAAACCAGGTGTTGGAGAGAGCTTTTCACAGAAGAAAATGAACTCTCTTTACGGAATGGTACAAACTAACTATGATGGATGGTTGTTTGTGGACGGTACGATTAGAGGTGACTGGTCATCTGCACTTAGTAAACAGAATAATCCATATTTCTACTATTCAGGTAACGTTGCTTGGGTAATAACAGATATGATGAATAAAATGGGTGTCTCTT
This sequence comes from uncultured Muribaculaceae bacterium, assembly GCA_964642235.1. Classification (GTDB taxonomy): domain Bacteria; phylum Bacteroidota; class Bacteroidia; order Bacteroidales; family UBA932; genus CAYSND01. The sequence continues at coordinate 7,082 of CAZXOP010000008.1, forward strand.
TGCCGGAGTGGTTTACATTCGCTAAATTAAGAGGCTCTATTGCTCAAGTAGGTAATGACTTGGGAGCTTACTCATTATACAATACTTACTGGATTGGCACTGATCCACTAGGAGGAACTACAGCAGGTGTAGGGAATGTATTATTAGATCCAAATGTGAGGAATGAATTAATAACCTCGAAAGAGGTGGGATTGGAACTTCGTTTCTTTAATAGCAGATTAGGACTTGATGTAGCTTGGTATAAATCTAATGCTACTAATCAATTAATTAACCTCCCTATGGACCCATCAAGCGGGTATAGTGCTAAAAAAATCAATGCGGGTAATATCCAGAACCAAGGGTTGGAGATAATGATTAACGGTAAACCTTTTGAAAGTAACTCTTCAACTGGATTTTCTTGGGATGTATCGGCTAACTTCTCATTGAATCGCAACAAAATCATTGATTTGGCAGAAGGAGTTAAGCAGTATGGTCTTGGTGGCTTTGATGATATACAAATAGTGGCAGAAAAAGGCTCACTTTATGGAGACATCTTAGGTACTACATATAAAAGAGTTACAGATGAGACTAGTCCCTATTTCGGTAAATTACTTTTATCTGCAGATGGTCTTCCTCAGAGAAACACTGAAAAAACTTTCTTAGGTAATCAGCAAGCATTTGCTTTAGCGGGTCTTACCAATACTTTTAGAATGTATAATGTTGATTTAAGTTTCTTAATCGATGCGAGGATTGGTGGCTATATGTTCTCTGGTACAAACCAGACAATGCAACTAAGTGGTACAGCATCTCAAACGGTAGTTAACGGAGAGAGAGCCAAAATTACAGTAGATGGAGTCTATATGAATGCTACAAATCAGTTGGTTGTTAATGATAAAGAGATTACAACCCAGCAGTATTGGGAGTCAGTAGCCGGACAAGGCAACGTGGGTATAGTAGAAGCTAACCTTTATGATGCTACAAATGTTCGTCTTAGAAATGTGCAGTTAGGTTACACTATCCCTAAGACTGCATTGAAATCAATGCCTATTCAGTCTATTAGATTTGGTGTTACTTGTACCAATGTATGGATGTTGTATAGCAAAATGAATGGAATCGATCCTGAGTCAGTATATTCAACCGGAACCAATGCTGTCGGATTTGAAGGTGGATCTTCTCCTACTACTCGTAATTTTTTGTTTAATATTACTCTTAATTTCTAAAGATATGAGAAAAATATTTATTATAATATTGTCTATTGTTGCTCTCGGATTTGTCACTTCATGTGCAGATTTTGAGGATGTTAATAAAGATCCAAAAGCAGCAAGTTTAGATCAGGTTCAGGTAGAATACCTTTTGAATAAATCTATTGGTGGAGCACAGATGGATCCACATATTGCTGAGCGTGTCTTTATCCTTTATTGGAAATCTGCAGGGAGACAACATATTGCGGGAGGTATCGTAAACGGTTCAGCTAATGATGGTTGGACAAATGATTATTATAGCTATCTACAAGGATGGATTAAATCAGCAACCTTAGCAGTAAATACTGCTGATGACCAAATTAAAGGTGGAAAAGCCAATGTTTGGGTAAATAATCTTATGCAATGTTCAAGGATCTGGAGAGCTTATCTATATTCAGAGTTAACAGATAACTTTGGTCCTTCTGCTTTTAACGAAACACTTGGGGTACTTCCTGAGTTCAAATCGGAGAAAGAGTGTTATGCGTTCATGTTAAAAGAGTTAAAAGAGTCAGTAAAAGCTATTGATCCCACCAAAGGTTTTGGGGGAAACAATGCAAATGACCCGGCTTACGGGTATGATTTTAACAAATGGATAAAATTTGGTAACTCCTTGAGAATGAGATTAGCCATGCGTATTTCAAACTCTACTGCAGATCCTGCTTTAGCAAAAGCTGAGTTTGAAGATGCAGTAAGAGAAGGAAAATATATTTCAGATAAAGGGGATATTTTCAGTGTAAAAGAGAATAACGGTTGGGATGATTTTACAGCAGTAATGTCGCGTCAGTGGAATTCTAACATTATCTCTGCTACCCTTAATAACCTAATGATTAATCTTGGAGGGATTACTACAGTTAAATCTATTGGGAGCAAGTATCCTATAGCAGCTGCTGTTAAACCTGCTGATTATTTCGGAGTAAGATATGAGAAGCACTATGCAAGCTACACTAATGACCCTTCTATAGGGTTCTGGTTTGATGGTCTATATAACACTATGGATCCTAGAGCATATGTGATGTTCCAAATACCAGGCAACCATGATGATAGAGGGAAAGAAGGTAAGAATTTTGATGAGAATTACTGTTATTATCCCGGTTGGACAAACGATGCTCGCACACAAACAGTAAAAATGGAGGTTAAGGCTGGTTACACTCCTAATACTGAGCCAATAGTAATAGATGCTACCTATACTTGGAATGCATTCGCAAATGGTGCTTGGGGAGATGCAGGTTCTGTATGTGAACCAAGAGGATTCACCGGAAAACAGCCTTGCTTAAAGAATCATTATCGTGGTGGTGAGTTTAAAGGACAGCCAAATAGAAGAGTATTCTTCGCAGCATGGGAGTCTTATTTCTTGATAGCAGAGGCTGCTGTTAAGGGATGGAGTGTAGGTATGTCTGCTAAAGATGCTTATGAGAGAGGGGTTAAAGCAAGTTTCGAATACAACGGTATTCCGGAATTAGCAGCAGAATATTTAACCTCTGAGGATTATAATAGAGTAGGTACTTCTGTTAAGTGGGAACATACAGCAGAAGCTACACCAGTAGTGTATAACTGTGTAAATGGATATACAGGAGTTGCTGAGACTACTACTTGGAAAAAACCCTCGAACACTATTTATGGTCCTAACAACAACGATGTGATGAATAAAATTCTAACTCAGAAATTTATTGCTCAGACACCATGGCTCCCATTAGAAACATGGTCTGACCATCGTCGTCTTGGACTTCCTTTCTTTGAAAATTCAGCAGTAGAGCTTCCTATTCAGACTCTACCTGATTTGAACCAAGCGAATGCTAAGATTATGAATAAGACTACATTCTTCCCTCAAAGGCTTAAATACCCTTCAGGGCTTGAAAATAGTAACCCTACAGGTTACGCGAAAGCAGTTCAACTATTAGGAGGTAAAGATGATGTACTTACCCCTCTTTGGTGGGCTAAGAGGTAGTTAGTAAATTAATAAGGTTTAGAGGGTGGTATTTATTTCAATACCACCCTCTATTTATTTACCCCCTTTGTGTTTCCCCGGTGGGGAAAGGATGCACGACACTACTGTCTTTCCCCCTGCTTCGCAGGTACGACCCGTGTCGGTCGTCTGATGACGACTTCTTCCGCTTACTTTATGTTTGGTTTGGTGGTTCTTGGGGAGTTTCGTCAAGTTTAAAGGCTAAGCAATTTTAATTACACTCATTCCGTAAGCCCGAGCCGCAGTGGTTGCTGAAGCAACACCAAACTTCGTTTGGTTAAAATTTTACCCCTTTGTGTTTCCCCGGTGGGGAAAGGAGTTATTCAAAAGTTAGTTTTCCTTTATGTGAAAGCTCTTTATAAGTTATAAAAGGTTTCTGAATGGGTTTGCCATTGAGTTTTATCTTCATGAAAATATTTTTTTCAGGGGAGTTATCAGGTGCGGAAATCTTAAATCTGCTTCCGTTTTCATTAGTAATAGAGACCTTTCTAAAGAGAGGAGAGCCAAGTGCAAACTCATCAGATGCAGGGTTCACGGGGTAAAACCCCATTGCACTCATTACAAACCAGGCTGAGGTCTGTCCATTATCTTCATCTCCGCAATAACCATCAGGGGTGGCATTATAGAATCTCTCCATAACCTCCCTTACTCTGCTCTGAGTCTTATCCAGTTCATCAACATAATTATATAGATATATAGCGTGCTGAACAGGCTGATTCCCATGTGCATAGTTTCCATAATTCATAATTTGCATCTCTCGTATTTCATGAATAGTAAATCCATAATATGAATCATCGAAAATAGGGGGGAGTACGAACATTGAGTCTAACATTTTACTAAATTCTTTTTTCCCACCCATTAAAGAGATAAGTCCCTCGATATCATGAAACACACTCCAAGTATAATGAATGGCATTCCCTTCCGTAAAGGCATCTCCCCATTTGAAAGGGTTAAAAGGCTCGGAAAATTTTCCGCTCTGTTGCTTTCCTCTCATTAGCTTGGTAGTAGGGTCAAAAATGTTTTTATAATTATTAGAGCGGTCATAATATTTTTTTACCTCCACTTCGCTCTTACCAAGCTCCTTCGCAAGTTTATAAATACACCAGTCTGCGTAAGCATATTCGAGGGTGCGGGCAGCCGATTCGTTAATCCCTACATCAGATGGGACATACCCTAATTTATTATAATAATGGGCCCCTTTTCTCCCTACTGAAGTTAGAGGTCCCTCATTCTCGCTGTTTTTTATAACAGCTTCATAGAGCCTCTCTATATCGTACCCTCTTATCCCATTGAGATATGCACCTGCTATGATTGATGCTGAATTAGAGCCTATCATACAGTCTCTATGTCCGGGAGATGCCCATTCAGGTAACCATCCGCTCTCATTATAGGTGTTTGTAAGCCCCTCCATAATCCGAGAGGTAAGTTCAGGATAAAAGAGGGTGTAAAAAGGGAATACCGCCCTGAATGTGTCCCAAAAGCCATTGTCTGTAAACATTTCCCCCTGCATGACCTCCCCATTGTAGGGACTGTAATGGACTCTCTCACCTTTTTCATTTATTTCGCTAAAATCACGCGGAAAAAGCATAAGGCGATAAAGAGAGGAGTAGAAAACTGAGATGTCGTCATATTTACCACCACTTACCATAAATCTTGAAAGCTCCTCATTCCACCTCTTTTTGCTTTCACTTTTAGTGGTTTCAAAAGAGTCACCTCCCACTTCTCTTTTAAGGTTAAGCTCTGCCTGCTCAAAAGAGATAAAGGAGGAGGCAACCTTTGCCGAAACCGTCCCATTTCCCTGAGTGTCAAATGAGACTACAATCCCTGTGTGATTTCCTTTTGCTTCTTTAATCTCTCTCTCTTTACTATGGTAATAGGTTGAGTCCACCCATAAAGAATATCTAACTATAGGTCTATCAAACTCTATTACAAAGTAGTTTTTAAAATTCTCAGGAACTCCTCCGCTATTTCGTGTGGTATAACCTATAACTTGTCCTTTCTCTGCCTCTACTTTTATATAAGAACCTTTGTCAAAACAGTCTATAACTACATTTGAACTACCCTCTCCCCCCTGAGGATATTTTATACGGAACTGTGCGGCACGTGAAGTCGGGGTTAGCTCTGCAGTGATGTCATAATCTGCTAAATAGACACTATAATAGTATGGCTTTGCTATCTCTGATTTATGTGAAAACCAGCTTTGTCGTTTCTCCTCCTCGAAAATAGGTGCGCCTGTAGTTGGCATTATGGAGAATTGACCATAATCATTGATCCATGGACTTGGCTGATGGGTCTGCTTAAACCCCCTTATGTGGTGACTATTATATTTATATTGCCATCCATCCCCCATTTTTCCTGTTTGTGGGGTCCAAAAATTCATCCCCCATGGGAGGGCTATAGCAGGGTAGGTGTTTCCGTTAGAGAGGAGATATTCAGAGTCTGTTCCCATTAAGATATTTACCCACTCCACTGGGGAAGTTACACTCTCTATATACCCTTCAGGGAGGGTTTTATGTTCAGAACAGGAGGAGATATATAAAGTTACCAGAATGGCTAATAATATTCTTTTCTTCATGACTTCATGCGTATAGATAGTTATTTAATGGGTTGTCTTATTTAATAGAGATAATCTCCTTTAGTTTATTTGCCAACTCTTCCCCTTTTTCGGGGTATTTGCTATAGATATTCTCCCTCTCCCCTATATCATTTGTTAAATTATAGAGTTGTGGTTCTATACTGTTCCCACTCTCTATATTAACAGATGCGTGATAGGGTACCCCTTTGTTAGGTGTTATATATTTATAACCTCCCATTATTATGGAGAGGGAACCACTCGCACTCTGCTCTATTATATACTCAGAATCGGTTTTATCTTTTCCCTTAAACTTTGCAGAGAGGGCTCTACTATCTATGGCTCTCCCATTAGGGATTTCTACCCCTATAATCTCCGCAAGAGAGGCGAAAAGGTCTATATGACTCACTAAGGCATTGGAACTACTCCCTTTTTTTAACTTATTTCCCCAAGCTACAATCATCGGGACTCTGGTACCTGCCTCAAAAATGCTATATTTTCCACCGCGGAAATTCCCAAAAGGGTTATGGGTACCAAGAAGCTCCACTGCCCCATCTTTATAACCATCATCTATCACAGGACCATTGTCACTTGAGAGAATTATTATGGTGTTTTTTAATAGTTTGAGCTCTTCTAAAACTTTTATCACCTCTCCCACCGAGTAATCAAATTGGAGGATGGCATCCCCTCGCGCCCCCATTCCTGTCTTCCCTGCAAACCTTTCATGGGGGGCACGCGGAACATGTATATCATTGGTGCCGAAATAGAGGAAAAAGGGTCTGTTGGCATTATCTTTAATAAATGAGACCGCCTTCTCTGTGATTCTGTCTGCTATATCTTCATCTCTCCAGAGGGCTGATTTACCACCTGTCATCCACCCAATTCTCGATATCCCGTTTATAAGAGCCATGTCGTGCCCATGTGAGGGGTGTAGTTTCAGGAGTTCGGGGTTATCTTTGCCGGTAGGTTCTCCGGGAAATGGTTTAGAGTAGCTAACTTTTATCGGATCAGAGGGGTCGAGGTTTACTACTCGTGAGTTTTCTATATAGACACATGGGACTCTATCCCCTGTAGCAGCCATGATAAAAGAGTAATCGAACCCTATGTCTTTTAATCCGGGGGTTATCTCTCCATTCCAATCCTGTTCCCCTCTTTTGCTCCCAAGTCCGAGGTGCCACTTCCCTATTGCTGCAGTAGTGTAACCTGCATCTGAAAAGGCATCTGCAAGTGTATATTGATCTGGTGTTATTACCATTGCGGCATCTCCGGGAGCCACTCCTGTACCCTCTTTTCTCCAAGGGTATTCTCCGGTTAAGAGTCCGTACCGAGAAGGGGTGCTGGTAGAGGAGGTGGTGTGTGCATTTGTGAGTCTGACCCCCATAGATGCAAGTCTCTCCACATTAGGTGTCCTAACAGATGAAAAACCGTTGCAACTTAAATCTCCATAGCCAACATCATCTGCATATATTATTATGACATTGGGCTTTTTATTCTGGCTATATGATATAGTGCAGAGTGCAGTGAGACAGGGGAGTAGCAGGTATTTTTTATTCATAGTATAATCTATTGTCCGGTGTTAATTATAATATTTTTTGCCGAAACAAGTTTCTCGTGTGAGATGAGATAACCTCTCTGTTTAACCCCATCTATATAGATAGATTTTATGATATTGCCCGTCCCTCTTTTTTGGATGTTAAGAGCATTTCCATTTAGCAGGAGAGTAACCTTATCAAATCGTGGTGTGGTAATTATATATTCTGGTTTTCCCGGACAATTAGGGTAAACGCCGATCATTGAAAAGAGTACCCAGGAGGAGAGGGTCCCGGTGTCATCATTGCCGGGAAGCCCATCCGGAGTCGTTTTATAATGGCGGTCAATAATATCCTTTACGATTTTCTGGGTACGCCACTCCTCCCCTTTAAAATATGAGAAGAGGTAAGGATAGACTATATCCGGTTCGTTAGTAGGGTCAAAGTACCCCTTATCAAAGACCATCTGTAGTTTGTTTACAAAGTGTTTTTTACCCCCCATTAACTCTGCCAACTCTATAACGTTGTGAGGCACTGCGAAGGTATAGTTCCAGGCATTTCCTTCATGGAACCCCGGACATGGTTCGAAATTAGCTCCTTGCAGAGGGTCGAAAGGGGAGTAAAATGTTCCGTCAGGGAGTTTGGGACGGAGTGTCCCAAATTCCGGAGAGTAATAATGCTTGTAGCCCAACGACTTCTCATGAAAGATTTTAGCATCTTTCTCTTTTCCAAGCACTTTGGCTAACTCTCCAAGGCACCAGTCTGCAATATAATATTCAAGTGCATGTGAGACCGAGTTGTCAAAAGGCTCTCTAAGAGGGACATATCCTAAACGGAGGTAGTCGTCATTATCGGGACGGAGAGGATTTGCTGAGCTTGGCGAGAGAGTAGATTTGGTCATTGCTTCATAAGCTGTCTCTATATCGAATCCCCTTATCCCTTTCATCCAACTATCCACAATAACAGGAATAGCAGGGTCTCCCTCCATAGTAAGAGTCTCTCTGCTATAGAGCTCCCATTTGGGGAGCCATCCACTTTCATTATACATCTCGACCATAGAGTTTACCATATTAGACTGACGGTCAGGATAAAGGAGTGTGATAAGCTGATGAAGAGTGCGGTATGTATCCCATAATGAGAAGACAGTGTAGCGGTTTCGCTCTGTTTTCATAACTCTGCCACTCCCCATAGCAGGGTACTCTCCATTGGCATCCTGAATTATATTAGGGTGTATTAGTGAATGGTAAAGGGCTGTGTAAAAGATGGTTTTATCATCTTCATTTCCCCCTTCAACATTGATTTTATTCAGACTTTCAGACCATAACGAACGTGCCGACTGATGAATGGTCTCAAATGGGAGGGGAGTAGGAGTTTCGGTATGAGTTTTCGTCGAGCTCTCATTGCGGAGTTGTTCTGCACCCACAAGGTACTGCTCTCTGTCAAGATTAAGTCTTGCATTCTCTATAGATACAAAAGAGACACCCACTCTAACTTCTATAATCTCTCCCTCTTTCAAATCATAACTAAACCATGCCCCTATATCATCTCCGGCAATTACTCTATCATAATCGGTATAAATTTTATATTTTCCATTTGAGGGATCCCACTCCTCTTTATACCCTTTGCGAAATCTCTGTTTCTTCCAATATCCTGATTCTAAAGGTGTTTTGCTTACTCTCATAACGAAATAGAGAGGAAAGACTGCCTGCTGTTCAGTAAAGCAGAAGGTCCCCTGAAGTTTATACCCCTCTATCTCTCTCTCGTTTACTTTTGAAACAAAAGCCCCTGTCTCGTTTGTAAGCCCCTCTCCTAAATTCATAAGTATGTTTGCTCTACCGGCAGGGAAGATAAACCTTACGGCAGATGTTCTCGGGGTTACAGTCATTTCACAATTAATGCCGTATTTAGTAAGCAATGTGCTGTAATAACCGGGGGAGGCTTTCTCCTGAGTAAAATGGCTACCGTAGTTATTTATATCCACATCGAGAGGACCGGTAGTGGGCATCAGTAGCAGAGAGGCAAGTTCAGGGCACCCTACACCACTAAGGTTAACATGTGAAAACCCTGCTATCACCTTATTATTAGGTTCGTATGGCATAGACCACCACCCTCTGTCCTTATCAAATTTATTCTCTAAAGAGCCTGTCGAGTTAAATGGGGTAATAGACATCATTCCGTGAGGGGTAACAGCACCCGGATTGGTTGCTCCATAATTTGATGTCCCTATAAATGGATTTACATAATCTATCGGATGCTTTTCTTGAGCCGATATGCTCAACGATATTGCCGTAAATAGGGCAATAAAGAGTATTCTTCTCTCACTCCTTCTCATATTACTGTATTATTATTTCATCTGTAAATACAAACCCCCCTTTCCCATTCTGTCGAGCGGCGAATTTAACATAACGGAGCTCCGTTTTATCCCCTTCCCACCCGAAAATTTGGAATAATGCCCCCTGAAAATCAACAGGGACAGAGCATAACTGCTCCCCTAAAAGGGTAAAATCAATACCATTTTCGGAACCATACACCTCCACTTTAGAGGGGAAGAAGATTCCCGGACCTATCATCTGCATAAAGTTTGCCTTAACACGATGTATCTTTTGGAGTCTCCCCAAATCTATAACCACCTCCATCTCATTTGGACAGAACCCCTGCCACCTTCCATCTCCATACCCTTTCCCTCCAAGGAGACCATCCACCAATGCTTTTTCGCCACCTGCGGCATAGTCAGGGTAGATACGTGTTAGATAAGTTGCCTTCTTACCTATTCCTTTATGGAAATCTACATTTATTGAGACAGACTCCCCAATGGGAGAATCTTTATAAAAAAGAGCAGCTTTTATAAAAAGAGAATCTTTTACCCTGATAGAGTTAGTGTAAAGAGGGGAGTTAAGAGTAGGCTCACTCCCATCAGTGGTGTAACGAATCTCGATTGGAACCCTTTCCGAATGGAGGGAGAGCATAATATGATCTTTAAAAACCTCCTGAGAGGAGAGGGGTCTGTCATTTAGAGGGAAGGCATTATACCCCTTTTCATGCAAAGCAGTCACTTCGTGGTTTACCCTCTTCTTAAACGAATCCCAGGATTTATTTTTGGTTTTAGTCCACCCCACCTCTGCTATTGCCAATATTCGAGGGTAGATCATATACTCTGTATGTGAATATGTAGGCATATACTCTGTCCAGACATTTCCTTGTACCCCTAAAATATGTTTTCTAATCTTTGCCGAGGGGACAGGGTCGAATGAATAGACTTTTTCGAGTGGAAGAAAACCCCCTATAGCTTCAGGCTGCGTTTCAGGGTCTGCTTGATAAGCATCCAAATAACAATACCCTCCGGGGGTCATAACCACATCATGTCCACTTTTGGCTGCCGCAATCCCCCCTTCGGTACCTCTCCATGACATAACTGTCGCATTTGGAGCCAACCCCCCTTGAAGTATTTCATCCCACCCTAAGAGCTTGCGCCCTTTAGAGTTTATAAATTTCTCAATTCTATGAATTAGGTAGCTCTGTAATTCATCCACATCTTTCAGCCCTTCACTCTTCATCCTCTCCTGACATTTATCGCAGAGTTTCCATGCCCCTTTCCCCGCCTCATCTCCTCCAATATGGATATATTCAGAGGGGAAGAGTTCAATAATATATGATAGGACATTTTCAAGGAAAGTAAAAGTCTCCTCATTTCCAACACAAAAATCGGAGTTTTTATAGGGTTCTCCGCTGCAGGAGAGTTCGGGGTATGCCACCAGCACCTCTTCGGAGTGCCCCGGCATCTCTATCTCAGGGACAATAGTTATATTGCGCAGACGTGCATATTCCAATACCTCTCGAACATCCTCGGCAGTGTAGTACCCTCCGTAGGCTCCGGGGCTCCCTTGAGATCTGTACCTACGATTGTTCTTAACCTCTCCTGAAACAGAGTCAGGTGCTCCGAACCACCACTCTTTCCAGTCGCTCTCTCCTCTCCATGCAGCAATTTCGGTAAGGCGAGGGTAGGCAGGAATTTCAATTCTCCACCCCGCTCCATCAGTTAAATGCCAGTGAAAATAATTGATTTTATAATGTGATAGTGCATCTAATTGCTTCTTAATAAATTTAATATCGTAAAAATGACGTGAGACATCTAAGTGCATACCGCGCCACTTAAATCGCGGATAATCCCTTATTGAAACCATAGGGAGCGAATCCTCTGCTGCTAACTGTGCAACTGTCTGCAAACCATAGAATATTCCGGAATACTCAGGGGCATTGATTATTATCTCACCATGTTTGGTGATAAAGAGTTCGTAACTCTCATTATTGGGGAATTTTTTATGGTCAGTTATATTTAAATGGATATTGGCTTTGAGAGAGTCTGAATCGGATACATTTTTTAATGGGAGTGGGTACTCTTTAAGGTATTGCTCCAAATCTTGCAGTGCCTCCAGAGGCATATCTGCTTTATAGTGGTAGTAAGGGAGAGCTATTTTAGAATTTGAATTAATGGTTACATGTTGGGGATATGGGGTTATATCTAGTACTTCCGTTTTTTTATCCTCCTTAGAAATACAGGAATTAACTATTAATACGAAGAGTATCAGCGAGAAGATTCGTTTCATAACTATGTTCTATAATGAATAATACCAAAAGTAAATTATTTTTCTTATTTTTACAAAACAAATCAAAATTATATCCTGTTTATGAGAAAATTCATTTTATTTCTAAGTGTGATATCCCTATCTACATTAGTTTCAGCACAGACTTTTAACGAGTGGAAAGACCCTAACGTAAATGAGGTTAATCGAGTTCCGATGAAGGCAACCATGCAGAGCGATTCCCCTACCATTTCGCTTAATGGAGTCTGGAATTTTAATTGGGTAAAGGATGCAGACAAACGTCCTACTGATTTTTATAAAGTTGATTTTAATGATAAAGGGTGGGCTAAGATGCCTGTTCCCGGTATATGGGAACTTAATGGATATGGAGCCCCTCTCTATAAAAATGTAGGGTATGCATGGTATGGTCATTATGAAAATAACCCCCCATTGGTGCCGGAAGCAGATAATAATGTAGGTTCGTATAGGAAGATGATAGATGTTCCTAAAGAGTGGAGCGGAAAGGATATCTTCATTGAGTTCGGATCTGTAACCTCAAATATATACCTATATATAAATGGTAAGTTTGTGGGTTATAGTGAGGATAGCAAACTCGGGTGTACATTTAATATTACCCCTTTTGTAAAGAGTGGTAGTAACCTTATTGCATTTCAGGTTTTTAGATGGTGCGATGGGACTTATCTCGAAGATCAGGATTTCTGGAGACTCTCAGGGGTGGCAAGAGGGGTTAAGATCTTCGCCAAACATAAAGAGAGGCTTGATGATTTCTTCGTAACTCCATCTCTCGATGAGAATTATATAAATGGTTCATTGGATATTAAATTAGAATTTACAGCCGGTGTTAAGGATGCCGAGCTGGTTCTAAAGGACGCTTCCGGCAAGGTGGTAAAGTCTCTTAAAGCTATCCCCTCTAAAGGGGTGGCAACCTTAAAAATGGATGTGGAAAACCCTGCCAAATGGAGTGCAGAGGAGCCTAATCTTTATTCCCTCGAAATTTCGGTAAATAATAAGTCCGGAGTAACTGAGGTCATAAAGCAAGATGTGGGATTTAGAAGCGTGGAGATTAAAAACGGGAATCTGCTCGTCAACGGAAAAGCTGTTCTGATAAAAGGGGTAAACCGTCACGAGGTGGATCCTGTACGAGGGTATGTGGTTAGTGTGGAGAGGATGATTCAGGATATAAAGGTTATGAAAGAACTTAATGTGAATGCTGTCCGTACATGTCACTACCCCGATGATCCGATTTGGTACACCTTATGTGACCGTTATGGTCTCTATGTTTATGATGAGGCAAATGTGGAGTCGCATGGAATGGGGTATGGAGAGAAGACACTTGCCAAAAACCCCTCTTATGCAAAGGCTCATTTAGAGAGAAATAGCCGTATGGTACAGAGGGATAAGAATCACCCCTCAATAATTGTTTGGTCTATGGGGAATGAGGCAGGACACGGACCAAATTTCGAGGCTTGCTATAAATGGATAAAGAGTTATGACCCATCACGTCCTGTACATTATGAGGGTTCGGTCAGAGATGGTTTCCCCCCTGATATTTATGGCCCTATGTACACAAATTATGAAAATTGTGAGAAATATGCCCTCTCTGATTATACCAAGCCATTTATCCTCTGCGAATATGCTCATGCTATGGGTAACTCTATGGGGGGATTTAAAGAGTATTGGGATCTCTTTAGGAAGTACCCCGCTCTCCAAGGAGGGTTTATTTGGGATTGGGTGGATCAGGCATTAACCCGCTATGAGGAGAATGGGAAGATCTCCTACCTCTATGGTGGGGATTTTAACTTAGTCGATCCTTCCGATGATTCATTTAACTGTAATGGAGTTATCTCATCGGTACGTACCCCTCATGCACATGCTTATGAAGTTCAGCATCAATATCAGTCTATCTGGAGCACTCTGAAAGATGCTTCCAGAGGGGAGGTGGAGATATTTAACGAATATTTCTTTAAAGACCTTTCAGACTATCGTCTCGAATGGGAGCTTCTATCTGATGGAAGAGCATTTACTTCAGGTGTTATCAATGATATTAAAGTGGCACCACAGCAGAGAGTGATAGTTCCTTTAGGGGTTTCATTTAATAATTACCCCTCATCTTCGAAAGAGGTACTGCTAAATCTCTCCTATAAGTTAAAGAGTGCATCCCCTCTTCTGGAGGCAGGTTTTACCATAGCCAAAGAGCAGATTATAATAAAAGAGTATGACATTAAAGGGAATTATGAAGTGAAGAGCCCCGATGCTCCTATCTCTTTTAGAAGTAATCAACTCTCTTATACTGTAAATGGTGAAAATTGGGAGATGGCTTTCTGTAGAAGCAAAGGGTTTTTAGTTAGGTATGTTTATGATGGAGCCTCTGTTATAAAAGAGGATGAACCTTTAATCCCCGATTTTAAAAGAGGGGTTACAGAGAATGATGAGGGGGCAGGGTTACAGAGAAAATATAATGCATGGCGATACCCCACTTTTGAGCTAAGCTCTATGGAGGGTACTCAGAGCGAAGATGGAAAGAGTGTTATAATCAAGACCATTCATAAGATACTCCCTGTGGGAGCCAATATGGAGATGACCTATATTATAAATGGTAAAGGGGATATTGCTGTGGAGGAGCGTTTACTCCCCGGAGATGTTTCAGATGCCTCTAACCTCTTTAGATATGGAATGACACTCGTAATGCCCTCAAGGTTTAATGTCGTTTCATGGTATGGAAGAGGTCCTCACGAGAACTATTCGGATAGAAATAGTTCTGCCCCGATAGGACTCTATAGACAACCCCTCTCAGAGCAGTATCATCAAGACTATGTTCGTCCTCAGGAGTCGGGTACCAAGAGTGACTTGCGCTATTTCGATGTGGTGGATCGTAATGGATTTGGTTTTAGAATCACTGCGGATACTCCATTTTCAGCCTCTGCTCTTCCATACTCTACGGAGGATTTGGATGTGGGGAGGCCCGGTTCAGTAAGACATTCCGGTGAATTGGTGGAGAGGAATGCGACTTATGTAAACTTTGAACTCTCTCAGATGGGACTTGGGTGTGTTACGAGCTGGGGTGCCCTTCCTCGCCCCGAATATATGCTCCCATTTAAGGAGTATCTCTTTAGGTTTACCCTCTCTGTTTTACCCAATCCATAATAAGTGAAGGGGGTTTCTCCTGCATAAGAAGCTCCTTCATTATTTTCATATAAGGCTCTGTGTGTTGGTAATACGCAAGTATCCCTTCACACAGAGTAAATTTTTTCTCCCCATCTCTCCCTATTTCATGTCTATGTTTAGGACACTCCCCTTTACAGGCGAAATAGTATATGCATGAAAGGCACTCTTTGGAGAGGGTGTTTCTTTTATTAATTCCGAATTTTATCCCCTCTTCGCTTGAGATCATCTCCACTATCGATTTATCCATTATATTCCCAAGTCTATGTTCCGGATAGACAAAATGGTCACAGGAATAGACCTCTCCATCTCTCTCTACAGCTATTATATCTCCACAACTCTCTCTATATGCACAGAGCGGAGGGGGAATGTTACACCAAGAGCAGAGTGTCATATCGAATAGCTGGACAAATATCTTCCCCACATCATTCCTAACCCAGATATCAAAGACATCTATTAAGAACTCCCCATACCCTTTAGGGGAGATAGACCAAGGGGCTTTTATATATTCCTTTGACTCGGAAGATTCGACTTTAAGAGGGGAGACGATTACCCCTCTCTCCCGATAAAATTCTTTCTCCGAGATATAATCTACAGAGGGGAGAAACTGAATATATTTTGCCCCTCTCGATTTTAAAAACGAGTAAATTTCTCCCCCCTTCCCCTCTGAAAGGTTATTCAGAACGCAGAGGATATTATAATCCACCCGATGTTTATTAAGGAGCTCAAGCCCCCTTATTGCTTTATCGAATGCCCCTATCCCTGCTCTGTTTTTTCTATACTCATTGTATATGTCGCGTCCCCCATCTAACGAGAGTCCCACCAAGAAACGATTTTTTTTCAGGAATGCGCACCATTCATCATTCAGAAGGGTCCCATTGGTCTGAATGGAGTTAGTTATAACCTTCCCTTTTTTATTGTACTTTTTTTGAAAAGAGAGCCCCTTTTTAAAAAACTCTATCCCTGCCAGGAGCGGTTCCCCTCCGTGCCATACGAAATTTATCTCCTCTGCTGCATTGGAACAGATATATTCCTGGGTCATTTTTTCGAGGATTTCATCTGACATTACCGATAATTTATCCTCATAGAGTCGCATTTTATCGAGGTAATAACAGTATGTGCACTCCAAATTACATGAGGCTCCGACAGGTTTAATAAGGGCAGAGAAACTCCGTGGACTACTGATCTTTATCCCTTCATCAAGTGTTATGTAATTTTTATTCATATTCAAAGGTAGAAAAAAAATAATATTAATTATCTTTGGGGTATGAAACGATTGATATTATTACTGTTTGTGTCGTTTTCGTTGTCAGGATGCGCATCGAAAACCCCTATTTTTGATTCTAATCTAAAACTCTCATTTAACTCCCCTGCAGCAGTCTGGGAGGAGACCCTTCCACTTGGCAATGGAAGAGTCGGGATGATGCCTGATGGAGGGGTAAATAGAGAGAAGATAGTTCTCAATGAGATAACCATGTGGTCAGGTTCTTGGGAGGATGCATCGAACCCCACTGCCCTTAAGGCATTGCCAGAGATTAGGGAGCTTTTAATTCAAGGTAAAAATAGAGAAGCCGAGGAACTTACAAACAGATCGTTTACTTGCGGAGGTAAAGGGACAGGAAGAGGGAGGGGGGCAAATGTCCCATTTGGTTGTTATCAAACCATGGGGGATCTTATTATTGATTATAAAAGGGATAACTCTGTAACCGAAGAGTATGAGAGGGGACTTGATCTTAATACCGCTATGGCTTATTCGAGGGATGGGATTTTCGAAAGGGAGTATTTTACCTCTTTTGCAGATGATGTCTCTATTATTAGAATATCTAAAGCGAGGAAGAGTCCCTCTAAAGAGCTTATAAACTGTACTATAAGGCTCTCAAGAGCAGAGAGGAGCGAGGTCTTTACAGAGGGGGAGAGTCTTATTATGAGCGGAACCTTAAATAGTGGCACCGAAGGGGTAGAGGGGTTGAGGTATTACAATATTCTAAAAGTTAAAAACAATGGGGGGAG
>CAZXOP010000008.1:24238-34656 GCA_964642235.1 uncultured Muribaculaceae bacterium
GGGTAGAGGGGTTGAGGTATTACAATATTCTAAAAGTTAAAAACAATGGGGGGAGGGTTCTCTACTCCGGAGATAGCGTTGTGGTGGAGGGGGCATCTGAACTTATTGTTTTTCTCTCCTCTGCTACTAATTATCAGGAGTGTGCAGAGCGTGCGCAGAGTGGGGCAAAGGCGCTTCTTGCCTCCCTTAAAGGGGAGGCCGGGATTGCGGGTCAAGCCCGCAATGACGGTGACGGGGAGGCTCAGATTGCGGGTCAGGCCCGCAATGACAATGAGAAACTTGAGGCCAATAGGCTTCTCTCCGATGCCATGAAAAAGAGTTATAAGGCCCTTAAAAGGGATCATATTGCCTCTTATTCATCTCTTTTCCATAGATTAAAACTCTCAATGAGTGGTTCGCCAACTGCCTCGTTTGCCACTCTCTATCTTCAATATGGTCGTTATCTTCTAATCTCCTCTTCGAGGGTGGGGCTTCTCCCCCCTAATCTACAGGGACTCTGGGCTAATACTATTCAGACCCCTTGGAATGGGGATTACCACCTTAATATAAATGTGCAGATGAACCTTTGGATATCAGAGGTTTGTAATCTCTCGGAGCTACACCTCCCATTAATCGAACTTACCAAATCATTGCTAAACTCCGGTGAGGCTACCGCACTCTCATTTTATGGTGCAAAAGGGTGGGTAACACACATGAAGACCAATGTCTGGCTCGACACAGCTCCGGGGGAAGAGGCATCATGGGGGGCAACAAACACTTCAGCAGGGTGGCTCTGTCAACATCTCTGGAATCACTATCTCTATACAATGGATAGGGACTATTTGGCTGAGGTCTATCCTGTAATGAAAGGGGCATCGGAGTTTTTCCTCTCGATGCTTATTGAGGAGCCTACACATGGATGGCTTGTTACTGCTCCCACCACCTCTCCTGAGAATGCGTTTTACATCAAGAATAAGAATGGGAAGAGAGAGGCGGTCTCACTTTGTATGGGCTCCACAATGGATAATCAGATAATCAAGGAGTTATTTAGGAATACTGCTGAAGCAGCTGCGATATTAGGGGTAGATTCAGACTTCGCAATGAGTTTAGATAGCGCCAAAAAGCGACTCCCCCCTCATATAGTAAGTAAAAACGGCTCTCTTCAGGAGTGGCTTGAGGATTACGAGGAGGTGGAACCGACTCATCGACATGTCTCACATCTCTATGGGCTTCACCCTTCAAACCTTATTTCCAAAAGTAAAACGCCGGAGTTAATGGAGGCATGCCGAGCCACACTCGATAGGCGAGGGGATGGGGGGACAGGGTGGTCAAGAGCATGGAAGGTTAATTTTTGGGCAAGATTGGGAGATGGGGAGCGTGCATTAAAACTTTTAGAGGCTCTTTGGAAACCTGCTTTTAACTCCGAGACCTCAAGAGTGGGGAGTGGAACATACCCAAACTTTTTCTGTTCACACCCCCCTTTTCAGATTGATGGAAATTTTGGAGGGGCTTCGGGGATAGCGGAGATGCTGATTCAGAGTTTTGATGGGTATATAGAGCTCCTTCCTGCTCTACCTACAGAGTGGTCAGATGGATATTTTGAGGGTTTTAAGGTGGAGGGGAATGCTGAGGTCTCTTGCAGATGGGAAAATAGAAGGATAAAAGAGCTTTCAATAAAGGCTTTAACGCCCGGAGAGTTTGTTTTTTTACTACCTGATTATTTAGAGATATCTAAATTGTCTCTCCCTTCGAAGAGTTATTCCATAAATGGTAATTTATTAAAAGTTAAAATTGATAAGAAAAAAAGATTGTTTTTTAGATTTTAGTATTGTCATTCAAAGATTTATTCTTACATTTGCGGCGCGATGAAAAGGATTATTTTAATATTACTCACGGGTATTCTCTTATACCTGCTTACTTCTTGTAAAGGGGAGCATCCCTCGGATGTTTCTATCGGATTTACCTCGGAATTAACTCCTTTTGACACTAAGGCTTTAGTTACTAATGTTACTGATTTACAGACTTCATCGGGGTTAAGTATATATGCTTTGAGGTTCCCCACAGGAACAGGGTCTCCTATTTCAACTCTTTTTGATAATATAAACCTTACTTACAGCTCTCCTAATTGGGTTTATACAGGTTTAAAATATTGGATTCCCGGTCAGACATATAAATTTATCTCCCTTTATCCTTATAGTGCCTCTGCATATACATATACACCTGCCGAGAGCAAGGTTACCACTACATATACTTCTGCATTAACTACTAATCCTAATCAGACCGATTTAATGTATTCAGTTAATGAGAGGTTGGTGACATCTACTGTGAGTGCCTCCCCTGTCCCCCTTAATATGAAGCATGCCACCTCTTCTTTAACTTTCAAGCTTAGAAATGTCTCTGTAGGTAACATCACAGTTTCTAATATCTCTCTTACGGGACTTTACTATCAAGGGAGCTGTACTATAGCTAATACTGCCACACCATGCACTTGGAGTACCACAGGGGCAAAAGAGATAGGGAATACACGTTATCCGGGTAAAACTTCCGGACTCTCCTCTCTTCCGATAAATGCCTCTACATATTATGAGTTATTCTCGGAGAGAATTTTAGTGATTCCTCAACAGGTCCAATCTAACACCGATATAAAAATTAACTTAACTGTTGCTCCTGCCGGATCAACACAATACACTCTGAATTTATCACTCTCAACTTCCACTACTGTTACGGAGTGGCTCCCTTCTAAACATTATGTTTATACCATCTCTATTACAGAGAGCAGAATTTTATTCGATGTGGAGGTGTTGGACTGGATAGAGGAAGAAGTTACGCTTAAATAGAAAGAGTATGAGATATTCAATAATATATATTGCTATTTTTTTGATTTTGCTCCTATCAGGGTGTGAAAAGAGAGAGAAATCAGATGCGAATATTATTCGTTTCGGGCTGGATGAGGAGTACCTCTCCACCAAAGCTCAGATGACACCCGCTGATGTAAATAACAACCTTATTTTTATTTATGGAAAACAGGATAATACAACGGCTATTTTCTCTGCTACTTCATTTGAAAGAAATACATCGAATAATATATGGTATCCCCAAAATTCAAATGATACTAAATGGTGGGCAAACGGAAGTAGTTATTCATTTTATGCTTATACACGCTCTACTAATACGGGGATTACTATTACTAATAATGCTTTAACTATAGCAGTTACTCAGCCCACGACTTATATTGAGGCTAATATGATAGATTACCTCCTTTCGCGGACATACTCAGTAGCTAACGGAGCCTCAAGGCCCCTCTGCCGTCTTACATTTGAACACTCAATGCCTGCTGTAGAGATATATGTAATAAAGGCAGAGGCTATGTATGAAGCCTGTATTCAAAGTATGACACTTACAGGGATTTACTCATCAGGGAGTATGACTTGTACTGTGATTGCCCCTTATGGCTCCAGTACAGGACATACATGGAGTTATAGTCCTTCAGGAACTAAGACAGCCTCTTATACCATTTCCGGTGACACGACTTCACATAAGGTTAATATAGCTAATACGCGTGAAGCTACTCAGGCAAAGATGAAAATTATGACTATTCCACAGCAGCTTGCTTCCGATGCTAAATTGACCATAAAATATTGGATTAACGAGAGAACATCATCATCTGCTTCGAATAATTATGTTTCATATTCTGAGACATTTAATCTATATAATTTTTCCCCTTCGAGCTGGCTTCCGGGGCATAAAATTATATATACCCTAAAGGTCGATTCGGGAATCCATTTAGAAGGAGTAATTGCTCCTTGGAAAAATATAGATTATATAGAAGGTACTATATTACCGGCAGTTTAATAGATTATTATGAAAGAAAAGCGATACTATATCAGATTTTTATTATTTGCGACTCTTATTGCATTTGTATTTACTGCGTGTCATACAAATGAAGGACCTACCCCCTCCAATAAAGTGCGTCTTTACGGCTCGCTCTCTTATGCCAAAACAGATACAAAGGGAAATGCTACTTCAACATCCGGAATAAAGAACACTGATAGTGATGAGGCTCTAAATATCTCTCTCGTAAGAATCGATCAGAACTATAGCGGAGATCCTAATTACCCTAAATTTCTCTCATGCAGGGCGCCGATAACAGGGAAGCTACATAAGCCTGACCCAGCTAACGATTATAAGAGGGATATAGAGTTTATATCTGAGCCTCAGTTTTTTAGAAGTCAGACATACCATATAAGATATGCCTCTTGGTACCCACAGGGTGGCACATTTGCAACTAATGCTACCTCTACAACAGTAACATTTCCTATTAATGGAGAGACTGATATTATGTATGGAGATGTGGCAATAGGGAATAAACATGATGGTTTTAATTTGGTGACATATAAACATGCGCTCTCCCAATTTAGAGTCTATGTTTATGCTATGACACTCCCAACCGGAGTGAATACTGCTGCTCGTTGGGGTGCTGTAACAGAGATGGGGATTAATGATGTCCCTAATCAGTGTATTCTTACCCTCCCGCGTGATGCAGCAGGTACTCAATATGAGATCTCTTATTCGAATTCTACCTTTAATTTATCTTTTAATGACCCAAATAATAACATATTCTGGGATCCCGGCACAGAACTCCCTCTTGGAATCGCTAATAAAAGACTTGTGGCTAAATGTATTTCAGCCCCTCCTGTTGCAGGAGTTTTGAATATTGCTATTAAAACAGAACATGCGACAGCAGCTCAGTCGGTCTCTATTGCAAGGAATTTTAAACCGGGGTGTGCTTATGATATTATTCTTAGGTTTTCAGACCACGGATTTATTAATGCCGATGTTTCAGTGGCTGAGTGGCAAAAATTCCCCGAAGATATAAAACAGGAGGCAGCCGTTAATATGTATTTTAATCTAAGTAGTTATGGAACAGCCAATAGCTATATGATTAACTCTGCCAATTACGGTTATTCCTTTGATGGGAATGTTATGGGGAATGGGGTGGGAACCCCTGTCGGGGTAAGTAATACCACTCTTAATCCGGGCTATATAGATATTTTATGGTCTGATATGCCGGATGTCCCCCTCGATTTAACTAACGACGGAGTTTCCAATCCGATTCCTACGCAGACTGTGCAGTTGCTTTCTAACACACTCTCTATGGGGAAGGTCCTCTTTAAGGTACATGGAAATCAGTCAGATCTTACTGACCGATCCCTTAAGGCAGAGGGGAATGTAATAATTGCTGCTTATGAAAATGCATCAAAGGCTAAAATCCTCTGGACTTGGCATATTTGGGTCTGTGATAAGGTAAAAGTACATGGGTATTTATCCGGATATTCAGCACAAGATAGAAATTTAGGTGCTATTGCCAATGCTCCGGACGGTAATGATTATAGTAAGATGCATGGCCTTTACTATCAATGGGGACGACCTACCCCATTTAAGGGAGCTACATCCGGAAGCTATACTCTCTCTCTGGAGAGTGCTACAACTACCATGGCTACAGCCATCGCTAATCCTACCACCATGTATGGGACAGGGAGTACTGACCCATATAATTGGTTAAATTCCGGCACTCCAAAAGCAAATAATCTATGGGGTTGGGTCTCTGACTCTGAAGATGATGTTAAAACCATATATGACCCATGTCCACATGGGTATCGTGCATCAGATTATAGGATGTGGAAAAATATGTCAGATTTTACAATTAATTCTGTCCCCAATAAAGGTGTAAATCTCGCTATAGCCTCACAAAATATATACTATCCTTTTCAAGGGTATCTCGATGTGGATGGTACTATTAAAAACACTACTCCGCTCTTTTTATGGGCGACCTCTATAAATAATAGTAGTGGAAAACCATATTATTTTACTTATGAAAATGGAGCCTCTGCGATACCTGCAGATGGACGTAGAAACAGAGCAGCCCCTATTAGGTGTATCTCTACAAAAGGGACAAGTATCGTTAAAAATCTTACTGCTACACAGACAGCAAATAGTTATATAGTGAGCAAAGATGGGTACTATAAATTTAAGGCTACGGTAAGAGGAAATGGGGTGGGGGCATTGTTCCCTCTTGGTGGTGATCACATAGCTGAAATTAGTGGAGGACTTAATGTAAATATCTCCCCTGTAAAGGTCGATGTCCTTTGGTGGCAAGGGGATTTTGCTGCCACAGGAGCAAATGCATTGGCTAATAATATCACAGACCCACAAAGATTTATGTGTATTAAACTCCTTAATGGAGGGGTCCCTGACTCTGAAGGGTATGTAACTTTTTATATAGATGAATTTTTTAAGGGTAACACTGTACTTGCTGCTTACGATAACGCAAATAATATATTATGGACTTGGCATATTTGGCTTACTGATCCCCCTGCTGATATAGCTTCGGGGAAATATGCCTTAATGGATAGGTTTTTGGGTGCAACCTTTGCACCTAATATAACTAACCCTTTCTCTTTTGCTTCTGATAATCAACTTCTTGCCACTTATGGTTTTTATTACCAGTGGGGAAGGAAAGACCCTTTTATAGGTCCCCCTGCATTTAATTCCGGATCTCCTACTAATCTTTCATCTTCTCGTTGGTGGTTGAAAAATGGAGCATCATGGGATGAAAGAACGACTATCTCAACTTCTCCAGCTAATAGTGTTATCTCTTCAGCTTCAAATCCTATGACTTTCTATTATTCGGGGAGCATTCAAGGTGCCACTAATTCAGGGTGGTACCCTACAACTTTCGCTGATGGGTATGTTAATGTAGTTATGTGGGGATATGCAGTCGCTGACTGGACAGCTCAAGGGCAGACATTTTCTAAGACTATGCATGATCCCTGTCCTCCCGGATATCGTACCCCTTTCCATTATGCTTGGGATGGTGAGATTTCAGGACTTTATACCGGGGAAACTTATAAATATATTGTTGGAGGTGATCATACCGGAGGGTATTCACTTGGAAATGGAGAGGCTGGTTTTAATACAAACGGTATAGTCCTAAATAAAGGAAAATTTGCCAATAATTGGTACCCATTCGCGGGATTTCGTGCCCCTACCACTGGTTATTGCTCAGAAGTAGGCACCAACGGTCTTATGTACACAGGTATGCCAATGGGAAAGTATAATACCCGTTATTATGATTATAAAAATAACTGGGCAGGTCAACAGACACATACTTATTCTGGTGTTGTTCCTAAAGGGGCGGCTTTTGGTATGTCTATAAGGTGTCAAAAAGATTAAGGGGGATAAGATTATGAAGAGATATATATTTTTAATACTGCTTTCTCTCTGCTTTGGGTTCTTCTCCTGTAGCAGAATGGAGATTAATTTAGAGCCTAAGAAGGGTAATGTCTCCTCTATGATTCAGCCATATTGTGTCATAGATGATGTTAAACCCCCATTAGCTACCCGTGCCCTTTTTGACCAAATAACCACAAGATCCATGGATGCTAACTTTCTCCGTATAGATGAGGATGTTGATGGCTCTAATAATGGATTATATACTTATATACGAGGAGATGCCGCTTCTACTGTTAATTGGAAGCTCTCACACCTTCTTGAGGGGACAGTGGTCTCCTCTCCCGATAATACCACAGGGATTCATTATCGTTCCATTACACTTGACCCCGTTCAGTCTTATAAAATACTTGTTCAAAATCTAACTGATACAACTCATTTTTATCATACAAGAATGGTTGGGTGGTATCCTCGAAACTGCCTGCTTCCTCGAAATGGTGCAGGAGTGGCTGCTGCTACACTTTTTGAAAATACCCTCTTTAATAGTGTCAGGGAAGATGATGTACAGATTCCCGGGAAAGGAAAGAGAACAGTACTTAAGTTTTCAGGACTTGATGGCTCTAAAGATATTATGGTAAGTAATGTCTGTGAGGGTCAGCATTGGCATAAATATAATTCCACTACACCTCACCCAAGTGATAAGCACCCTACTACTAATGCTAATATTTACACCCAACCTTTTGGCCATTACCCTGCAAACCCCAGTTATTCTAACTATTTTACATATAAACATTATCTCTCTGCTGTTAGAATTTTTGCTTATGCGGAGCAGAGCCCTAATAATCTCTCTATGTGGGGAAATATTTCAAATGTTATAATCCAAAATCAACCAACTACCTGCAAAATTTGGCTCCCCGAAGAGAAAAACAGTGAGTGGGGAGAGGTTTACGATTGGGGCTCCCCCTCTAATTTTAATATTGTAACCACCCCTATGTATGGTGATGATACCAATCATGCAGATGATAACCTTTCACCTAATTATCCCATCTCTTTGACAGGGGCTAACTCCCCAGCCAATAAAGTCTATTTAGGATATGCCCTAATCCGCCCCGATAATTTACTCTCAATAGAGTTACATACCACCAATGGAGTTTATATGGTGGATATAAGTAACCTTTTTAAGAAAGCAGACAATAGCACAGTTGAAATTTTTAAAGCCGGTTTCATATATGATGTAATGTTGGATTTGAAAACCACGGGGTCTATAGCTGTTCTACTTGAAAATGAAAGTAATGAACACTTTTTCGACCTTACTACCCTTAAAGAGTTTACTACAGAAAGTGGTTCAGTATGGTCTTATAAATATGCCAACTGTTATATAGTTTCTCCTTTAGATAATAGGTATAGAAGAGAAAATCCTAAAGGTTCAAGTACTTATGAGGCTTATAATGGTTTCTGTTTCTCAGCTACCACCATAGGTAATGGTCAGGCAGGTATTATTTCAAGTGGCTCACAAAAGATGTATCCACTCAATGCTGAAATTACCCCTGCTTATGCTCAGATTCTCTGGGAGACCTCGCTTGGTCTTATCTCTGATGTAGAACTTATTTATGGATATGTCAGATTTAAGGTGCCGAATCCTAATAAAGAGGGGAATGCGGTCATAGCTGTTTATGATAATAACGGAAAAATACTTTGGAGCTGGCATATTTGGATAACAGATTATCCTGCCGAGCAGTCATTTACTTCCGGGAGTGCTACCTATACTCTTCTCGATAGAAATATAGGAGCTACCAAAGCCATATGGACAAATGATGCTGATGCCCTTGAGACTTATGGTCTCTATTACCAATGGGGAAGGAAAGATCCCTCTCCTGGTCCACCTACATTTAATCATTCACAGATTAATTTACTCTGTGCCCCTTTTTATGACTACTCTTCTGAGAAACACAATTATATAGAGGTTAAACAGTTTGCCAAACCCACATTAAAGGATGGTGTGGAGAATCCTTTATACTTTATTCTCCCTGCTGAACAGACAGAAGTTTATAACTACAACTGGCTCTATGGTAATTATACGTTCCTTTGGGGGTTTAAAGAGTCAACCATCGTTAAGACTATTTATGACCCATGTCCATTTGGGTATCGTGTTGCCGGTGCGGAATTAAATGCCTTTTTTACCGGTTCTACCCCAACGCTTACGAATTATGGACAGACTTATAATAAAAATGGTAAAACCTTTTATTTCCCCTATACAGGTTATAAAGGGGTGGATAGAGGTCTGAACTCACTAGTTGGAGAGTGGAGATATGTGGGGAGGAAAGCAGATTATCAGTCAGCTCTCTATGGTATGACCACAGGGGATACTTATCTTCATCGCTCCAGAGTCTATTTATCAAATACTGCTCCATGGACTGAACCGGGTATAGATACTCCATATAGTAGTACAGTAACATTGGATTATGCTAACCGTCGTGTTGGTGCCCCTGTAAGGTGTGTAAAGAGCGAGAGTTTCGGGGTATTGTCAGCAGAGCTCAATATGCCTAAAATATTCCTACCGGATGATGTTCTCCCAATTAATTGCTCTGCACGTTCAGGAGAGAGTGTCATAACCTCAGTGAAATTAGAGAGGAAGTATATCTTATCAAGTAATAATGAGGAGAGAACAGATGTTCTTCTGAATTTAACACCCGGAGCGGCAGAGTGGAATACGGTATTTAATTATACTGTCCCTAATGCGGCCACGGTTGCTACCACCACAGGAGTATTTACCTTTGTTTTGAAAGTAACTAACGATGCGGGTCTTACCGTCTCTCAAACAGTCACCTCTTCCCTTATAAAAGTTGATTTGGATTACACTAACTGGATACCTCAAGCAAATTCCATAGTACCATCTCCAAATATTGGACTTGTGGTTGGACAGCCTGCCCCTCTTCAAGTCGGGATACAGTCAAATGCTCAAATCGCATCAGTTACCATCGGAGGAGTATCTACTATTTCCGGTCCTCTTGCTGTTCAACCAGGGTATTCAATCGCTAATACATACACTGTCGTTAATAATTATATAAATAATACCAAAGGTAAATATACTCTTGCTATAAAAGTAACTCTCCAGAATGGACTTGTCTTCAATTACAGCAGAGAGGTACCTGTTTGGGGTATAAACAGAGGAACTGCTTTAACGTCTGTTAGTTTCGATACTGATACTC
>CAZXOP010000009.1:0-31522 GCA_964642235.1 uncultured Muribaculaceae bacterium
TCTAAAATTATTCCCGACTACTCACTCTCCATTGCCGCAGGAGGTATTGCTCCGATAGGAGAGAAAAAAGAGAATCAAATATTCCTTATCTTGGATGCCATTGCGAAAAAGTATGAATTTTCGCTAAATGACCCGATACAGGAGATTCCTGAAGAGGCTATGAGTCATATTCTATACGGTTCCGATGACTTATTAAAAATTACCACAAGTTTCGGGTTAAGTGAAGTGGTTACCTTCCCGGGGCTTATCTCCCGTCTCGAACTCTCCGATGATGATAGTGATTCGCTATATGAAAAAAAGGAGCGCTATATTCAGGAGAGTGAATGTCCTCTCTGTCACGGCAGAAGGCTTAAAGAGGAGACACTCTGTTTTAAAATAGATGGAAAGGATATAGCAGAGATCTCATCCTTCGATATAACCGACCTCCATGAGTGGGTCTCCATAATAGAGACGAAGTTTAATGAGAAGGAGAAAGCGATTGCCTCAGATATCTTGAAAGAACTTAAAGACCGAATCGGTTTTCTTATCGATATAGGGTTAGGATATCTCTCACTCGGAAGAGCCACCAAATCATTAAGCGGCGGGGAGAGTCAAAGGATCAGACTCGCCACACAGATAGGCTCTAAACTCGTAAATGTACTCTATATTCTTGACGAGCCGAGTATTGGTCTTCATCAGTCTGATAATATCAAGCTTATCAACTCCCTTAAAAAACTACGTGATGAGGGTAACTCCGTTATGGTGGTGGAACATGATGAGGAGATGATTCGTAACGCCGACTGGCTTGTCGATTTGGGTCCCGGCGCAGGGGAAAAGGGGGGAGAAGTCCTCTTCTGCGATGACCCTGCTAAACTTACCCTCAACTCCGAAAACATTCCTAAGGAGAGTTACACGACAGATTATCTGTTAGGGAGAAGGAGAATAGAGGTTCCGACTACTCGCCGTAATGGAAATGGGAACTTTCTTGAATTAAAAGGGGCGACAGGTAATAACCTGAAAAATGTCAATATTCGGATTCCACTTGGGTGTTTTGTGGGGATAAGCGGCGTCAGCGGTAGCGGAAAGTCCTCCCTTATTAATGAAACACTTATGCCGATTCTAAGCAATAAGTTTTATCGTTCACTTTATACCCCTCTTCCATATAAGGAGATAATCGGGATTGAGAATATCGACAAGGTTATCGAAATAGACCAATCCCCGATAGGACGCTCCCCCAGAAGCAACCCTGCTACCTATACAGGAGTTTTCGGGGATATAAGGAGGCTCTTCGAGGAGACTCCGGATGCAAAGATTCGTGGGTTCAAAGCCAATAAATTTTCTTTCAATGTCAAAGGGGGACGTTGCGAAGTCTGCAAGGGGGCAGGGGTCGAAGTGGTAGAGATGAACTTTCTCCCCTCTGTTAATGTTACCTGCAAGGAGTGCAATGGGAAGCGGTACAAGCCGGATCTCCTCGCTGTTAAATACAAAGGGAAAAATATCAATGATGTCCTCAATATGACCATCTCCCAATCTCTCGCTTTCTTTGAAAATATCCCCTCAATAGCAGGGAAACTCCGTTCTCTTGAAGAGGTGGGGCTTGGGTATATTCGCTTAGGGCAATCCACCACTACCCTCTCCGGTGGCGAGAATCAGCGTGTGAAACTTGCATCGGAGCTTTTAAGGTCGAGTACCGGGAGGTCCCTATATCTATTGGATGAACCGACTACCGGGCTGCATACAGAAGATATTAAAGTGCTGTTAGGGGTATTACAGAGAATTGTAGATCAAGGGAACAGCGTTATAATTATAGAGCATAATGTGGATGTTCTAAAATCAGTGGATTACATTTTCGATATGGGACCGGAAGGGGGAAAAAATGGTGGAAAAATAGTTGCTGAGGGGAAACCTGAAGAGATTATTTCTAATCCTGATTCCGTTACAGCTCCCTACCTTCCACTTTAGCTATAAGTTCTCTTATCTCCTGTTTTGCTATCTTCCATCTCGGAATATCTACTTTAGAGCCAATAACCTCAACCACCTTGGCGGCTATTATCGACCCTATCTCACCGCAGACTCTAAGGGGCATCCCAAGTGAGTGGGCATATAGAAATCCGGCAGCATAAATATCTCCGGCTCCTGTTGCATCTATAGTATTTGCAGGCCAAGCCTCTATGAAATGGTACTCATCTCCACTTTTGACCATTGAACCCTCTTTCCCGATTTTGACCACGGCTATTTTACATTTTTGGGCGAGAACATCGAGGGCTTCACGCGGTTTCTTTCGTGTAAATGCTTCAGATTCTGTTTCATTAGCAAAAACTATATCCACGAAGTTTTCAACTATATCATGTAGAAAAGCATGATTTGACTCAACCACATTATAAGAGGCCATATCAATAGATATAATCAGACCTGCCGCCTTTGCCATCTCCACTGCCCTCCTTAAGAGTGCCTGATTCTGAACCAAGTACCCCTCAATATGGAAGTAGTCGTATCCCACAAAAAACTCCGGTTTAAGGTCTTCGGGAACCAGTTCGAGTGCCGCACCAAGATAGACCGCAAAGGTGCGTTCAGCATTGGGAGCAGTAATGAAAACCATTGCCCTTCCTGAGGAAGACTCCCCACGAAGTAGATGAGTTTTAACACCGATCCTCTCAAGATCAGATTTATAAAGGGAACCTAACTCATCATCCCCCACTTTCCCTATGAAACCGGAGGGCATCCCAAAAACCGCAGTCCCTGTTATTGTATTAGCAGCCGAGCCACCTGCAACATATTGGACATCCATTGTTCTAAGTCTCTGCCAGATTTTATCCCCTGTGGTCTGGTCGATATGCTGCATAGAGCCGATAGGGAGATTATATTGGGAGAGTACCTCCTCTCCTGGTAAAACGGCGAGAATATCAGTAAGGGCATTACCAATTCCAAGAATAGACTTCATTTTTATATATCTTAATATGTTTGAAAGTGCTAAGATACTAAAAAGATAAAAATTATTTGTAGGTTTGCCCATTGATTTGACAATGTATGATCACAGCTAAAACCTTAACAGAATATAATTCAGCTTATCAAAGACTTGGTGACAAGGCTGTTATTGGGTTTGTTCCCACTATGGGAGCCCTCCACGAAGGGCACCTCTCTTTGGTAAAACGTTCTGCTGAAGAGTGCGATTTTACGGTAGTTTCAGTATTTGTAAACCCCACACAATTTAATAACCCTAACGATTTTAATACTTACCCAAGGACCCTCGAAGAAGATTGTCTCCTTTTGGAGAGAGCAGGAGTAGATATTGTCTTTGCTCCTCGTGTAGTGGATGTCTATCCCGACGCAGCAAGCGGAGTATTGGATACGAGAATCATTGATCTTGGGGGACTTGATAATTATGGGGAGGGTCCTCATCGTCCGGGACATTTCAATGGAATGGCGCAGGTGGTGACAAGACTCTTTGACCTGGTGAAGCCCTCGAAAGCCTATTTTGGGGAGAAAGATTTTCAGCAACTTGCAATAGTGGAGTTTTTTACCAAAAACCTCTCATATCCGATAGAAATCGTCAGGTGTCCCATTTCGAGAAGTGCTGACGGACTGGCTCTTAGTTCGAGGAATGCCCTACTCACCCCTGAGCAGAGAAAAGCTGCACCACATATCTATAAATCTATCTCTATGGCTCGAAATTTGGTGGACAAAATGGGCGTAGATGAGGCAATTAGAGTTATTACTGATGAAATAAATAATAACGATTTTCTCGAAGTTGAGTATGTAGAAATAATAAATGCGTTAACTTTGCAACCAATTAAAGAATGGAGGGATGCGGATAATATTCAACTTGTTTGTGCTGTTTTCGCTAAACCTGTAAGGTTAATAGATAATATAAAACTTAAATAAGATGTTTTTAGAAATCGTAAAGTCTAAAATTCATAGAGTTATAGTTACAGAGGCTAATCTTGATTATATAGGGAGCATAACCATTGACAGTGCATTAATGGAGGCTGCGGGGTTATATGAGGGAGAAAAGGTACAGGTGGTAAATATTACAAATGGGAATCGTATTGAAACCTATGTAATTACAGGAGAGCATAATAGTGGAAAAATAGGAATCAATGGTGCGGCTGCGCATCAGTTCTCAGTGGGCGATCTTATAATTATTATGGGATACGCCTTAATGACTCCCGATGAGGCTAAAGGATTTAAACCCTCTCTCGTCTTTCCTGATTCCAAAACAAATAAGATTATATAATACATGGAGAAGCTTTCTATAAAAGGCAAAACTTCATGGTGGCAATGGTTACTAATGCTTGCTTTAGCATTGGTGCTTCTCTATTTTGCCTTTAGGGGGGTTAAATGGAGTGATTTGGTGGAGGGTGTTAAGAGTTGTAATTTCTGGTGGATAGGCGTTTCGATGATAGCAAGTATTTTCGGATTTATAATAAGAGGTTTAAGGTGGAGGCTTATAATGCTCCCTCTTAATAAAAGTATAACTCGAAGGGAGGCTTATGACGGGGTTACGATTATGTATCTCTCGAATTTTGCTCTACCGAGAATGGGGGAATTTGTTAGGTGTGGGGTTATTTCTGCAACTAAGAAAGCATCATTTCAGTCAGTGTTAGGGACTGTGGTACTTGAGAGGAGTTGGGACATGGTAAGTTATGCGGTAATTCTTCTAAGTATAATCTTTATTAGATGGGATAAATTCGGGGGCTTTATGCAGGAGAATATCTGGGCTCCATTTGTCAGCTCGCTTCCATTTAATGCTATTTGGCTCATTATCGGGATATTAGCTATTGTGATTCTACTCTGCTTATGGATTTATAAAAAAAGAGAAGTTCTAAAACAAAAAAAGCTTTTCCTAAAAATATATAATATCCTAAAAGGGCTTTGGGATGGTTTAGTAGCAGGTTTTAAGACTGAACAGAGAGGGAGATTTTTCTTTTATACTGCTCTGATTTGGACTTGTTACTGGGTGATGAGTATAGCCACCATTAAAGCTTTTCCTAATGTTGCCCACCTAAATGGAGTAGATGCCCTGTTCCTAATGGTGATAGGGGGACTTGGGTGGATAATACCTGTTCAAGGGGGGATAGGGGCATATCATTTTATTCTTGCATTGGCACTCTCTTCGCTTTACGGGATACCACAAACTTCTGGCGTGGTGTTTGCTACCATCTCTCACGAAAGCCAGGCTTTTACCATGTTATTATGCGGAGCACTCTCTCTTATAAGCATTTCACTAAGTAAAAGGCTTTCAAAAAAGAAGATTAATTAAACATATTACTATAATGAAACGGATTATTATTGCCACCATTTTTACTTCGTTATTTTTCATCCCCTCCATCTATGGACAGAGTAAAAAGACAAGGGATGCCTATTACTTCCCAAGAAGTGAATTTTATGTACAGTATGGAACTCCTACTCTTATGGAATTGGCTACATTGTTAAATAGACCTATCTATTTAGAGGCAAATACCTTAGGAAAAGTCATTAACCACTCTTTTTCAGGGATACCCGGATTCGGTTATAACTTTTTTATAAAACAGGGGCTCTCTATTGGGATATATGGTGGTTATGGTCATTCAAGTGCAGATATGTCTGTTACTAAATCTTCAAACTCCTCATTGCCACTAAACAGACCTCTCTATAATTCAGATGTTCATAGTGTCGTGGGAATGATAAACTTAAATTGGAGTTACTATCAAGGTGACTCGTTTGATTTCTCTTCGGGAGCTTATGTCGGTGTTAACTATAGGGATGAAAAAATTAAAAAATTAATCCCTAATAATTTAACACCAACATCAAGCACCTATACAAAATTAGCATACCATATCACAGCCCTTAGAGTTCGCTATGGAGAGACTTTCGGAGTCTTTGCTGAACTTGGTTTTGGTTTCCGCGGTCTTGTAAATGCAGGTATCTCTGTAAAGTTTTAGAGTTTTAACCCCAATTATTATAATTGCTACTGTCCGAACTGTCCGTTTTCGGACAGTTTTGTTTTATATATACCTCTCATTGTCAACGTTTTAAGAGAGTGGCTTGCGGTTTGCGATCTCTGCCACGTATAGTTAAAACAAATTATTATGGACAGAGAAATACCAAAAGAGGTGTTACAGAGAGAACGTAAAAAGAGAATTATTAAAATCTCCGGTGTGATAGTGGCAATTATTGCAATAATTGTATTTACCATTACTATGTTGCGCGACACCATTCATCTAAAAAACATTAAGTTATCAGAAGTAGAAATAGGGACTATAGATGTTACGGTCAGCGCATCGGGTAAAGTGCTTCCGGCATTTGAGGAGATTATCAACACCCCTATCGAGAGTCGTATTGTCGAGGTTTATAAAAAAGCGGGGGACTCGGTGGTGGCAGGCACTCCCCTACTGAAATTGGACCTTCAATCGATTGAGACAGATTATAGGAAAATGTTAGACGAACTTCAAATGCGCCAATATAATATTGAACGCTTAAAAATTAACAATAAGAGTTCTTTAAGTAATACCGAGATGCAATTAAAAGTCAATGATATGAAGTTGGACAAAATGAGTGTGGAGGTGAAAAACGAGAGATATCTGGATAGTATCGGGGCAGGAACTACAGAGAAAGTCAGGGAGGCGGAGTTGAATTACAGAGTGGCTAAATTGGAACAAGAACAATCAAAAAACAGATATGAAAACGATAAGCAGGTAGCAGATGCTGAAATTAAAGCCAAAGAGCTTGAGTTGGAGATATTTCGCAAAAGCCTCGCCGAGACCAAGAGGATATTAGATGATGCACAGATTCGCTCCCCTCGAAAAGCTACCCTTACTTATATCAATAACCAAGTGGGTGTTAGAGTGCCACAAGGGACTCAAATAGCAATAATTTCAGACCTATCGCAGTTTAAGATTGAAGGGGAGATAGCTGATAGTTACGGAGATAAGATTTCTACAGGAAGTAAAGCGGTCGTGATAATAGGGAATGAGAAGCTATCAGGAGTAGTAAGCAGTGTAACTCCTCTCTCTAAAAATGGGGTAATCCAGTTCTCAGTCCAATTGGATGACCCTGCAAATAGTCGCCTCCGCTCAGGTCTTAAAACCGATGTCTATGTGATGAATGCTGTAAAAGAGGGGGTGATGCGTATAGCAAACAGCTCCTATTATTCGGGGAAAGGGAGCTATAACCTATTCGTATTGGAGGGGAAAAATTTAATTAGAAAAACTGTTCTGTTAGGAGAGAGTAATTATGAGTATGTAGAGGTGGTTTCGGGTCTTCAAACAGGGGACAGAGTAGTTATTTCCAATATGACTGACTATAGAAATAAACATAAAATAGGTGTAAAAACTAAATAAAATGTTAAGGCAATACTTAAAACAAATTAAATACATTCTGAAATCGAGTCCACTTTTCAGTACTATATCGATTTTAGCTACTGCATTGACAATAACCTTTGTAATGGTCTTGTTTATGATTTACTCTTTCAAAACTAACGACATAGCACCTGAAAGCAATCGTAGCAGAGTACTCTATTCCACTAAGGGGTATTCTTATCGCACTGAAAACCACTCCAATGCAAATACAGGAATGTCGTATAAAGCTGCAAAATCTATATTCGGGGAGTTGCAAAATGGAGATGTAGTGAGTTATTCGGCTCTTAAAGGGGAAGGTGCAGCACTTGTTGGGACAAGCACTTCTAATAGCGATAAGCGTATCATTAGCTTAGTTGATGAAAATTACTTTAAGATTTTCCAACTCCACTTTATTCGGGGGGGAGCTTTTAATAGTGAGCAGGTAGATGCTACCAGAAAGGATGCTATTATAACAGACAGACTTGCCCTCAAACTATTTAACACCACAGACGCCATAGGAAAAGAGATAAATATAAATTTTATTCCTTACCGTATTACAGGTGTGGTGAAATCCTTTAGCCCTCTTTTCAACAAAGCATATAGTGATGTATGGTGTGTGGTGGAAAAAGAGAATTTGACATGGATGGCAAGCTACTGCGAGGGCTTAGTAGGGAACACACAAGTTATGGTTTTATGCAAAGAGGGGGTATCAATCTCCAAATTGGAAAAAGAGATAGAAGAGAGGATAAAATCATTCAATGAACTGTTACAAGATTTTACTTTCGAAGTGGGTGTTAAATCACATCCTCAAGAGAGTTTTTTTCAGAGTGAACATATCAACCCTATAAAAGTCTTTACACTCCTTATCGTCATCATACTATTAGTACCTGCCATCAACATGTCAGGGCTATTATCTTCACAAATGAAGAAAAGGGAGACTGAGGTGGGGGTCAGAAAGGCTTATGGAGCTAATAGTAAACAAATAGCCTCTCAACTCATTTTTGAAAATATGGTCCTGACTCTAATTGGTGGTGTAGTGGGAGTAATTCTCTCCTCAGTAGCAATACTCTTGTTTAAAGATATCCTTTTAGCCGATTTAATGACAATGAATGCCGCCGATGGTTTTAACCTCCCGCTCTCTCTCTTTTTTAATCCCGCTATTTTCCTCTCTACCCTAGTTTTCTCTCTAATTATAAATTTCCTTTCCGCTATGGTACCTGTGTGGAAAATATCTAAAAAATCAATCATTAACATACTTAAAGGTGAATAATATGTGGAGATCAATTATCAGTCAAATCAAGAAAGAGGGTCGTTCTAACCTTTGGGTCTTTATCGAGCTCTTCGTAGTAACAATACTTATGTGGTACTGTATAGACTTTATGTATGTTGTTTTTAGTAAGAGAGGGGAGCCGATGGGGGTAAATACAGAGAATGTATATAGATTACGACTTCGTGCCAATCCCATATTATATGCAGAAATTCAGAATACAATAGCGAATCCTGATAGTGCTATGAAAAACTGGATTAACCCCTTTTTGCAAATAGTAAGGTTAGTAGATGAATACCCGGGAGTAGAGGCTACTGCCTACTATTCGGGTTCAGAGCCTTATGACCCTAACGTAATGTTCCAAGGATATACGACAGATGGAAAGGGTGCCTATGGCTCTAAAATAAGATATGTCAGTGAACATTATAGCGATGTTTTTAAGGTAGATATAATACAAGGTAATTTTTCAAATTGGGGAATCAACGAAAATCCACAAGGGGCGGTAATATCTAAGGAATTAGCAGATTCGTTATTCAACAACAGGAATGTGGTAGGCGAAATGTTTTATGACTATTATGAGCCATCACTAAAGTTCAAAGTAGCAGGAGTATGCGAGTCTATGAAATATGACACTTATTCAAGATTGGAACCACTTATTTATACCCCTTTTAATTTGATTCGCCTTTCATATACCATCCCTATTATTGGTTTAAGGGTGACTAAAGAGGCTGACACTCGTGACTTTGCAGAAAGATTTATGGAGGAGATGAAAACCAAACTTAATATAGGTCCTTTTTATCTTTTTGGCATCATCTCATACGATGATAAAGCCTCCTATTATGACACAAACTCTGGGATAAGTAAATACATAACTACCATTACAAGTGTTATCCTATTCTTCTCTTTCATCATTTTCCTTGGATTATTAGGGACATTCTGGTTCAAAATGGAGTCGAGACGCTCAGAAATAGGATTGAGAATGGCTTTAGGCTCTACACGAAAAGAGATTATAAAAAACTCTGCACTTGAGAGTATAACTATCTTCTTATTTGCATTTATCCCTGCATTAATAGTCTGTTTCTCACTATATTATTGGGACATCATTTATACATACAATAACTGCATGGACTATACAGTATGGAGATTTGTAATCTCTATACTATTTACCGTATTAGTAATAATAGTGATGATACTGTTAGGGGTACTTCCTCCTGCATATAGAGCTTCGAAGACAGAGCCGGTAGAGGCATTAAAAACTGAATAATTTAATATATAATAATATGATAAAACTCTATTTCAAACAAGCATGGGCACTCCTAAAGGAGAATAAGCTCTACAGCAGCATCTACATATTAGGGACTGCTTTAGCCATTACTATGGTAATGATAGTGGCTGTATTTATCTTTATAAGAAAGGGGGAGGTATATCCCGAACTGAATAAAGAGAGGATGCTATATGTTTCATCTTTACAAACCTCTCCAAAGGACACAAGCGACCATAGTATGTCTTCTTCACTCTTCTCGTATAACACCCTCAAAGAGGTGTTTTATAAATTGGAGGGACCTGAGGTAGTAGGGTCTGAATGGCTAAACTTTCAAGGTGGAGATGTTATAACACTCCCTGATAACAGAGGGGATATTAGTGCCAATGTCAAATATACTGATGCCAACTATTGGAAAGTCTTCACATTTGATTTTATTGATGGAAAACCTTTTACACAAGAGGAGTTTGAATCGGGGATTAGTACTATAGTTATTTCCAAGACCCTCTCAATAGAATTATTCAATGAAACCGATGTAGCCGGTAAATACCTAACCCTCAATGAAAAAGAGTATAAAATAGCGGGAGTAGTAAAAGATGGTTCTTATCTTCTCCCTTGTACTTATGCTAAGGCGTGGGTTCCATTTAGCACCCGTGCCGATTATGAGGAGGAATTTGATGAGGAAGGGGTTTTAGGTATGATAAGAGCTTATATTTTAGCACCGTCCAAAGGTGATTTGAATAAGATAAGAGAAGAGTTAGAGGGTAGCTTTAAGAAACATGAAGCAAATCTTGAGAGTAGGATAGACCTATTGGGGCAGCCGGATGACGCTTTTGCAAGTTCCTTTAGAAGGGGGAATATGCCACTTGAAATAGGAAAGACAAAACTCACTTTTGCCTTATTAATCGCTATTTTCTTATTAGTTCCTGCCATTAACCTCTCAGGGCTAAATAGTAGCAGGTTGGATAAAAGGGCATCTGAACTCGGTATTAGAAAAGCCTTCGGAGCCTCAAAAATGAAATTAATAAATCAGGTAGTAACAGAAAATTTATTATTCTCATTTTTGGGGGGCTTAGTAGGTGTGTTGATTTCATATTCTCTTATCGTCTTGTCCAGTGAATGGTTTATCTCTTCACAGATTTTTTATTCGGGAGGTTTGCTCTCTTCAGATTCCGGAATTACACCAGGTATGCTTTTTAATGTGGAGGTGTTTATATGGGCTTTTGTCGCTATCCTTTTGGTTAATCTCTTTTCTGCCACCATCCCTGCATATAAATATACTCGAAAGAGTATTATAGAGACACTTTTTGAAACTTATAAAAATTAATAAAATGATAAGACAGATTTTAAAACAGATTTGGATAGAGAGGGGTAAAAATCTATGGATTTTTACGGAGCTACTAATTATCTCGGTTTTAGCTTGGTATATTATAGATTACTCTTTCGTTCTATTCCATAACAGACTATTACCTAAAGGATTTAATACTGAAAACACCTACATGATATCTTACTCTAAAGATATTAAAGAGGAGGAGGGTCAACAGCAATTCTTTAGTTTCTATCAGAAAATTAAAAGCTATCCCGGAGTAGAGGCAACATTTCTCACCCATAAGTTTTCGGGAGTTACCCCCTATAACACCTCCTTCTCCGGCAACTCTATACATAGCGATAGTACTCAAACACATAGTGTGGGGGCACAATTAAAGAGAGTACGATCAAATTCCTATTTTGATGTATTCAGAGTCCACTCGACAGTAAATAAAGAGCAATTAGCAAAACTCGATTTAGCCAACAAGAGATCAATAGTTTTGACCCAATCTCTCTCGAAGGCACTTCTCGGAGAAGAAAATTCTATTGGTAAAAAAGTCTATCTGGGGAGTAGGGAGTATGTGGTTTCAGATGTTGTCGAAAATCAGAAAAGGGGAGACTATGATCTACCACATCATCTCTTTTTTATCTTATCAAAGAGTGATGAAAACACTATTGACGAAACGATGAAGATGTTAGGTATTGAAATCTCAATCCGTGTGGGAGATAATTTCTCTTTAGATAATTTCAAAAAAGATGTTACCGGATCAATAACTAATTACAAGTCTATTAAAAACATGTATGATTCATTGGTTGGGGTAAACAATGAAATAAGGATTCGTTTAGGACTGGCACTATTCTTTCTGCTAAACATTGCTTTAGGAATTATCGGAACATTCTGGTTTAGAAATGCATCAAGAAGATCTGAAATAGGACTTAGAATGGCTGTCGGAAGTACACAGAGAAGAATAACAATGCAGTATGTTACAGAAGCTCTACTATTGCTTATCCTTGCCGCTATCCCTGCTATTATTATAAATGTATTTATTCTTAATACAGATTTAATACAAGCACCGGGTAATAATTTTTCCGAAGATATTAGCAGCATGTATATTACCTCTATGAAATGGCTCCGCTTTGCTGTAACTAACGGCATTAGCTTCTTTTTCCTTGCTATAATAGTAGGTGTGAGTGCACTAATCCCTGCTCGCGGAGCCGCTAAGACTGAACCCGTAGAGGCTTTAAAGACAAATAACTAATGTCATTGCGAGCTTGACTCGCAATCTCATAAAACAGTATGAAACTATAAAATCAAAAATAATATGAAACCAATTATTCAACTAGAAAAAGTATTTAAAATCTATCGCACAGAAGAGATAGAGACAGTAGCATTAGAAAATGTAAACTTACAGGTAAACCAAGGGGAATTTTTAGCAGTAATGGGTCCATCTGGGTGTGGGAAATCGACACTTTTGAATGTGATGGGGCTATTAGACACTCCTACCCAAGGGAAGGTAATTATAGATGGATTAGAGACTGCTAATATGAAAGACAGAGAGATGGCTAAATTTCGTAATGAGAAGTTGGGGTTTGTTTTCCAAAGCTTCCACC
The DNA here is from genome assembly GCA_964642235.1 of uncultured Muribaculaceae bacterium. Taxonomy (GTDB): domain Bacteria; phylum Bacteroidota; class Bacteroidia; order Bacteroidales; family UBA932; genus CAYSND01. The sequence goes on from CAZXOP010000009.1 coordinate 12,743, forward strand.
TTATCAACTCCCTTAATGTTCTCGATAATGTAGAACTTCCCCTACTCTACCGCTCTAAAGTCTCTGCATCTCAAAGGAGAAAATTAGCACAAGAAGTATTAGAAAAAGTGGGATTAACTCACCGTATGCGCCACTTCCCTAATCAACTATCCGGTGGTCAATGCCAGAGGGTAGCTATAGCACGTGCTGTTATTGGGAATCCCTCTATCATCCTTGCTGACGAGCCCACCGGGAACCTCGACTCTAAGATGGGGGCGGAAGTTATGGAACTGCTCCATAAACTTAATCGTGAAGATGGACGAACTATTGTTATGGTTACTCACGATGAGGGAAAGGCTGCCGAGACTTCGAGGATTGTTCGCTTTTTAGATGGTCGTCAAATCTCTTAATACTCCGGGTATGTCATTGCGGACTCTGTTCCGCAATCTAAATCAATAATCTAGATAATAATGTGCAAAAACAAAAAAATAAAACTTGGAGGATGCTTAGTGGCATTAATCTGCTGTACAGTTATTTATGGACAGAAAAACCTCTCATTACCACAAGCTATTGAAGTGGCACGGGCTAATTCTGTTGATGCTGCTGTTGCACTCAATGAGTTGAAAACCGCATATTGGCAATATCGTACCTATAGGGCAGACCTCCTACCTGAGGTTAATTTCAATGCCTCTATGCCTGACTATAGAAGGAGCTATAACCTCTACCAAAAAGAAGATGGTACATATAAATATGTTAGGAACAACTCCTTGAAGATGGCAGGGGATATCTCTATTGACCAAAATATTTGGTTTACAGGGGGGAGAATCTCTATAAACAGCTCCTTACAATTCGTTGATCCCCTCTCTACAGTGGGAGGAAAAAGGAATTACATGAGTGTCCCGATAGGAGTTACACTCTACCAACCTTTATTGGGAGTAAATAACTTTAAATGGAAAAGGAGAATTGAGCCACTACGTTACAATGAGGCGATAGCTGCATACTCGGAAAAAGTTGAAATTCTAACCCTTAAAACCATTACCTACTATTTTCAACTGCTTCTTGCAAAAGAGAATCTGAATATTGCTCTGCAAAATGACAAAAATGCAAATCGAATTTACGAAATTGCTGAAGCGAGAAAGAAAATTGGCCAGATTTCTGAAAATGAACTTCTCCAATTAAAGCTTGCTGCCCTGAAAGCCACATCTAATCTAACTGCTGAACGTTCAAATTTCAAAGCAGCAATGTTTACACTTCGTTCTTTCTTAGGATTAAGCGAACAAGAAGATATAGACCCTGTTATCCCCGATAAAATAGAGTATCCTCATATCGGATATGAGATGGTTTTAAGCTTGGCCAAAGAGAATAACCCTTTTGCACAAAATATCCGCCGCCGTCAGTTGGAAGCTGATTACGAAGTAGCCAAAGCTAAAGGGGCTCAGCGAGAGATTAACTTATTTGCCTCCGTGGGTTATACAGGACAAGAGCAGATGATCAGGAGTGCATATCAGAACCTGATGGATTATCAAGTTGTTCAAGTGGGAGTGAAAATCCCTCTCCTCGACTGGGGAAAGCGAAAAGGACAAGTAAAGGTGGCTGAGTCTAATCGTGATGTCATAGAGTCGCGACTAAAGCAAGAGGTGATGAATTTTAATCAGAATATCTTTTTATTAGTAGAACAGTACAATAATCAAACTGAGCAGTTAAGGATAGCAGAAGAGGCTGATATAATAGCCCAAAAACGTTATGAGACCTCAGTGGAATCCTTTATGATAGGGAAGATAAACACCTTGGATTTAAATGATGCACAGCTCTCTAAAGACAGTGCACGTGCTAAATATGTCTCCGAGATGCACTCATATTGGTATTATTTATATCAAATAAGAAGTCTTACCCTATACGATTTTTATAAAAACGAAAATATAGAAGTAGAATTACAAAAAACACTAACTTTGTAAAAATACTCATACAATGATACTGATAATCGATGATGATGCTGTTGTTCGCTCTTCTCTCTCTTTATTGCTAAGAAGATCCGGATATGAAGTCGTTACAGTAAAATCTCCGGATGAGACCATTGACTATCTAAGGGAAAACACCCCGAAGTTAATGATTATGGATATGAATTTTTCTCTTACCACAAAGGGGGATGAAGGGTTGGAACTGCTTCAAAAAGTTAAGATATTTGCTCCTGATGTTCCTGTAATTTTAATTACTGCCTGGGGCTCTATCTCATTGGCAGTAAAAGGTATGCAGGCAGGTGCTTTTGACTTTATAACCAAACCTTGGGACAATCGTCTGCTTCTAAACTCCATAGCTACAGCTCTTGAACTTCATAACCAAACCACAAAAAACGACCTCCCCATTACACGAAAAGAGTTGGACGCAAAATACCATTTCTCCTCTATTATCGGGCAGTCGGAGCCACTTATAAATATTCTCTCAACAGTGGCAAGAATAGCAACGACTAATGCATCTGTTCTTATAACAGGAGAGAGTGGAACAGGGAAAGAGTTAATCGCAGAAGCCATCCATAACAATAGCAAACAACGGGAAAACAGCTTTGTAAAAGTAAACTTAGGAGGTATTTCACAATCTCTGTTTGAGAGTGAAATGTTTGGGCATAAAAAAGGGGCATTTACAGATGCCTATAGTGACCGTAAAGGACGGTTTGAAATTGCCGACAAAGGGACTATCTTTTTAGATGAGATAGGGGAATTAGATTTATCTTCTCAAGTCAAACTACTCAGAGTGCTTCAAGACCAAACTTTCGAGGTATTGGGGGAGAGTCGTCCCAAGAAAGTATCTGTAAGGGTAGTATCAGCAACTAATGCCGATTTACAAGAGATGGTAAAGGAGAAGAGATTCAGGGAGGACCTTTTTTATCGTATTAATCTAATTCATATCCATTTACCTCCGCTAAGAGAGAGAAAAGAAGATATCCCTTTACTAGTTAGACATTTTGCAGATAAACTCTCAAAACAAAATAATTTAAGGAGAATTAATTTCACCCCCTCTGCCCTAGAGTATCTACAAACTTTGCCATTATTAGGGAATATTCGGGAGTTAAAAAATCTGATTGAAAGATCTGTTTTAATAAGTGGAAAGGAGACCCTTGAAAAAGAGGATATTCAAAGTCAATATGATGGCACTGCTTTGACAAACAGAAAAGAGATTTCATTTAATATGACATTAGGGGAGATTGAGTCAGAGAGAATCAGGCAGTGCGTTGAGGAGAATGGAGGAAATATCTCCAAAGCAGCTAAGGCTCTGGGGATAAGTAGGGCTGCATTATACAGAAAGTTGGAAAAACACAAATTATGAGACTACGGGGATATTTTTTAATATTAATAGCATTGCTGATTGCGGTCGTAGGATTGATACTATTTGACAATAGTTTGATAGGGTCATGGAAACTAATTGCAGTGGAGGTAATCATTGTTATTATTTTTATATTCCTGTTTGTTTTTTATAAAAAAACCCTATACCCCCTTAGGGTAATTAGTAGTGGTATGGACCTCCTTCGAGAACAAGATTTTAGTTCCAAATTAAGGAAAGTGGGACAGCACGAAGCAGATAAAGTGGTCGATATTTTTAATATAATGATGGAGCAGCTTAAAAATGAGAGACTAAGGCTTAGAGAACAGAATGAGTTTCTCGATTTACTCATAAAAGCCTCTCCTATGGGAATAGTGGTTCTTAATTTTGATAATGAATTTTCTCAATTCAATCCTGCTGCACTTAAAATTCTAAATATTGAAGACCCCTCTTTATTAATAGGGAAAAAATTAAAAGACTCTTATGGAGTTATGAGATTAGATATAGCCTCAGTTCCCCTTCACGAGACAAGAACTATCAACCTTAATGATGGGACTATTTATAAATGCACACACGAATCATTCATTAATCAAGGGTTTCCACGTTCATTTTACTTAATAGAGAGCTTAACAGACGAGGTTAGGATTGCAGAAAAACGAGCTTATGCAAAAGTAATTAGAATGATTTCCCATGAAGTCAATAATACTATTACAGGTATCACCACCACTTTGGAGACTGTCGGAGAAGAGTTGGCAGCACATAAAGAGAGTGATGATATACAAGAGGCTATAAAAATCTGTATTGAGAGGAGTTATAATATGAGTAACTTTATTACCAACTTTGCAGATGTTGTAAAAATCCCCAAAATAGAAACCACTCCAACAAACCTTAACACCCTTATTCGTTCATTAGGAAAATTTATGGAGGTTATGTGCAATAAGCGCGATATTAAAATTCATATTAATAGTGATGACGAGTTCCCAATTCTCCTATTAGATGCCCCACTTATAGAACAGGTGTTACAAAACATTATTAAGAATAGTGCAGAAAGTATCGAAGAGAAAGGAGATATATACATTACAACGAATAGTCAAGAGCTATCACTTACTATAGCCGATAATGGAAAGGGGATAGAGAGTGATGTGGCGAAAAGACTGTTTATCCCATTTTTCTCGACCAAACCATCCGGACAAGGATTAGGACTATTATTTATACGCGAAGTCCTCACTCAACACAAATGCCGCTTCTCCCTACGCACCTACCCTGATGGATTAACGAAATTCGTGATATTCTTTAGTGCTGTGACTTGCAACTATACCATTTAGCCACCCTGCCAGAAAAGTGAGGATACTATATAACGGCGTTAAATCAATCTCGAAGGCACTCTATTGGTACGACACATACCCCATCTTTTCGGCGATTTGGCTCTTTTTCTTTCCGGTGATTTGGACAAGAACTCGGGTTATTTGTAGATGTCAAAAAGTTTATATATTTTTGAAAAACTTATAAACTATAAACATATATGCAACTCAAGAAGTACATCGAAAAATTACTCCCTACTCGCAGTGCTAAAATAACTGCCTGCATTTTTTTGGGGATAATTTGTGGCTTAGGTCTGTTTACCATATATGCTGCCAGAATGCACACTTATATATCGGATAAACCTGAAACTTGCGTTAACTGCCATATTATGGGGACCTATTTTGCTACTTGGCAACATAGTTCACACAGCCAACACACTACTTGTAATGACTGTCATGTACCTCACACCAATTTTATCCGGGAATATTATTTTCACGCTAAAGATGGTTTAAGGCATGCCACCATTTACACCCTTAGAAATGAGGCTCAAGCTCCTCAAGCGATAGTAGCGAGCCAAAATGTAATAATGGAGAATTGTATTAGATGTCATACACAGCTAAATACTGAATTTGTTAAAAACGGTACTAAAACTTTTGCTATGACTCAAGAAGGAGATGGGAAAGCGTGTTGGGACTGCCATCGTGATATACCACATGGAGGGAAAAACAGCACTTTATCCACCCCAAACGCCATCGTACCATACCCATCAGCCCAAGTACCAGAATGGATTAATAAAGCTAAAAACAAATAATCGTTAAATTGAAATACTATAACTAAAGTAATATCATGGAAAACAAACTTAAATCATCTAAAGGTTGGCTCTTGTTTGGAGGAGCTATGATTGCTGTATTCGTGCTTGGCATGCTCGCATCTTCGGTACTTACGCGACGCGCCGAAGTAGCTAGCATATTCAACAACAAAAAAGTGGAAATAACCGGGATAGAGTCTCGTAGTGAGGTGTTTGCAGATAACTACCCACGTGAGTACGAAACATGGAAGGCGACACTCGATACTTCATTTAAAAGTGAATTCAATAGCAGTAATGCTATAGATATATTAGAGGCACGTCCTAATATGGTAATCTTATGGGCAGGGTATCCTTTTTCCAAAGACTATACATCTCCACGAGGGCACATGCATGCTATTGAGGATGTTACTCGTACCCTGCGTACGGGTGCCCCAATGGATGAAAATGCAGGACCTCAGCCGGCCACATGCTGGAGCTGTAAAAGTCCTGATGTACCACGTATGATGCAAGTGATGGGTGTTGATTCGTTCTATCGCAAAAAATGGGGTGCATTAGGAGACGAGGTGGTTAATCCCATCGGATGTGCTACCTGTCACGAACCCGAAAATATGAATCTTCATATCAGTCAGCCTGCACTCGCCGAAGCATTCCAAAGAGTTGGAAAAGATGTGACTAAAGCTACTCACCAAGAGATGCGTTCATTAGTATGTGCTCAGTGCCATGTTGAGTATTACTTTAAGGGTGATGGTAAGTACCTCACCTTCCCTTGGGACAATGGGAGAACTCTTGAAGATATGGAGAAATATTATGATGATATTAATTACTTTGATTATAAACACACTGTAAGCCAAGCCCCCATCCTTAAAACACAACACCCATGCTATGAAGTATGGGAATTAGGAATCCACGGACAGCGAGGTGTTTCATGTGCAGATTGTCACATGCCATATAAGAGCGAAGGGGGGATAAAATTTAGTGACCACCAAGTACGTAGCCCATTAGCAATGATTGATCGTACTTGCCAAACATGCCACCGCGAATCTGAAGAGGTGTTACGTAACAATGTGTTTGAGCGTCAGCGTAAAGTTAATGAAGCTCGTAATATATTGGAGTCGGAACTCGCTAAAGCTCACATTGAAGCAAAATTTGCTTGGGACAAAGGGGCTACTGAGGCACAGATGAAGGAGACATTACAGCTTATACGCCAAGCTCAGTGGAGATGGGACTTTGCAGTTGCTTCACACGGAGCTTCTTTCCATGCCCCACAAGAGGTTCAACGTATATTGAGTAACGGCATTACCCGTGCTATTCAAGCGCGCTTATCAAACACCAAAGTGTTGGCTAAATTAGGCTACACAGGTGATGTTCCACTACCTGACATCTCCACCAAGGCAAAAGCTCAAAAATATATTGGATTAGATATGGATGCTGAACATGCTAAGAAAGAGAAGTTCATGCAGGAGATAGTGCCTCAATGGATTAAAAAAGCTAAAGAGAATAATAGAATTATAGCAACAAAATAGCAATATATGTGGAGACACCCATGGGGATATAAAGAGGGGGTAGCTATTGGGATAGGTCTGATTTTAACAGGAATTTTACTCCAAATAACTATTGGCCCCCTACCCGACCAGATTTTCCATTACCCATTTAATATTGTTTGGGGGATTTCGTTTGTTGTTGCTATTATAATCTTTCATCTCATTTCACGAAAGAACAAAAAGCTATCTTGGTTCTCACACATGGAAGCGAGCATTACTTCTATTGCTTCATTTCTTCTATTGGTGATTATTATGGGCTTTACCCGTCAATACTCTATTATACCTGAGAAAACAACACTACTGCACTTGTTAGGGTTTACCAATATGCTCTCATCATGGGAGTTTGCCCTCACTTTTGTATATATGCTCACGGTGCTGGGGTTGACTATTATTCGCAGAATTAGCCGCTTTCGAATAAAGAAAGATATCCCATTTATGCTTAATCATATAGGGTTGTTTGTCGCTTTATTAGCAGGAGTAATGGGTAGCGCAGAGATCCAAAGACTTACGATGGTGGTTAGTACTGACCAACCGGAATGGCGTGCGGAAAACGAAAAAGGGGAAATGATTGAACTTCCGTTGGCTATTGAATTACATCGTTTTACAATAGATGAATACCCCCCTAAGCTGATGGTTATCGACAATAATACAGGTCGTACACTCCCTGAAAAGCAATCTGTAAACCTTGTGGTGGATAGCCTAACGAAGTCCGGACAGTTAATGGATTGGGATATCACCATCAATGAATATTTAGAAAGTGCTGCAGTAATGGTAACGACTGATTCTGTTATTTTCCTTCCTTACTACTCCAATGGGGCCACTACTGCTCTACATGCAACAGTTCGAAATACTAAGGGTGACGAAGTCAAAAGTGGCTGGATAAGTTGTGGAAGTTATGCCTTCCCCTATCGAGGACTTATGCTCAATAAAGATATTAGTATTGTGATGCCAGATCGTGAGCCTCGTCGCTTCGCATCAGAAGTGAGTATTTACACACAGGATGAGCGCAACTATCAAACTACTATCGAAGTGAATAAACCTTTTAAGGTGGATGGATGGAAAATATATCAACTTAGCTACGATGAGACCAAAGGGAAGTGGAGCAATATCAGTAAATTTGAATTGGTAAAAGATCCCTGGTCGGTGCCGGTTTATATTGGAATAATATTAATGATATTAGGTGCAATATCTATGTTTGTCCTCTCTCAGACTGAAAGCAAACCGGAAAGAATCGATTAAATAAAATTTTATGGGCTGGAATGAATTTATATATTTTGCAATACCCTCCATTCTTTTATGGGGATGTGGGGCTTACTTTGCACTAAAGAATAGAGCAACTATAGCTAATATATTGACATTAACAGGGATTGCTCTGTTTGCAGCATTTATAGTCGGAATGTGGCTATCGCTTGAGAGACCACCTATGCGTACTATGGGGGAAACACGACTTTGGTACTCCTTCTTCTTACCTATTGCAGGAATAATAACATATATCCGTTGGAAATATAAATATATATTGTCATTCAGCACTTTGATGGCCACAGTGTTTATTATTATCAATCTTTTAAAGCCTGAAATTCATAATAAAACACTGATGCCTGCCCTTCAGTCTCCTTGGTTTGCCCCACACGTAATCGTCTATATGTTTGCTTATGCTATGTTGGGGGCAGCAGCCATTATTGCACTCTACTTTATTATTAAAAAATCTAAGGAGTTCACGAAAGGTAATGCAATGGCATTAATCGATAATTTAGTAGTGGTAGGTACCTCATTCTTGGTAATGGGGATGCTCATCGGGGCATTATGGGCGAAAGAGGCATGGGGACACTACTGGGCATGGGACCCTAAAGAGACATGGGCCGCAGCTACTTGGCTTGGTTTCCTCATATACATACACTTCCGTCATCACAGACCGAAACAAAAACGTTTTGCATTAGTGATATTACTTTTTTCCTTTATCATGCTACAAATATGTTGGGTAGGAGTTAACTATCTCCCATCTGCAAAAGGGGCCAGTGTACATACATACAATATGGAATAATAACACAATAAATAATTAACATCATGAGAATCAATCAACTTATATGTGCATTAGTGCTAATTATGTGTTCACCATCTTTAATGGCACAATCAGATAAATCTGAAAAAGAAAACAATCTATCAGTATCTCTTCAGCTAAGACCTCGTGCTGAATATCGTCATGGCGCATTAATACCGAGGAGTAGTGGAACCGATGCTGCTTCCTATATCAATAATCGAACTCGCCTCTCAATAGATTTTAATTCTTCCAATCTATCAATGGGCTTTTCTGTTCAACAAGTTGGAGTGTGGGGAGATGTCCCACAAGTTAATCTAAACAATGTAAACATTCAGCTAAAAGAATCATGGGCACAGCTAAAATCAAACAATGGTGCTTTTATTAAATTTGGGAGACAGGTTCTTTCTTATGATGATGAAAGGATACTCGGAGGATTGGACTGGAATATGTCGGGAAGGAGTCATGATGCTGTTAAATTTGGTTTAGAAAAAGGGGGGAATCGCTTACATGCTATATTAGCATATAACCAAAACAAAGAGAATATTATAGGTAACTTCTACGCTCCCGGTGGACAGCCATACAAGACCTTACAAGCCCTTTACTACCAATTCAGCGACAATAAAAAATTTATCCCCTCTCTTCTCTTTATGAATATTGGGGTTCAAGCGGGGACTGCATTAGCACCCAAACTATATAACATGCAAACATTAGGGACACATTTAATATTGAACCCTACAAAGGGATTTAATATTACAGGTACAGCCTACTATCAAATGGGTAAAAACCCCGCTGATCTCTCAATTTCTGCATATATGTTAGCTCTTAAAGTGGGTTATGATTTTACAAAGCAGTGGGGCATGGCTATTGGTTCAGACTACCTAAGTGGACAGAGCAATGGAGCAACTGATGGTAAATATAGAGCATTTAATCCTCTATATGGGACACATCATAAATTTTATGGGACAATGGATTATTTCTTCGTCTCCCCTTTTGCTGCCGGTTTTAACCCTGGTTTATGGGACAACTACCTATCTATTAGCTACAAACCATCAAGTAAATATCAAATATCAGCCGCATATCACTACTTCTCCATAACAAGTGACAATAAGAATGCTGCTAATATAATTATGAAGCGAGGATTAGGCTCAGAAGTGGATTTACAGCTCGATTGGAACATAATGAAAGATGTTAAACTTACAGGAGGTTATTCTTTTGCCATCGGTACCAGCACTATGGATGTTGTTAAGGGGGGAGATCATAAACTCTGGCAAGATTGGGGTTGGCTCTCTATAATTGTAAACCCTAAGATATTCTCAACGAAGTGGTAAATATTTTTGCTTTCCGGAATGAGTAAAAAGCCATATCGCTGACAATCAGCAATATGGGTACGTAAACAGATGCGGAAAGCAGAGCAAAAATGCCCAAAAACAGCTAAAATGGCTTGATTTCCGCAAGGCAAAATAAGCCATGTAGCTGATATTAAGAAGTATAGCTTTTAATTTGGAGTGGAAAGCAAAAAATAGAATCTGCTTATAGAGTTAAGGAACTTAGTATGTATATGGAATTGTTTGTATATTTGTAGGGTTAGCAACAACCTAAAAAAGAAAATGAGTAATTTTAATTGGAAATATGAAATTCAACAATGGAGTGAACAGAAACGAAAAATTAAACCGTTTCAAACAGACCTGATTGACTTTTTTGAAACAGCTTTTAAAAACGTTGCATTTCCAGATAGAGCATTATTTGGAAGTAATGATCACAGTATATCGTTATTGACAGGTGGAATTTTCTTTGCAGCTTGTACAAAAGAGGGAGTTGTTTGGTTACTTTTGGATAGGCAATTTAATGATATCCCAAATTCAAAAAGCAAAATAGTTAAATCAACGAAAAACTTTTCAATACCATTGTTTTGGTTAGAAACTAAAGATTTGACTAACCTCAAAACACTTATTGACACGCAGGAAATTTGGGAGAGTTTTAAAGTTGCAACAGTAAGAATTTATGACAATAAAATGGTAACTGCTCACAGAGACCATATCGCAAGAAACAAAGTTATACTTACTGATTTTTATTCAAACCAACTTCAAAACTTGCCCTCAAAAACGGTTTATGACACAGAGAAAGAACTCGAAAGGAAGGTTAAAGAAGCAGGAAAACTTACAAGTAAAGAAAGACAAGATATTTTATCACGGTCAAACCCAAAGCCAACAAGGAGTTCTGTAACACAAGTGGTTTTTAACAGAAATCCACATGTAATTGCGGAAGTATTAGACAGAGCAAAGGGTATTTGTGAGCGCTGTGAGAAAGAAGCACCGTTCGTAAGAGACAAAAACAGATCACCATATTTGGAAGTACACCACAAGATACCATTAGCAGAAGGTGGAGATGATACTTTGGAGAACAGTATTGCACTTTGCCCAAATTGTCACAGACAAGCACATTATGGTAAAGAAACATATTGACAAATCGTTTTTAGTTTGCCTTTAGATAAAACAATAAGGAGGTTGCTTTTTTTATTCTTGCTTTTTCTGCTTTTGACATTTGAATCTATGCTTTGAATTCAGTATTCGTAAATTTAATCACTTAGGTCATAATATTTGTTTGTAAAATCATTAAAAGAGATTAAATTTGTGTTGCTTGATTTTCTAAATGATTTTAAGAGAGAGAGAATCGTGGAGTTTTTATTAATCATAAATTTTAAAGTAATTTCAAAGTATGAAAAGGTTATTTCATATATGTATTTCATCACGTGATGAAATCATGTTCCGTGTAAATTCAGATTACAATATGGGCATTAATTTGCTAGCACTTGCTTTGTTTTCGTCGTCATCCACCTTGTTGGCAGACGCATTCATGTCTAACCATGTTCACATAATCGCTATAACAGATAGTCCGGCAAGTTTAGTCTCGTCATTCAAAAGAAGGTATATAAAATATTTCAACAAGAAGTATAGTAGAGAGGGGGCTTTTAGCAATAGCAGTTATTTTTGGATAGAACTAATTGGGGTACATCACATTCTTGCGGCCATAAGTTATGTTTTTAGAAATCCTCTTCATCATGGAATTTGCGATACTCCTTATGGTTATGATCATTCCTCTGTAAACTGTATATTTAAACAGAGCATGGGGAAAAAAGAGTATCGAGAACTAATTACCTCTCCTATCGAGATAAAGAAAAAACTTCCCCGAGATTCTCAATTTCCCAAAAATTATGTCATGGACTCTGAAGGGACTTTTATAAGGGAGTCATTTCTTGAAATAAAGCAAGTGGAATACTACTTCAAAACTCCAAGGGCATTTCAATACTATATGAATAGATTATCTTCAGAGGAGTGGCTTAAAGAACAAGAAAAAGATGAGAATAAGAGTGCTCCAATCTCATTAGAGGTAATGGAGGGAGCAGATGATTTTTCTATAAAGAACATGAAGAACAATGAATTAGGTAATAGGAATTTAAAGGGAAAGACGGACATTGATCTTTGCAAATTGATAGACCATATCATTATAAAGAAACACGAAAAAACATCTGTATATTCTTTAACATCCGAAGAAAAAAAGTCCATTGCCAACTACCTGAAAAGCAACTTTCATTTTTCAGATAATTCAATAAAGCGTGCTTTAGTATTAGGGATGTGATGTTCTTTTGCTTTCCGCAAGGGGGAAAAAATCATATCGCTAGTAATCAGAAATATAGATATGTAGACAGATACGGAAAGCAGAACAATAATGCACAAAAATGGCTAAAACGGCCTGCTTTCCGCAAGGCATAATAAGCTATGTCGCTGATTTTAAGGAATATGACTTTTAATTTGGAGCGGAAAGCAAAAAATAGAATCTGCTTATAGAGTTAAGGAACTTGGTGAGCGAGGAGTCGAACCTTCCGTACTCTATAAGCAGATTATCCGATATTAAAATTAACCCCTACTACAGATATTTGTAATAGGGGTTATTTAATTGTGATGGGTTACTTTCTAATTATTCTTTTCGAAAGATTTGATAATACCTTTTAAGCAATTCTTTATTTGATTTGCTATTTGCTTGTTATTATCGGGGCTATCCATGTTTGTTATTATGATTTTGCCATCTTTGTTAGTATCAACAGCTCCTGATATATCTACCCCGCCTAAAGAAGGGTTAAATAATTTAGAGATGTCAAACTCTACATTTATAAGTGGCTTCTTCGTACCATCGATTACCAATCCACCGGGGAATTCTACTTCCATTTCAAACTCTTCATCTGTATAATACTCAAATGGAATTTTATTTATGGTCCCCTCTATAATTATTGATTTTTGGTACATCGGATGACCTAATTTCTTTACTTTATCAAATTCAAATTCAATCTCTTCATAAGAAGCTACCGGTATATCGATACCATCTAAGATTTTATTTATTTGTGCCTGCCCATTAAGCAATAAATCTATGGTAAATGGGCCTTTTAATTCGATATCATCATTGTACATCGGTTTATTCTCGTTATACAAAGGATCTTTCTTGTTAAGTTCAAACTCTATCTCAGCAATATTAATTTTGAAAGAATTTACATTAAGATCAACAGCAACATCGTTATAAGTTACCCTAGTGGCTGTGGGATTAGTTGTTGCAGAAAAAAAGATTGCAGCATTTGAACCCGAATTTTTCTTCTCACACGATACGGTAAATACGGAAAACATTGCAATCGCAAAAAATAATACAATAAAAGGTCTCTTTCTCATAATCATTTTAATTTAATTGTAATTTAATAATTTAATAATAGTTATGCCAAAAGAATGCCATAGAACGCAGTCTGTGACAGGTCCCCGTTCTAAAAGGCACTTTATAGGCTATGATTAAATATTAAATAAGTCTGTGTTTACGAAACTTATAATGTCGTAAATAGATTCGATGGCAGCGTCTGCAGGTCCGTTGGGATCGATCATTTTGGCTTTATTATAGGCGTTAATGGCTTCGCCCCAAAGCTGTTGTCTGCGATAAATTCCACCAAGCATATACCACCCTTCTGAATTATTAGGGTCAGTCTTAAGGAGAGCCATTAACTCGGTATATGCCTCGTCAAGGTTCCCTTTGGTAAGTAGTTCTTCTATTTGAGCTATAGTCTTCATTATACCATTCCGCTAAAGCCCATAAAGGCAAGGGCAAGAATACCGGCAGTAATAAGGGCAATAGGGGTACCTTTAAATGCCTTTGGAATATCAGAGAACTCAAACTGCTCACGGATTCCGGCAAAAATAACCATTGCAACACCAAAACCGACTGCTGCTGCAGTAGCATATACCACAGATTGACCAAGGTTAAGCATGTGGGGTGCCCCTCCAAAGGTAAACTCTTTTGAAACAACCAAAATAGCAACCCCTAAAACAGCACAGTTAGTGGTAATTAAAGGGAGAAATATACCGAGAGCCTGATAGAGAGTGGGGGAAATCTTTTTAAGAATAATCTCCACCATCTGAACCAAAGCTGCAATAACAAGTATAAATGCTAGTGTCTGCATAAACTCTATCCCAAGGGGTACTAAAACATAGTACTGTAGCAAATAGGTAACAAGGGTCGCTAATGCTATTACGAAACAGACTGCGGCAGACATACCTACAGCGGTACTAACCTTGTTTGAAACACCAAGGAACGGACAAGTCCCAAGGAATTGAGAAAGAAGGATATTGTTTACAAATACCGCAGATATGATAATTAAAATATATTCCATAATGCTTAATTGGTTTTGGATTTGATTTTATTAAAAAGAACCATTAAATATCCTAATGCAATAAATGCCCCGGGAGCCAATACAAAGACAAGTATTCCATCTCCTTGAATAAATTTAAGTCCGAAAGCCGAACCATTACCGAGCACCTCCCTTACAAATCCTAAAACAGTAAGAGCTAATGTAAAACCTATCCCGATTCCTACTCCGTCCAGAGCTGAATCGAAAACACTGTTTTTGCTTGCAAAGGCCTCAGCCCTACCAAGAATAATACAGTTTACCACAATCAACGGAATGAAAAGTCCGAGGGTAGCATAGAGAGCCGGCACAAAAGCCTGCATTAAAAGCTGTAAAACAGTAACAATAGCGGCTATCACCACTATATAAGAGGGAATACGAACTTTATTAGGTATAGCTCCTGCAATCGTAGATATTACTATATTTGAAAGAATAAGAACAAATGTCGTGGCAAGACCCATCCCCATACCGTTTATAGCTGAGGTGGTGGTACCTAATGTGGGACACATACCGAGTACCAAAACAAAGGTCGGGTTCTCTTTTATTATCCCTCTTGTAATAAGTGCAAATTTCTTCATACCTCTATTCTCCTATTTTTTCGATGGAACAAAAGACCTTATATGCAGTTTCAAGAGCATCACAATAGGCTCTTGAAGTGATAGTTGAAGCAGTTATTGCATCTACATCTCCTCCATCTTTCTTAACTGCAAGATGAAAAGAGGAGGGGTTCTTCCCTACGAACTGCTCTCCGAAATTGCTCTTCTTAGGATCAATTTTATCCCCTAACCCCGGAGTTTCAGTATGAGAAAGAACAGAGACTTTATAGATGGAACCTTCAGGAGTAAAACCTACCATTAGATAGATATTCCCTCCAAACCCCTTTGAAGAGAAGGTTTCCACTGCATATCCCACCACTTCCCCCGATTTTTTTGCAGGATAAACGTTAAACTTTTTCTCTTCGAGAGAGATGGTCATCATCTCATCAGAGGGGGCATTGTCATACTCAGGGATCACTGCGGAAATCGAAGAATTAACCTTTGCAGCAGCAGCAGCATCTATTGGAGCCTTAGTTATTGCATAGGAAAATCCGAGAAGTGCCGAACAGACTAAACAGACTATAAAGAGGCACAATACCATGTTTTTGAATGAAGATTCTTTAGCCATTGACTACCTCCTTCCCAAATCTTTTGGGTTTTATATATTTATTAAGTAAAGGAACCACAGCATTCATTATAAGAATAGCAAATGAGATCCCTTCCGGATAAGAACCAAAATAACGAATTAGAACTGTAAGGACTCCTATACCTACCCCGAATATAATCATACCCTTGGTGGTCATAGGAGAGGTTACATAGTCGGTAGCCATAAAGATGGAACCGAGCAATACACCTCCTGAGAGGACGCTGAAAACAGGATCAGTAAAATGGGCAGGGTCTATCAACCAGAATATCCCTGTCATAACAAATACAGTCCCTATAATAGTTAGAGGAATATGGGGTTTTATAACCTTACGAATAAGTAGGTACCCAAGTCCCAAAAGGAGTGCAAGAGATGAAATCTCCCCTACCGATCCCCCTATACGTGCAAACAACATCTGCCAATAACTGAAATCAGGGTTAGCAGAAAGAATCTGATCTACCGTTAACCCTTGTGTAAGCCCCTCCTTAATCATTGCAAGAGGTGTGGCACCGGAAGTGGCATCAATACCGGCTCTAAACCAAGAATTAGGTATAGACCAGTCTGTCATAAGGACAGGAAAAGAGACCAAAAGGAATACACGACCTACCAATGCAGGGTTAAAGACATTCTGCCCAAGACCTCCAAAAGTCATCTTCGCTATTCCGATAGCCACGATAGAGCCTATCAAAACAAGCCACCAAGGAGAAGATGGGGGGAGGTTCAGAGCTAAAAGAAGACCGGTTACTATGGCCGAATAGTCATTGATGGAGACTTTGGTTTTCATCAAATATTTCTGAATAAGGTACTCCACGGCAACGCAAGAGATAACCCCAACCAATACTAATTTGATTGCGGAAAACCCAAAGAAATAAATAGAGACTAATAGAGTAGGAGTCAAAGCGATAACGACATCTCTCATTATCCTTTTTGTCTGCTCATCAGAATGAAGGTGTGGCGCAGGTGAAACAAGTAATTTTCTCATAATCAATCTATTTTTTTGGTCTGCTTCTAATTATTTTTATAACATCTGCTTTCGCAACCCTTATATAGTCCAAAAGCGGAATATTTGCAGGACAAGTATAAAGGCAACATCCACATTCAATACAGTCCTGAACTTTGTTCTCTTCAAGTTCGGCAGACATCCCCGCTTGAGCCATCTTTTTAAGCAAATAGGGCTCAAGTCCCATGGGACAGACATGGACGCATTTAGCACATCTTATACAGTTTGACTCTGCTCTACGTTGAGTCTGATCCTCGGTAAGAACAAGAAGTGCGGAGGTACTCTTAACAGAGGGGGCATTTATATTTGCAACTGCCTTCCCCATCATTGGACCACCGCTTATAAGTTTTGCTGCCTCATTGGGTACCCCGCCGACAGCATCAAGCATTTTATCAATAGGAGTCCCTACTCTAAGACGGAAATTTCTCTGTTGTGCAGTACAATTCCCCGTTACTGTGACAATCCCCTCAAAAAGAGGTTTGTTCTTCTGAATAGCTTCATAGACTGCAAGTGCAGTTCCGCAGTTATGAACCACCACCCCTGCATCAATAGGGAGTCCCATAGAGGGAACCCTGCGGTGGACAATGGCATCTATCAACTGCTTTTCCCCTCCTTGAGGATACTTCTTTTTCAAAGTAACAATTTCTATTTCAGGATACTTAGATGCTACCCCTTTTAACTTCTCTATGGCAAGAGGTTTATTCTCCTCCACCCCTAAATAACATTTGTTTACTCCGAGGGCTTTCGCCATAATCATAGTTCCTATTAAAATCTCTTCCGGGTTTTCGACCATAATACGGTAGTCGGCGGTGATATAAGGCTCACACTCTGCCCCATTTATCAAGAGATAATCTGCCTTCTTCCCGGCAGGTGGAGAGAGTTTAATATGGGTAGGGAAAGAGGCTCCCCCTAATCCGACTATCCCCATATCGGCTATTTTTTTCAAAATCTCCTCTTTGGAAAGCGCTATCTCTCTCTTTATCTCTTCTGACCTATCGATACTCTCCTCCCACTCATCTCCCTCTACATCTATAGTTATGGTCATAACCGGATTCCCGGCGAGGTCAGGAACAGGAGCTACTGCCGAAACAGTCCCTGAAACAGAAGAGTGTATCGCTGCAGAGATAAAACATGAGGGCTTTGCAATAAGAGTCCCCACTTTAACTTTATCCCCTTTTGCCACTACCGGCTCTGCAGGGGCACCTAAATGCTGAACCATTGAAATATATACCTTCTCAAGGATAGGGAAAGTTTCAACAGCCGAATCTGCTGATATTTTATTGTCCTGGGGGTGAACTCCCCCTATAGAAAATGTTCGTTTCATACCATTAAGCGTTTTGGGTTACTGTCTGTTCAACTTTTGGAACTTTAATAGGGAAGTTTACTTTCCAAATGGCTTGAGTAGGACACTCTTCCACACATTTCATACATAGTTTGCACTTGGTGAAATCTATATAAGCAAGATTGTTTTCTATCTTAATAGCATCGAACTCGCATACTTTCTGGCACTTCATACACCCGATACAAGCCACTGCACAAGCCTTTCTTGCGATTCCACCTTTATCTTTATTTATACAAGAGACAAATATCCTTCTCGATTTTATCCCCTTATTTCTAATCTCAATTACCCCTTTCGGACAAGCCTTCACACAAGCACCACAAGCAGTACATTTCGTCTCATCCACTTCAGGAAGACCGGTTTTAGGGTTCATCTTAATAGCATCAAACTTACAAGCATCGACACAGTCCCCAAGGCTTAAACAGCCATAAGAACACCCTGTGTCACCTGAATAAAGTGCTGCTTTAACTCGACAAGATGAAGATCCGTCGTAAAAATTAGTCTTCTCTCTATTGTCAAATGTCCCGTTACATCTGACAACTGCAACCATAGGTGGCTTCTCT
>CAZXOP010000010.1:0-25034 GCA_964642235.1 uncultured Muribaculaceae bacterium
CTCTATTATCTATTTTTCTATCTTCATTTAATGCCTCTTGTATTTTAGTTTTAGGAGAGTTCTCTATGGCGTAAAGCATACACTCCCTAAGACTCCATGTTTTATATTGTGCAGTCAAAGTGTAATGGCTTACAATAAGTGAAATAATTATTAAAAGTAATCTTCTCATATTCGATATATTATTTTTCGCTTATTATATGTGCCAAAAATATGCCTTCAAGGATAACATTCTGATTATTAGCATATTGTCAAAAACAAGGAAATAGAGAGTGTCTATTTTTTTTACAGTTAGTGTAAAATAATTAGACTTTAAAACTACCTTTGTGAGGAATATGAGTAAAAAAGGTTCAATATTAGTCGTAGATGATAATAGAGCGATATTGTCGGCTCTTGAGATGCTCCTTCCCCTTTATTTTAAAGAAGTGAAGATGCTACAATCCCCAAACTCTATTGTCTCCACCATCACGACCACCCCTTATGATGTGGTATTACTCGATATGAATTTTAATGCCGGGATAAATACTGGGAACGAGGGGTTTTATTGGCTTTCCGAGATTAAAAAATACTCCCCCTGTTCTGAGGTGGTGCTTTTTACTGCATACGCTGATGTTAATCTTGCTGTAAATGCGATGAAAAGCGGAGCCTTCGACTTTGTCGTCAAACCTTGGGACAATGCAAAACTTATTTCAACCCTTATGGCTGCATACGAATTGAGTAGTTCTAAGAGGCAGGTCAAGCAGTTGAAAGAGATAAAAAACGAGATAAAGCCGGAATCCGATATGTATTGGGGTAACACACCTATAATGACGGAGTTACGCCAGATGGTGGCCAAAGTGGCTCGTACAGATGCCTCTGTGCTTATTACAGGGGAGAATGGGACCGGGAAAGATGTTTTGGCAAGAGAAATACACCGTCTCTCCTCCAGGCAAGGGGAGAGTATGGTCTCGGTCGATATAGGCTCCCTCCCCGAATCCCTTTTTGAGAGTGAGCTATTCGGACATGTCAAAGGGGCATTTACTGATGCCAAGGGTGATAGGGCGGGAAAATTTGAGGTGGCAAGTGGCGGAACCCTCTTCCTCGATGAGATAGGGAAT
Organism: uncultured Muribaculaceae bacterium; assembly: GCA_964642235.1. Lineage (GTDB taxonomy): Bacteria > Bacteroidota > Bacteroidia > Bacteroidales > UBA932 > CAYSND01. Next base: position 1,095 of record CAZXOP010000010.1, read on the forward strand.
ATCCCCCTTCATTTACAGTCAAAACTCCTCACAGCCATCCAAAGCAGAGAGATAGTAAGAGTCGGGAGCAATCGTCATATTCCTATCGACATCAGACTTATTATTGCTACTAATCGAGATTTAAACCAGATGGTGCAAGAGGGGCTCTTCAGAGAAGATCTCCTCTATAGAATCAATACAATTCATATCTCCCTCCCTTCGCTTCGTGAGAGAAAAGAGGATATTATCCCTCTGGCAATGATTTTCCTTAAGAGGTATGCAGCAAAATATGGAAAAACAATAACTTCTATTGATCCTGCTGCAATGGAAAAACTCTCTGAGTATAGGTGGAGTGGAAATATTCGCGAGTTGCAGCACTCCATAGAGAAAGGGGTAATTTTGAGTGATGGAGGGACCCTTCAAGAGAAAGATTTCCTTTTGGTACACAATACCACCTCCGAAGAGGGGATACCCTTAGTTTATGACAATGATTCTACCCTCGAAGAGATGGAGTGCAATATGATTCGAAGTGCCCTGAAAAAGCATGGTGGCAACCTCTCCTCCGTGGCATCCCAGCTTGGAATTACTCGTCAGACTCTATACAATAAACTTAAAAAATACGAACTCTAATGAGAGCACGGCTTGTTATATATCTACTCTCCTTGATGGCAGCCTCTGCAGGTGCTGCTCTCTTATTGGTTTATGAGAAATATTATATTGCAGCAGTTGCTATTGTTTTGGTAATTATTCTCTTGATAGTTCTGATAAGAGAGTATCGAAGCAATACCTCTAAACTCTCATATATGTTAAATGCTTTGGAGAACAATGACTCTTCTTATCGTTTTAGAGATAAGGGGGGAGATGCTTATAACACTCTCTTTATAAATACTTTGAATAGAATTAATGAGATGCTTGCCTTGGAGAAGATGAAAGTTAGAGAGCAGGAGAAATATTTCGAGCTTATGCTCCAGAATGTCATTACAGGTATTGTCACCATGAATAATAAGGGAGAAATAATACACTGTAATGAAAAGGCTCTCCATTTCCTCGGTCTCACAGTTTTTACCCATATAACTCAACTCAAAAAGAGAGACGAAGCCCTTTATGAGGCATTCTTAGAGGAAGAATCTGATGAGGGGAAGATTATCTCCCTCTTTAACGAGAGTGGTAAATTACAACTTTCACTAAAGTTTTCTCATATAGATTTAAGGGAGCAACACCTTAAAATAATAGCTATTAACGATATAGGTAGAGAGTTAGAGGAGAAAGAGATGGAGTCATGGACACGACTAATCAGAGTTCTCACACATGAAATCATGAATAACGTTACCCCCATCTCATCTATGAGTGATACTATGCTTTTGATGATAAATGAGGCAGAAAAGAGTGGGAAAAACAGGGATAAAATAAAAATAGATGAGATATCCCATGGGTTAAATGTTATCTCTCAGACCTCCAAAGGTTTAATCTCTTTTGTGGAGTCTTATAGAAGACTATCGAGGCTTCCAGAGCCAAACAGAAAACCTATTTATGTAAAAGATTTAATTCAACGTGTTCTCACCCTTTCAAAAGATGATATGGAGAGGAGTAATATTATCCCAATGGTAGAATATGGTGAGAATGAGATAATGATATATGCAGATGAGAATCTCGTCTCTCAAGTAATGGTCAATATAATAAATAACGGATTAGCCTCTATGTCAGAAGGGATGGGGGATAAAAAGGGGTGGTTATCTTTGAAAGCCTATATAGACAAACCATCGGAAGATGTTATAATAGAGATTTCAAATAATGGTCTCCCTATATCGACAGAGGATCAAGAGCATATTTTTGTCCCATTTTTTACAACTAAAAAAACAGGAACCGGTATAGGCTTATCTATTTCGAGACAGATAATGAGACAGCACAATAGTGTATTGAAATTAAAAGTCTCAAATGAGAATGAGACTACTTTTTCCCTTATTTTTAAGTGATTAGAGCCTCTCATGGGACTCGAACCCACGACCTGCTCATTACGAATGAGCTGCTCTACCAGCTGAGCTAAAGAGGCAAAATGAGTCGCAAATGTAATAATTATATTTTATCTTTGTATAGTGAAAAAAGCGGATATTATAATAATTGGGGGAGGGGCAGCAGGTCTTATGGCGGCTGCTAGAGTGGCTGATATGGGGTTATCCGTATTAATCATCGAAAGGAAGTATAGATGCGGTCTAAAACTGCTAATTACCGGAAAGGGGAGGTGTAATATAACTAACACTTTTCCATGGGATGAGTTCTCTACCCATATTTACCCCGATTCTTCATACCTTAAAACTGCTTTCTACTCCTTTTCAAATACCGATACCATCTCTTTTTTTAATAAATTGGGGCTAAAGACGAAGGAGGAGAGGGGACACCGCATTTTTCCGGAATCAGACAGAAGCGAAGATGTCGTTAAAACTCTTATCGCATATCTATCGAAAAAAGGGGTAACCATTCACTACAATACAGAGGTGACCAAGATAATTTATAAAGAGGGTACCCCCTTAGTTCTTCAGGCTATTGAGTCAAAAGGTGCCTCAGAAAAATCCCCTGTTGGACTTCTGATGGATCATATCTATTCTGCATCAGCCGTTATCTTAGCTACCGGAGGTCTTTCATATTCTATTACGGGGTCTAACGGATCAGGGTATGAACTCGCATCACTTTTGGGACATAAAATCATTCCGACATCCCCTTCATTAACAGCATTGAAACAGTATAATATGGATGACCGCCTCATAGGCATCACACTCGTTAATGTAAAAATGACACTAATAGTTAATGGTAATAATGTTCAGTCAGAGTTTGGGGAGATGACATTTACCGAAGGGGGGATAGAGGGGGCGTTAGGATTTAGAGTAAGCAGGAGAGGAGTGAAAGCATTGATAAATGGAGAGAGTGTGGAACTTTCAATAGATTTAAAACCGGCAGTCCCAATAGAAGAGCTCTCGGCTCGTATCACAAGGGAGCTCTCTGCCCTCTTTGAAAAGAAATATTACCGAAAGTGTAGAGAGGAAAATAGGGATAAACCGATAATCAAAGCTCTTCTTACTTCATTGCTTCCAATGCAGATAATCGACCCATTTATAGATGGAGTTACCGGTCTTACCATTAATAATCTCCCCACAAAACTTAAAGAATGGCGTTTTAAGATAAGAGGGTATGTGGGGTATGAAAGGGCTGTTGTCACAGCAGGGGGGGTATCACTTAAAGATATTTCAAGAAAGACAATGGAGTCCAAACTTATACCGGGACTTTACTTTGCCGGAGAAGTGATGGATCTTGATGGGGATACAGGGGGTTATAACCTGCAGATAGCTTTTTCCACAGCAAATTTGGCTGCAAATTCTGCAGCAGAGAGAATAAAAAATATAAAGGCTACCTTAGAAGAAGCTCAATAATATTCTCATCACCTCTCCTCATTGAAATTAAATCTCCGGGCTTCACACTTATCTCCGGAAGGAGTTCGAATGCAATGAAATCCCCTATTCTCAAAGAACAATAGTTGGAGATAGAGGAGATTTTTTCGTAAACTGACTCTTTTGATGGGATATTTAACTCTCTAAAGATTATCTCATCATTAATTTTAAGTGAGACATTCCCCTCAATATTAAACTCCGGTTCGAGTCGGATCATCTCCTTCGGAACTATAGAGGTAAAATCGAGTGAGTTGGCGATAAACTCCCTATTATTACCTATTGAGGGAGAGAGTTTTGGGTTTAAAAAAAGGCCGAAGGCATAATAATCTAGATACCTACCTACAAATCTCGGAGCCAAGGCTTTAGCAGGACGATTTGTCTTTAAACAAAGGGTAGGTACAATAGAGATGGAGTCAACATATTTAGGTGTAAAATAATCACTTATAGCCCTGATAAGAGAGGAGTCGGGGCGTATCTTGAAAAAATCCTCTTTATAGGGAGCGACTATTATATTCATCTCATAGAGAGTTTTATTTCAGTCAGAACTTTCTTAGTGTCGAGTGTAAAATCGCCATTCATTATCCAAGAGTAATAACTTGGTTCTCTGGTAAGTACATCAGTTACAGGCACTCCTTTATGTTTTCCGAAATTAAAGACGGGAACATCTTTATCATTTAGAATTATCCTCCCTGCATAGTCAAGTAGTTTAGACTTAGATGAGAACTCAGCAAGAAATTCCATATTGTTTTCAAGCTCAGGATATCTGTCGAGCTGTGCCTTTAAAATCTCGTAAGTAGCCAAAGTGTCGGCTTCGGCAGAGTGGGCATTTTCTAACTCTTTATGACAATAAAACTTATATGCAGCACTTAAAGTTCGTTGCTCCATTTTATGAAAGATGTTCTGTACATCTATCAGCTTCCTCTTTCTGAAATCGAACTCTACCCCTGCCCTAAGAAACTCTTCTGCAAGCATGGGGACATCGAATTTGATAGAGTTATACCCGGCGAAATCACACCCTGCCATCCATTGGGCAAGAGATTTGGCGACCTGTGCAAATGTGGGGCAGTCTTTTACATCATCATCTGATATCCCATGAATAGCCATAGCCTCAGGAGAGATAGGAATAGTGGGATTAAGTCTGCGAGTTTTAGTCTCGGTATCACCATTTGGCATCACCTTTACAGCGCAGAGTTCTACGATTCTATCTGTAGCAACATTAAGCCCTGTACTCTCTATATCAAAAAAGAGTAGGGGGTTTTTAAGATTTAATTCCATATTAAGAATATTACATAGGGATACGGATAGGCATTAGAAGTGAACAGATATCCTCCTCAGGGTCGGTCTCACCCGCTGAAAGTATAAGTCCTGCTCTAAATGGATCTGCCAACTCTAAGCGTACCTCTTCATAAGTAAGATTACTTAGTATTTCCGCAAGGAAAGTGGATTTAAAGCCTATCTCCATATTATCACCTTCATACTGACATGTCAATGTCTCATGTGCCGAGATGGAAAAACTTAAATCCTGTGCTGAAATTACAAGCTTATTATATGAGAGTGAGAGTTTTACATGAGCCGTAGCTTGATTAGAACAGACTGCTACTCTTCTAACAGCATTTAATAGCTCTACTCTGTTTATAACCAGTTTGTTAGGGTTGTTTTTAGGGATAACTGATCTATATGCAGGGTAATTCCCCTCCACAAGACGACAAATCAAGAAACTCCCTTCAAATTCGAAGCATACGTTTTTTTGATTGAAGCTAATGGTAACAGCATCGTCCACTTTTGAAAGGAGGGACCTTAGAATCGAAGCCGGTTTTTTAGGTAGTATAAAAGATGATGCACTATCTGACTTAATGTCATTTCGACTATAACATACAAGTTTATGAGAATCAGATGCCACTAAAGTAGCTGATTCAGGTTTAATATCGAAGAAGATACCGTTCATAACGGGACGTAACTCTTCATCTGCCGTGGCATAAAATGTATTGTTTATTCCTGATAACAAGACGTTTGCAGGCATGTTAATGCTTGTGGAATCATCTGCCATACTTGGGGTAACAGGGTACTCATCTGCATCGAAAAAAGGAATTTTGGAAGCTCCGCTTAACCAAGTAATTTCTAGCACATTCTCCCTTATGTTAGACTCAAATGTCAATGGAAGATCAGGAAACTCTTTTAAGGAATCTGTCAGGAGCTTTGCAGGTACCGCAATCTCCCCCTCCTCATTTACATCCTCGATATTAATGTTTGTTCTAATGGTCATTTCTAAATCTGAAGCAGTTACTTCAAGACAATTGTCTTTCAACACAAACAGAAAGTTATCAAGGATAGGTAATGTGTTTTTCGTGGATATAACTCTCGAAACTGAAAGTAATCCGTGCAAAAGCTCTGAGCTTGATACTGTAAATTTCATATATTCTAAATATTAGACCACAAATATAATAATTATTTGGCATATAATTTGAGTTTTCATCTAAGAAATTAAACTTTAAAGTGAAATGAAAAGGAATATTTTAATTATTGTATTAGCAGCACTTGTAGGTGGATTAACCTCCTATATAGTCGTAAAGTCTAATCAAAAGGGTAATAAATCTACATTTGTTTACTCAGATTCTCCAAATAAAGTAAGTAATGTCTCTTTCTCCGGAGAGTTTCCTGATTTTACTTATGCTGCCGAAAAGTCAGTTCAGGCTGTCGTTTTTGTCAAAGTGGTTAAAAGAAGTGAAGGGAAAATGATACCTCCATCTATACTCGATTATTTTTTCGGCTACGGCGGGCAGTCGCAGCCCCGTGAACAAATGGGGAGCGGTTCGGGAGTAATAATTACTCCTAACGGGTATATTGCTACCAATAACCATGTTGTTGCAGGTGCTACAGATATTGAAGTTATGATGGATAACAACAAAACTTTCAAAGCAAATATTATAGGAGCGGACCCTGCAACGGATATTGCACTTCTAAAGATAGATGCAGAGAATCTCCCTACTATTCCAATAGGGGATTCGGATGCTTTGAGGTTAGGGGAGTGGGTGCTTGCAATAGGGAGCCCTTATGGTCTTACTTCGACTATTACTGCAGGTATAGTTAGTGCAAAAGGGCGCTCTATCCCTTCTAATGATGGTGAATATAAGGTAGAATCATTCATTCAGACAGATGCAGCAGTTAACCCTGGAAATAGTGGTGGAGCATTGGTAAACACCAAAGGGGAGCTTGTGGGTATTAATACTTCCATTATCTCCAATACAGGCTCTTATGCAGGGTACTCATTTGCAGTTCCTGTGAATATTATGAAGAAAATTACAGATGATTTAATTGACTTCGGTACTGTTCAGAGAGCTCTTTTAGGGGTATCAATGCAGGGTATTTCAGACTCCTTTGCTAAGGAGAATAACATCAGCACACTTGAAGGGGCATATATAGCTGAAGTGGTAAAAGGGGGAGCAGCAGATAAAGCAGGGATTAGAAAAGGGGATGTATTGGTTAAAATTAATTCTGACAGAGTTAAAACACCTGCAGTCGTTCAGGAAAAAATCAATAGTTTCAGACCCGGAGATAAGGTGAAAATCACTGTTCTCAGGGGGACCAATGAGGTAGAGATGACCGCTACTCTTATGGGAAAAGAGACACAGGATCTGAACGCTTATAATATGCAGGATAAGATTAACTTATTCGGTGCAGAGCTTGTTCCAGCCCCTAAGGAAGTTCTCTCTTCTCTCGATATAAAAGGAGGAGTGCAGGTAGCTAAGATAGAGAAAGGGAAAATGCGTGATGCCGGTATAAAACAGGGTTTTATAATAACTTTTGTAAATAATAATATAGTTTCAACACCTGCCGATGTGGCAGCTATTATAAAAAAATCGAGGCGCTCAGTCTTAATTGAAGGGGTTTATCCTGACGGATCTCTCTTTTATTATGGTATTGGTTTATAAAAAATATCTGTTTTTTATAATTAAAATGCTATATTTGCATCCAATTCAATTATATGAGACAGCTAAAGATAACTAAATCAATCACCAATAGGGAGAGTGCATCTCTCGATAAGTATTTGCAAGAAATTGGTAGAGAGGAACTTATAACAGTCGAAGATGAGGTAGAATTAGCACAGAGAATTAGAAAAGGGGACCAGGAGGCTCTCGAAAAACTTACTCGAGCTAATCTGCGTTTCGTGGTTTCTGTTGCAAAACAGTATCAAAATCAAGGGCTATCTCTTCCTGACTTAATAAATGAAGAGAACCTTGGTCTTATTAAGGCTGCTGAGAAATTCGATGAGACAAGAGGTTTTAAGTTTATCTCTTATGCTGTATGGTGGATTAGACAATCCATCCTACAGGCACTTGCAGAACAGTCGAGAATTGTCAGACTCCCTCTGAATCAGGTAGGTTCATTAAATAAAATCAATAAGGCACTTTCCAAATTCGAGCAAGAAAATGAGAGAATGCCCTCACCTGATGAACTTTCCGAGATATTGGATATCCCACGAGACAAGATAGCAGATACTCTTAGAGTGTCAGGTCGCCATGTCTCTGTGGATGCCCCATTTGTGGATGGAGAGGATAATAGTCTTCTCGATGTTCTCCCTAATACCGACTCTCCAAATGCCGATAGAGGGCTTGTAAATGAATCTCTAAATAAAGAGATTGAGAGAGCTTTATCAACACTTACCGAGAGGGAGAGAGATATTATTAAGGATTTCTTCGGTATTGGCACCCCTGAAATGACGCTTGAAGAGATTGGGGAGAAGTTCGGTCTTACCCGTGAAAGAGTACGCCAGATTAAAGAGAAAGCTATCCGAAGATTAAGGCATAGTAACAGAAGCAAGCTTCTAAAGAGCTACTTGGGCTAAAATTCACTTCTATAACATAATATTTATGAAAAAATTATTATTTTCTGTAATCCTTGCAGGACTTATGATTACATTATCAAACTGTAAACAAGAGACAAATCCCCTTCTAATGAAGTGGAAAACCCCTTTCGGAGTCCCTCCGTTTGAACAAGTGCTCCCAGAGCATTATATGCCTGCCTTTATTGAGGCAATGGCACAGCATAACGCCGAAATTGATAAAATTGTCAATAATAAGGCAACCCCTAATTTTAAAAATACTATTCTCGCTTTTGATAACTCCGGTGAGCTTTTGACTAAAGTCGGGATCGTTTTTGGCTCTAATGCGGGAGTTAAAACTAATGATGAGATCATGGGTATTGCTCGTGAACTCTCACCCCTTAGAAGCAAACACTTCAATGAGATTAACCTCAATGAGGGACTTTTTGCAAGAGTAAAAGCTGTCTATGAGAAGAGAAATGACTCAGGACTTGATGAAGATCAAGTGAGACTTGTAGAGGAGATTTATAAGGACTTTGAACGTTCAGGTGCAAATCTTCCAAGTGATAAAAAAGAGGAGCTTAAAGCTTTAAATACTAAGATTGCTGACCTTCAACTCCGTTTTGGTCAGAACTTAGTTAAAGAGACCGCTGCCTTTACGCTGGTGATAGATAACGAGAAAGACCTTGCCGGTCTTGGAGAGTCACAGATCTCTGAAGCAGCCTCAAGAGCTGCTGCAAAAGGGATGGAGGGAAAATGGATCTTTGGACTTGATAACCCAAGTATTATCCCTTTCCTTCAGTTTAGTTCAAATGCAACTTTACGAGACAAGATGCTGAAAGGGTATCTTAATCGCTGTAATAACAATAATAGTGAAGATAATAAAGAGATAATAAAAGAGCTTGTCTCTTGCCGTCTTCAGAAAGCAAACCTTTTAGGATATACTACTTTTGCTGACTATGTATTAGAAGATAGGATGGCAGGAACTCCACAGGCTGTATATGAACTTTTAGATCAACTTTGGACCCCTGCGCTTAATTCAGCAAAGAATGAATTAAAAGATATGAGTGAGATAGCTAAGAAAGAGGGGAATAAAAAGACTCTTGAAGCATCCGACTGGAGATACTATTTCGAAAAAGCTTTAAGCGATAAATTCCAGATTAGCGAAGATCAGTTAAGACCTTATTTCAAGATTGAAAATGTTAGAGATGGAATTTTCTATGTAGCAAATAAGCTATATGGTATTACTTTCACTCAGATAAATAATGTTCCACTTCCACACCCAGAGGCTATTGCTTTTGAGTGTAAAGAGGCTGATGGTACCCATATCGGACTCCTCTTTATGGATATGTTTGCCCGTCCGGGTGAAAAGAGTGGTGGTGCTTGGTGTAGTAGCTATCGTGAACAAGGCTATAAAAACGGGAAGCGTATAGCTCCACTTGTAACCATCGTTGGTAACTTTACAAGACCTGTTGGGGACAAACCCGCTCTTCTTAGTTCAGATGAAGTAAATACCTTCTTCCATGAGTTCGGACATGCACTTCACGGACTATTCCAGGATGTTAAATACTACGGTATCTCAAATGTTAAGAGAGATTTCGTAGAGCTCCCCTCACAAATTATGGAGCATTGGGCATTTGAGCCAGAAGTATTAAATGTTTATGCTAAACATTATGAGACCGGTGAAGTTATCCCTGCTGAACTTGTGGATAAACTGGATAAATCAGGTAAATACGGACAGGGATTCGCCACAGTAGAGTATCTTGCTGCATCATACCTCGATATGGATTATCATGTGCTCTCAACCATCCCTGCTGACTTGGATGTATTAGCTTTCGAAGCTAAAGTACTCTCTGACAGAGGACTTATAAACCAGATTCCTCCTCGTTACAGATCTACTTACTTTAGTCATACTATGGGTGGTGGTTATACTGCAGGATATTACAGCTATATCTGGGCAGAAGTTCTTGACTGCGATGCTTATCAGGCATTCGTTGAGACAGGAGATATTTTTAATCAAGATGTCGCATATAAATTCAGACATGAAATCCTTTCAAGGGGTGGAGAGAAAGATAATATGGAACTCTATCTTAATTTCAGGGGAAGAAAACCCGAAATAGCTCCGTTACTCAAAAACAGAGGACTTGAGTAGTGGCTCCATTTTGGCAAGCAATAAGTAATGGGATAACCGCAGTAAGTGATTTTGTCTGCGGTTATCCTCTTTTTATTCTACTTGTAGGGGGTGGACTCTTCTTCCTTATCTATTCCCGCTTCGTACCTTTAAGATATTACGGAAGGGCAATAAAAGCTCTTCGGGTGAAGGAAGAGGGGGCAGCAGGGCAGATAAGTTCTTTTGAAGCCCTTTCAAGTGCAATAGCTGCCACAGTGGGAATGGGGAATATCGCAGGGGTGGCAATAGCTCTCTCCATTGGGGGACCGGGAGCTATCTTCTGGATGTGGGTTAGTGCGGTGGTAGGAATGGCTACAAAGTTTTTTGAAGGAACGCTTGCGGTTATGTTTAAAGGGAAAGATGATAAAGGGGAGGTACAAGGGGGACCAATGTATATGATAACCACCGGTCTTGGTCCAAAATGGAAACCAATGGCTCTCTTCTTCTCCATATTCGGTCTTATAGGGACCCTCTGCTTAATGCAGTCCAATCAACTAACTGAGGCACTTACAACAGTATTTGTAGCCCCGGAAGAGAATACATTGATGCTGAGGTTTATTATAGGGGTGGTCATTTGTATTATTGTCTCTGTGGTAATACTTGGAGGAATCCAAAGAATTTCGAAAGTCTCCACGAAGATAGTTCCTGCCATGGTAGGACTCTATTTTTTATTGGTACTCTATATAATAGTTACCCATCTTAGTGCAGTTCCGGAGGTTTTTGCCTCTATATTCAGGGAGGCTTTTACAGTTAGGGCAGGAGTTGGAGGAGGTATAGCAGGACTTCTGACCGTGGCACTTGTGGGGGTTAGGAGGGCGGCTTTGGTAAATGAGGCAGGGGTAGGTACCGCTTCTATGATGCATGGAGCATCTAAAAACTCCGAGCCTGTCAGAGAGGGTTTGGTGGCTATGATAGGTCCCTCTATAGATTCCGGACTTGTCTGCACTCTTACTGCAATAGCCATATTAATTCAGAAAGATTTAATCCCTATGGGGGGAGGAATGGGGTCGGCAGAGGGTTTAAGAGTGGCTATTAATGCCTTTGATGCCTCGATACCGGGTGTCGGGAAATACCTACTTCTCCTTATGGCAATAATTTTTGCTTTCTCCACGATGTTCTCTTATTCGTATTACGGGCAGAAATGTACAAGTTATCTTTTTGGCTCCAAATATGCCAAATACTATAACTACTTCTTCCTTGCAATGCTTATAGTGGCTGCTATGATTCCATTAAGAACAGTGGTGGGAGTCATCGACCTTGCTTATGCCCTTATGGCATTCCCTACCATGATAACACTCTTTATCCTCTCCCCACATGTAAAACGGGAGATGAAGAAATTTTTCGCAAAACATTAAGTTGGGGGTAGATTACTGTTCAAGCCAGTTTAAATAAATTTTAATCGCCTGTAGGTATTTTATATCCTATTTGTTCTCTTTTTGTGATAGTTGGTAGTTTGATGGATAACTCAGCTATTGCGATGTAAATATTATCTATCTCTTTCCTAAAATCTTCCGAGAGATCATTAATTGCTTCTAAATTAGTGTCATAATTACTCTCTAAAAGTTTTATTTTAGCACGTAACTCAGAAAGTTCTACTGAGACTAAAGAGGTAGAATTAATATATTGGCGCATCTGTACGAAAGCATCCATTATATTAATACTTACTTGAATAGCTATTTTACTCCTTAATATAGCTGCTAACATAGAGACTCCCTGTTCAGTGAAAGCGTACGGAAGATGACGAGAACCGCCCCAACTTGGTCTTCCATTTTGGAATATCAAGAATTCTTCATTAGTAAGCTGAAACATAAATCTTTCAGGAAATCTCTCTATATTTCTTTTAACGGCTTTATTTAGATTCCCTGTTGTTACTTGATATAATTCCGCCAGGTCGCTATCAAGCATAATGCGACTACCGCGTACCTCATATATCATACTTTGGATGTTTTGTATTATTTCCATTATATTCGTGTTTTAGTGTTGAGATATAAAATTACATAAATCACATTTATGAAAGCAGTTTCCTTAAAAGGAGATGTGTTTTTTTTATGAATTTATAAAATAGCTAAAATTTTAAATTTTTGCTTATTGGGTGTACTTGGGCTTTATGCAATAGGGATATGTTCCATAGGTGTATTATAATAATACTTTGTAAGTGAAATATAAGTTCTGAAAAAATGTGTACTTTTGTAGATTAGTGAGGTTTATATAGAAAATAGAAAAATAGAATAAAAGATGAATCCTGAAGTTTTTATTACGGAAAAAGTTAAAGAGGCTCTTAAGGCCATTTATAATCTCTCAGATGACTCTGTCCAAATACAGATTCAGACCACTCGTAAAGAGTTTGAGGGGGATGTAACTGCTGTGGTTTTTCCATTCCTTAAACTTTCAAGAAAATCTCCTGAAGCAACTGCTGAGGAGTTAGGTGCTTATCTTTTAGAGCATAATTCTGAAATAGAGAAGTATAATGTGGTGAAAGGGTTTTTGAATATAAAGTTTACTAAAGAGTTTTGGAATACTCTTTTTACAGAGATCTCTTCTACTGCCGAGTTTGGGCGACACCCTTCAAATGGTAAGACAGTTATGGTGGAGTACTCATCACCAAATACCAATAAACCTCTCCATTTAGGACATATTCGTAACAATCTACTCGGATGGTCTGTCTCCAGGCTACTTGAAGAGTATGGGTATAGGGTTCTAAAGGTAAATTTAGTAAATGACCGCGGTATTCATATCTGTAAGTCGATGCTTGCCTGGCTTAAGGTAGGCAAAGGGGATACCCCCGCCTCTTCAGGTAAAAAGGGGGATCATCTGGTAGGGGAGTATTATGTTATTTTTAACAATATGCTTCGCAATGAGGTGGAGACTCTTATAGCTTCGGGGGTGACTAAAGAGGAGGCTGAAAAGTCTGCGCCTATAATGAAAGAGGCTCAGGAGATGCTTCTAAAATGGGAGCAGGGAGATAAAGAGGTAATCGAACTCTGGAAAAAGATGAACGGGTGGGTATATGATGGGTTCGATATTACTTATAAAAATTTAGGTATCTCTTTTGACAAGACCTACTATGAATCTCAAACCTATCTCCTTGGAAAACAGTTGGTGGAGGAGGGGCTTAAAAAGGGTATATTTGAGAGGGAGGAGGATGGTTCTGTATGGTGTGATCTTACCTCTGAAGGTTTAGATAGAAAACTTCTTCTTCGAGGTGATGGCACCTCTGTCTATATGACACAGGATTTGGGGACAGCCCACCAGAGGTTTTCAGAATATGATTTGAATGAGCATATCTATGTCGTGGGGAATGAGCAGAATTATCATTTCCAAGTTCTTAAACTTATTCTAAAAAAACTCGGTTTCGAGTGGTATGATAGGATATATCACCTCTCTTACGGTATGGTCGAGTTACCGGAAGGGAAGATGAAGTCACGTGAAGGGACTGTGGTGGATGCTGACGATTTAATCGAAAAAATGTATAATACTGCTAAGGAGACCTCAATGGAACTTGGCAAACTTGAAAATATGACCACAGAGGAGCAAGATGCCCTCTTTAACATGCTCGGACTTGGTGCTCTAAAATACTTTATGATTAAAGTCGATCCTAAGAAGACTATGCTCTTCGATCCTAAGGAGTCAATAGATTTTAATGGGAATACAGGTCCATTTATTCAATATACACACGCAAGGATTAAATCTATTCTAAGAAAGGGGGGCGAATCAGGGTATCCGAAGGGGGTATTTCCATCAGAGGGAGTTAATGAAAAAGAGATAGAGCTAATTAAACTTCTGAATACCTATCCTGTCAGGATTCGCGAAGGGGCAGAGGCACACTCCCCGGCTGTAATAGCTAATTATGCATATGAACTTGCTAAAGAGTTTAACCAATATTATCACGAAGTAACTATTCTTAAGGAGGAGGATGCATCTATAAGGGGAGGAAGGCTTCTTCTTATAGAAAATATAGCCTCTGTTCTCTCTAAAGCTATGTCTATTCTTGGGATTACACTCCCTGAAAGGATGTAACAAGATGGGTAAAACATCTAATAATGAGTTTATTCCAACTTCTAAAAAAGAGGTTGAAGCATTAGGATGGGATTACCTTGATGTTATATTATTTAGCGGAGATGCCTATTTTGATCACCCCTCTTCCGGTACTGCGGTCATAGCAAGAGTCCTTGAAAGGGAGGGTTATCGTGTGGCAGTCGTACCACAACCTAACTGGAGAGATGATTTAAGGGATTTTAAAAAGCTTGGACGACCCCGACTCTTCTTCGGTGTCACCTCAGGTGCAATGGACTCTATGGTAAATCACTATACAGCCAATAAAAGACTTCGGAGTGACGATGCTTATTCCCCTGAAGGGAAAGCCTCTTTTCGCCCTGATTATGCCGTAAAAGTTTACTCTAATATTCTTAAAAAACTATATCCTGATACCCCTGTCGTGGCGGGTGGTATTGAGAGTTCACTCAGGCGTCTCACACATTATGACTATTGGCAGGAGAGACTCCTCCCCTCTATACTTATAGACTCGGGGTGCGACTATCTCATTTATGGAATGGGGGAGAAGCCGATAATAGCTCTGGCAGAGGGGGTTAAAAAGGGGAAAGATCTTTCAAATCTTCCACAAATCGGGTATATTGCCTCTAAGGAGAAGGTCGGGCAGTTAGAGTCAGTGATAATGCTTCACTCCTTCGAGGAGTGTCAGAAAAACAAGATGGCATTCGTTAAGAACTTCAATGCTATAGAACTTGAAGCCAATAAATTAGAAGCTAAGATCTTAATTGAGCCTTATGGTGAAAAGTATATTGTTATAAATCCCCCTTTTCCTCCCGCTACCACAGAGGAGATGGACTCATATTATAACCTCCCTTTTACAAAACTTCCGCATCCCCGCTATAAAGGGAAAAGAATCCCTGCTTATGATATGATAAAGGACTCTATTACGATCCACAGAGGGTGTTTCGGAGGGTGCAGTTTCTGTACTATTGCTGCTCATCAGGGGAAGTTTATTCAGAGCAGAAGTGAGGAGTCTATCCTAAAAGAGGTCGCAGAACTTCCGAATTTACCTGATTTTAAGGGGAATATTTCAGATGTAGGTGCCCCCACTGCAAATATGTATGGAATGGGGGGGAAGAGGCGTGAGTTGTGTGCCGTTTGTAGTCGTAAATCGTGTCTCTACCCCTCGATATGTAAAAACTTAGACTATTCTCATAAGAGATTACTCGAGTTATATAAGAAGATAGATCAGACTAAAGGGATAAAAAAGAGTTTTATCGGGAGTGGTATCAGATATGACCTTTTTATAGGAGATGAGGGGTATTTAGATGACTCATCCTATCCATATTTTAAGGAGCTTATCATTAATCATACATCAGGGAGGCTTAAAGTAGCACCTGAACATACAGAGACAGCTGTTTTAAAAATGATGTCTAAACCTGATTTCCGGTTATTTTCCATTCTCAGAGGGGAGTTCGAGAAAATAATAAGACGAGAAGAAAAAAATATATCATTAGTTCCTTATTTTATATCAAGTCATCCCGGATGCAGACTCAATGATATGGAGAGACTCTCTAAAAACGCCTCTCTAAGAGGGTTATGGATGGATCAAGTCCAAGATTTTACACCAACACCTATGACTGCTTCATCTGTTATGTATTATTCAGGCCTCGATATAAAAACTCTTCATCCTATTTTCGTTGAGAGGAATCAGGATGAAAAAAAGAGGCAAAAATCTCTATTCTTCAGAGGTAAAAAAGAGTAAATGATAAATTATTTGTAATTTTTTTTTGTCTATACGAAAAAAGCACTATAATTGCATCGAAAAATGCATTATTGAGATATAATATGAGTAGCACAACTGATAAAAAATCTTCTTCAACTCCTAAAAAGAGAGCAGTTATAAGTTATATTAACATGTTCCCTGAACTAGCAGCAGCTTTCAAAGAGAAATACCCAAGAGGCTATGCCGATTATATGGGGGATATTTTTAAGGTAGAAAAACCTGACGGTTCTTTCTTTTATGCTGTTTCCGTTGAGATTCCTGATGCCATTTACTTAGTAAAAATTACTGTGAAGATAGATGATTATGAGGATGTGGAAAAGGGGCTTTTCAGTGATGATTCCTCTCAAGGCGGGGATGTGGATGGGGATGATGTCTTCCCTGATGACGATTCTGATGGAGCATTCTCTTCAGAAGAGGAGCCTGAGGACGAGTAGGTATTTTTGACTAAAATTAACCATATTTCTTTTAGGGGATTATTAGGGAAGGTATTTACTATTTTAAAGAGAATGCCGGAATCCCAATTACTCCTCTTTCTCGCTTTTATCGTCGGTCTTGGAAGTGGGGCGGCTGCGGTTATCTTAAAACAGCTTATTCGTCTCATAGGTCACACCCTCACAGGGTGGTTTAACTCCCCAAACGATAACTTTTTGCTACTATTACTCCCCGGAGTAGGTATGCTCCTCTCTTTATTAATTGTAAAGTATATTGTAAAAGATGATATCGGGCATGGAGTGACTAAAGTCCTGCTTGCCATCTCTAAAAACAATTCCAATATAAAAAAACACAATACTTGGAGTTCTCTCCTTACCTCTGCATTGACAATAGGTTTTGGTGGTTCTGTGGGGGCAGAGGCTCCTATTGTCTATACGGGAGCAGCAATAGGATCAAATGTAGGTCGCTCCTTGGGGCTCTCCTATAAACAGATAACTATTCTCCTTGGGTGTGGTGCAGCAGGGGCAGTGGCAGGGATTTTTAAAGCACCTATGGCAGGAATCCTTTTCACTCTGGAGATACTGCTCTTTAATATCTCAATGACTTCTGTTCTCCCTCTTCTAGTCTCTACAGTAACTGCTACTACAGTATCATACCTTTTTCTTGGACCTGATGTGGCCTTTGCAAGTTCGATAGACCAGTTTCAGTTGAGAAATATTCCTTATTATATCGTACTTGGTGTTTTTTGTGGTTTGGTTTCACTCTATTTCACCAGGACCACTATTGCTTTGGAGGATAGAATAAAAAAGATTAAAAATCCATTTAATAGGTGGTGGATCTGTGCATTGTCACTTGGAGTGCTGATTTTTATCTTCCCTCCACTATATGGAGAGGGGTATATAGGACTCGGAAATCTCCTTACTGCACAACCATTAAAAGGGGTTGGAGATACTATTTTCGGCTCACTTTTAGGAAAAGAGTGGTTTGTTCCTATATTTTTCGGAGCAGTTATGTTGTTTAAAGTCTTTGCTATGTCTTTTACCAATGCAGGTGGGGGTGTCGGTGGAACATTTGGTCCCACGCTTGTGGTGGGTGGAATAGCGGGATTCCTAATAGCGAGGGTTATTAATCTTATCGGTTTTCATACCCTTCCTGAGGCTAATTTTGTTCTTGTGGGGATGGCAGGTCTTATGTCGGGGGTAATGCATGCACCTATGACCGCTATCTTCTTAATCGCAGAGATTACAGGAGGTTATGGGTTATTAGTACCTCTTATTATCACGGCTGCTTTATCTTTTGCGACTATAAGGATATTTGAGAGATACTCGATTTATGCCATTCGAATAGCGAAAAGTGGCGACTTGCTAACTCATGACAGTGATAGGTCAGTGCTTACTCTACTAAAGACATCTGATTTAATAGAGAGGGATTTTATTCCGGTGTCGCAGGAGAGTACCCTCGGTGATCTTGTGAAAGTAGTGGCTAAGTCTCATCGCAATATCTTCCCTGTTATAGATTCAGAGAGAAAACTTCAAGGGCTTATAATTCTTGACGATATAAGAGAGATAATGTTTGATACGACTCTTTATAAAACTACTTTTGTTCAAAACCTTATGAAGGATCCCCCTACTGTGGTGATAGAAGATGAAAAGATGGAGTCAGTTATGAGAAAATTTGAAGTATCTTCGGCTTGGAATCTCCCGGTATTGAATGAAAGAGGGGAGTATATAGGCTTTGTCTCCAAATCGCAGATTTTTTCTGCTTACCGAGAACAGCTCCAACAAGTATCACATGAATAATTATTACTATGCAGAAGTTATATATAGACCATATTGCCAATAAAGTTTCAGTTGCCAACTGGCAGGTGGAACATTGTATTACCCTTTTTGAAGAGGGGGCCACCATCCCTTTTATCTCTCGTTACAGAAAGGAGAGAACCGGAGGATTGGATGAGTCCCAAGTTGGGGAGATTAAACATAACTTCCAAAAGTTCGAAGAACTTGAAAAGAGGAAAATTTCGATATTGTCCTCCATTGAAGAGCAAGGGAAGTTAACAGAAGAGCTTAAAGAGCAGATAGTTAATTCTGTGGATCCCCAAGAGGTCGAAGACCTCTATCTCCCTTATCGTCCCAAAAGGAAAACAAGGGCCTCTATGGCAAAGGAGAAGGGACTTGAACCCCTTGCAGAGGCAATATTTGGTTGTAAAATAAGTAACCCCGATACGGAGGCAGAGAAGTTCCTGAACGAGGGGGTGGAAAATGTGGAGGATGCACTTTCAGGAGCAAGGGATATTATTGCAGAATGGGTCTCTGAGTCGCTCCCAATCAGGCAGGAGCTTCGCAAATACTACTCCCGTTTTGGGAAAATTTGTTCTAAGCTTGCCAAGGGGAAGGAGGAGGAGAGCGAAGAGGTATTGAAATATAAAAATTACCTCGATTTTAAGGAGGATATTTCGAAGGCAGCATCTCATAGAGTCTTAGCAATGCTGAGAGGGGTTTCAGAAGGGGTATTGTCTGTTAAAGTGGATGTTGACGCCGATGAGGTTTTAGATAGGATCTATGAAAATTCTATTCGTGGAAAGAGAACCCCTTCAGAAGCAGTTGCTCTTCAGATAGATTATGCGGTGGAGGACTCTTTTAAAAGACTTTTACACCCCTCTATAGAGAATGAGACCATTAACAATGCCAAGGAGAAGGCTGATATAGAGTCTATTAATCTCTTCGGAGAGAATCTAAGGCAGTTGCTTTTAGCACCTCCCCTCGGTCAAAAGAGAGTTTTGGCGATAGACCCAGGTTTTAGGACTGGGTGTAAGGTGGTCTGTCTCGATGCTCAAGGGGCACTACTTCATAATGATACCATTTACCCTCATCCTCCTATGAATGAGAAGATTATGGCAATGAAGAAAATATCTAACATGGTGGAAGTCTATAAGATAGAGCTAATTGCCATAGGAAATGGGACGGCAGGGCGTGAAACAGATGATTTTATAAAAAAGATAGCCCTTCCTGAAGGGGTCAGAGTCTATTCCGTAAGTGAGGATGGAGCCTCTATCTACTCTGCTTCACCTATAGCTCGTGAAGAGTTTCCTGATTATGATGTTACGGTACGTGGGGCAGTCTCTATTGGGAGGAGGATAATGGACCCTTTAGCTGAATTGGTTAAAATAGACCCTAAATCGATAGGGGTGGGGCAATATCAGCATGATGTGGATCAAACTCTGCTGAAGAACAATCTTGATACCGTGGTGGAGAGTTGTGTGAACTCGGTGGGGGTAAATCTTAATACTGCGAGTAAACACCTCCTTAGATATGTTTCTGGTATAGGACCTACTCTGGCTCAGAATATAGTAGATTATAGGGGAGAGAAAGGGGCATTCTCCTCACGGCAGGAACTTCTTAAAGTAAAAAGGCTGGGGGATAAAGTCTATGAGCAGTGTGCCGGCTTTCTCCGTATTCCCGGTGCTAAAAACCCTCTCGATAACTCTGCGGTTCATCCCGAGCGTTATCAGTTAGTGGAGAAGATGGCTTCCGATTTTAATATCACAGTCGGTGATTTGATTTCGGACCCTGTTAAACGCTCTGCCATCGATGTTAAAAAGTATGTGACAAGCGAGGTGGGGCTCCCTACTCTAAACGATATAATGCAAGAGTTGGCTAAGCCTGGACGCGATCCGAGAGCCTCTATCAAGGTATTAGAGTTTTCTAATGATATCAGAACCATAGAAGATCTTAAAACCGGAATGATACTCCCCGGTATTATTACAAATATTACCAATTTTGGTGCATTTGTAGATATCGGAATTAAACAAAACGGTCTAATACATATCTCTCAACTCTCCGATAAATATATCTCTAACCCCTCTGATGTGGTTAAAATCAGGGAACATGTTCAGGTTAAAGTACTTGAGGTGGATATGAAAAGGATGAGGATAGCTTTATCCTTAGTGAAATAATATTTGGTGCAGTATTTTAATCATTATTGCATTTTTAATTCAGAAATCAAACCGAACCGAGAATGAAAGTAAGCTACTTCGTTATTAGAAATCTCCTCTGCCTCTTATTAATCACCATCTCTTATGTGGTGTATGGGCAGCAAAAATATACTATCAGCGGTTACATGACCGAAAAAAAATCAGGCGAGGCCTTAATAGGTGCAGCCGTTTATGATTCCCTCTCAGCCAAAGGGGCAGTTTCAAATAATTATGGATACTATACCATTACTCTTCCTCGCGGTGAAGTTAAACTTGGTTATAGTTATATTGGCTATAATGAGAGTGTTATAAAGTTTAAGTTAACCAAAGATACCATTATCAATTTAGCATTTAACGAATCGGCAGAATACCTTTCAGAAGCTGTCGTAACAGCATCTCAACTCTCCAATATGGGGGTTAGAGGGACTCAGATGAGTGCCATCGAGATTCCTGCACAACAGATTCAGAAGATTCCTGCTATGTTTGGAGAGGTCGATCTGATTAAAGCTTTGCAACTCCTCCCCGGAGTTCAGTCAGGCTCAGAAGGGGGAACAGGACTTTATGTAAGAGGGGGAGGACCTGATGAGAACCTACTCCTTTTAGATGGAGTCCCACTATATAGTGTCAATCACCTATTCGGTTTCCTATCAGTATTTAATACGGATGCAATAAAAAATGTAACCCTTTTTAAGGGGAGTTTTCCTGCCCGTTTTGGGAGCAGACTGTCGAGTATAGTGGATGTGAGAATGAATGATGGAAATGACAAATCTTATCACGGATCAGTGACAGTTGGAGCCATAACTTCTAAAATCAATTTTGAAGGCCCCCTTATTAAGGAGAAGATGACCTTTAACCTCTCTTTTAGAAGAACTTACTCAGACCTTTTGACACGTCCTCTTATGGCAATTATTTCCAAAAGAGAAGGGGATATGAATAGAATAACCGGAGGGTATCATTTTTATGATTTTAATGCTAAGGTTACTTATAAATTCTCAAATAATGATAAGATATACCTTAGTTATTATATGGGAGATGATGTGTTAGGTATGAATATAAAGATGGAGGATAGTAGGACATTCAGTGATAATTATGGGTCTGGTACTCACTCTACCATAAATAAAAACAATATGAAGTGGTATTGGGGGAATCTGCTTACAGCCCTAAGGTGGAATCATACCTTTTCGCCCCGTCTCTTCTTAAATGCCTCCACGAGTTTCACCAGGTTTAATCATAATCTCTCAACAGAAATGTTTATGGAGATGACTACCAAGCAGTCAACTCCACCTCCTCCCACTACTATGGTCAACAAAATGGAGATGGGGGTTTCTTATAGGTCTGGAATAGATGATATTGCCGGGAACTTAGATTTCGAGTATAATCCTGATGATAGGAATGAGATTCGTTTCGGAGTAAATTATATCTATCATACATTCCGTCCCGGGATATCGGCTTTTAAGTACAATATAGAGTTAGGAACGATTAAATCCAAATCGGATACCACATTCGGAGATGCTAATATCTACTCAAACGAGATGGCTTTTTATGCAGAAGATAATTTCAAAGTAGCTGATTTTCTAAAGATTAACGGTGGATTAAGGTACTCTTTGTATGCTGTAAAGGGGAAGGTCTATAACTCTTTAGAACCGCGTCTATCGGCAGTACTTATTATGAATAGAGATCTCTCATTTAAAGCCTCATATTCCATGATGAGCCAATATGTGCACCTTCTCTCCAATAGTAGTCTTTCACTTCCAACAGACCTTTGGGTTCCTGTTACCACAAGGATAACCCCCATGAAATCTCATCAGATGGCAGCAGGTCTCTTCTACTCATGGAATGTAATTGATTTCTCTGTGGAGGGGTACTATAAGACAATGGAGAATGTACTTGAGTATCGTGACGGTGCCTCTTTCTTAGGCTCCACCACCGGATGGGAGGATAAGGTCTATATGGGACGAGGGTGGTCATACGGAGTGGAGTTTCTTGCTCAGAAGAAAGTAGGTAAACTTACAGGGTGGGTGGCATATACTTGGTCAAAGGCTATGCGACAGTTTGATAGGCCGGGTAATATTATAAATGAAGGGAAACCATTTCATGCCAAATATGACAGAAGACATGATATCTCTATTACCGGGTCATACGCATTTAGTAAGAAATTTGACCTCTCTGCCACATTTGTTTACGGAACAGGTACATGTGGTACATTAGGTAAACAGACTTATTATGCACCACTTCCCGAACACCCTTATATACACTATGGGGTGGCTGACTTTTTTTATACATTTACTCCTGTGGAATATATAGATGGGAGAAATAATTATAGAATGCCGGATTATCATCGTCTTGATATCGGGATGAATTTTTATAAACAACATAAAAAGGGGAAGAGCATCTGGAATCTTTCAGTCTATAATGTGTATAATAATAAAAACCCATTTATCGTCTTTCAAAGCGAGAAAACCGATGCCTCTAATGTAACATATAAAGTCCTTAAACAGGCATCTATCTTCCCTATTTTGCCCTCTTTCTCTTATACCTACCAATTTTAAAATTCATAGTGATGAAACGATTAAATATATTACTTCTATTAATTATCTCTCTTTTTCTCACTACTTCTTGCGAGAAAGTTATAGAATTTAATGAAAAAGAGACAGAACCTTTTGTGGTTTTTTCATCATTGGCAAATCCGGATACTACATTAATGGTGCAGGTTACTAAGTCGGTTTTTTTCCTCTCCAATAAAGATCCCCAATCAGGTTATTATCATAAAGATACCAAAGTAAAAGCCACTGTTAATAAGACCCAAGTCTTAGAACTTAAACACCTAAATGAAGAGTTAGTGGGACAGTACACCGCTTCATACCAACCCAAGCCGGGTGATGAGATAGAGGTAACGGTTAATATCCCCGGGCTTAAAGAGGCAAAAGCTGTTACAAAAGTCCCTTCAAAGGCAAATTTTGTGGTAAACTCTATTAAGGAGATTGCAAAAAAAATGGATAATGAGATAAGGAATTTCTATGCTATAGATATGACCATTCACGATGATGGTTCCATAAAAGATTTTTATTATCTAAAAGTTAAAGGGATAGTTATCTATACTAACCCCTCCACCAACGAGGATTTCTATATTATTGAGGAGAGACGTCTCTACTCCGATGATATAATTTTTAAGAATAGTGCCATTAACTCCCTACTCGGTTCAGACAAATTAACCCCTTTTTTTAGTGATGGACTGATTAATGGTAAAAGCCACCAATTTATCATTGAGGTTGAGAAGAGAGAGAGACGTGCTAATGAGCAATTTTTCTTTGAGGTGGAATTAAAGTCTCTATCTGAAGATTACTATAAATATAT
>CAZXOP010000010.1:25044-30971 GCA_964642235.1 uncultured Muribaculaceae bacterium
CGTATAAAGCGACTATTGGATTTGGCTCAATGTTTTCCGAGAAGGTGCAGATTCACTCCAATGTACAGAATGGTATAGGAATATTCGGTGGTGTAAATCAACACAAGATTCGTACAAAGGTTTATTAGAGGACTATCTCTTCTGAGTGACTATTACCCCTAGAATAACAATTACTATCCCTAATATCTGAGAAACAGAGAATGTCTCTGCTCCGATAAAATAGGCTATTATGGCCGATACTGCAGGGATAAGGGCAGAGAAGATGCTTGCACGAGTTATTCCGAGTTCTCTAACTGAGTTTATATAGAATACGAAAGCAAGAGAAGAGCAGAGGGCAGCAAGAGCAATAAGAGGTTTCAATATCTCCTTTGTAAGGAACTGCGAGGCTTTGAAATCCCCATTAAAAGCAAGAAATAGTGGAAGAAAATAGAGTGCAGCTATTAGAAACATGTATGTGGTAATGGTGTAGCTATTATATCTGTCCGATAGCTTTTTAACGATGGTGGTGTAACCTGTCGCACCAAATACTGCAAGAAAGAGCAGGGCGATTCCCCACCAATATTCGACAGAAAACTTCCCTTTATCTAAAACCATTAAAAGAATCCCCGGAATCGTAACAATTACCCCGATTATATTAACCCATGTAATTTTCTCTTTATAAAAAATCTGTCCTGACACAAGTGTGAAGAGGGGTATAGTAGCTATTATAAGGGCAGATAATGTGGGTGAACCTGTGGCTTTAAGACCGAAGGTTTCACCAATAAAATAGATAAAAGGCTCAAATAACGCCATTACTGCGAGGAGAAGGAAGTCTTTCTTCCTCATTTTTTGGAGCTTTTTCCCAATTATGGAGATAAGGAGCAGAATAACTCCTGCGAGTAGCATCCTGAAGAAGATGAAAGTAAAGATAGGGGCCCCAGTCTCTATAAGTTGATTGGTCCAAATGAACGAAAATCCCCATAGAATTACTGCTACGGAGATATAGATAAAAATAATCGGTTTTGTCTTCAATGGTTAAAAAATTTGGGCAAAAATATAAAAATATTTCAAGCTATTCGAAAAACAACCGTTTGCCCCCTTTGGCACCGGTCAGTTTTCCATTGTTCACCACCTCCACGCCTGAAACAAAAGTATGGAGTATGGTGTGAGGGAATGTTCTCCCTTCAAAAGGGGACCATCTGCATTTATATGCAATATTCTCTTTAGAAACCCTCTGCTGCTCCTTTTTCAGAAGGACAATATCTGCAAAATACCCCTCTCTAAGATACCCTCTTTCGGAGACTCCGAAGCAGTCGGCAGGGGAGTGGCACATCATTTTTACGACTTGTTCGATGCTGAAAACCCCCTCTTCTACTAACATAAGCATTATCTGAAGTGAGTGTTGAACCAATGGGAGACCTGAAGGGGAGTGAAGGTAATCTTGCTCTTTTTCAGAGAGGAGGTGGGGGGCATGGTCTGTGGCTAATGCTGCGATAACCCCATCTCTAACCCCTTCCCTAATGGAGAGCATATCATGTTTCTCTTTAATGGCAGGGTTGCACTTGATTTTGGTTCCGAGTCCCTCATAATCGGAGTCGTTAAAAACAAGGTAGTGGACACAAACTTCTCCGGTTATTTTCGGGTTTGTGTTATTGCGAAGCATCTCAATCTCTTCGGAGGTGCTTATGTGGAGAATATGAAGTCGGGTTCCTAACTCCTGTGCAAGTGCCAATGCCTTCCGAGAGGAGGTTATACAGGCCTCCCTGCTTCTAATCACCGGATGCTCTTTAATGGGAATCTCACCCCCTTCGGAGCAGGCAAATTTCTCTTTTGCTACCGCAATGTTCCTTCGGATAATCTCCTCCTCTTCGCAGTGGGTGGCCACAAGGCAGGGGGCCTCACGAAAAATTGCACTAAGTGCCTCCTCGCTATCAACCAACATATTGCCTGTGGAGGAACCCATAAAGACCTTAACTCCGCAAACCCTCTGAGGATCCACTATTTTAATCTCTTCGAGATTATTGTTGTTTGCCCCTAAATAGAAAGAGTAGTTTGCATAAGAGTGCTGTGAGGCAATATTAAATTTCTTCTCGAGGAGGTCCAATGTGCAGGTGGGAGGGGTATTGTTTGGCATATCCATAAAAGAGGTGACACCCCCTAATACTGCTGCCGCAGATTCAGATTCAATGGTCGCTTTATACTCGGAACCTGGTTCCCTGAAATGTACCTGATCATCGATAACTCCGGGAATTAAAAACATTCCGTCAGCGTTTATAACTTTATCAGCCACTTTTTCAAGAGATAGCAATAGGGAGTTATAATCCTCTTTATCAGTGGAAAGGAGAGTCTCAATCCTCTCTCCATTAATCAAAAGGCTACCCTGAAAAGATAGCCCTTCGTTAATTATTGTTGCATTTTTAATAAGAGTTATCATGCTTTTGAAGGGTTAGGCTTAATCCTTTTAGTTCTAAGTTTTATTACTCCCCAGAACGCCTCACCGAAAATAGAGCTACTCATTTTAGAAGTCCCCTCTTTCCTATCAGTGAAAACTATCGGAACTTCGGAGATTTTGAACTTTAGGCGATAGGCATTGTATTTCATCTCTATCTGGAATCCGTACCCTTTCATCTTTATATTATTAAGATCTATGGTCTGAAGAGCCTCTCTTTTATAACAGACAAACCCTGCCGTGGTATCATAAATTCTCATTCCAAGGACCCCCCTTACATAATATGAGGCACCGTATGACATGAGTACTCTGCTAAGGGGCCAGTCCATAACAGCTATCCCTCTACAATATCGGGAACCTATGGCTACATCTGCTCCATCAACACACTCTTGATAGAGCCTTAATAAATCATCAGGATTATGAGAGAAATCGGCATCCATTTCGAAGATATAGTCGTAACTCCTATCTAAAGCCCATCTGAAGCCGGCAATATAGGCAGTGCCAAGACCAAGCTTGCCCGACCTTTCTATAATGAATAGAGAGTCATAGAACTCTCTTTGAAGGGATTTTACGATTTGGGCTGTTCCGTCAGGGGAGCCATCATCTACAATAAGTATATGAAAATCGCCATCCAACGAACGGACTTTTCGAATCATTTTTTCGATGTTTTCTTTCTCGTTGTAGGTAGGAATGATGACTAATTTATCAGTGTACATATTTTTTTACATTAATTTGACATCAAAGATAATATTTTTTTTATTATCTTCGCAGGCAATTGCTAATGACATGACAAAAGGATTAAATTTTCATCGAAAATGAGACGATTTAGTATTATTTTTATTTTACCCGTACTATTTCTCATTACGGGTTGCGGAACTAACCAAAATGTACAAGAATGGGCTATTGTTCTTCATGGAGGAGCAGGAGGAAAAATGGTGAGAGCAGAGGATGGAAAACAGTCAGTCGATACAATGTCCTTAGAAAAACAGGAACTTTATCAAAAACACCTCAATGAAGCGTTGCAAGCAGGTACTGATATCCTTAAGAATGGAGGTACAGCACTTGATGCCGTTCAGGCTGTGGTTGTTTACCTTGAGGATTGCCCTCTATTTAATGCAGGAAAGGGTGCAGTAATGACTGCTGACTATGTCCATGAACTTGATGCTGCTATAATGGATGGCTCTAACCTTAAAGCAGGGGCAATAGCAGGTGTTAAGGATATAAAGAACCCTATAAAAGCTGCCCGTGCAGTTATGGAACACTCTCCTCATGTTTTTCTAATAGGTGAAGGTGCCTCTTTCTTTGCAAAAGAGCAGGGGTTGGAAATAGTTGAGAACTCCTATTTTACTACCGAAGCCCAGAAAGAGAAGTTAGAGAAATTAAAAGCAGAAAAAAAACAAGGGTATCCAATGGGTACTGTAGGGTGTGTGGCACTTGATAAAAATGGTAATTTGGCGGCTGCCACTTCCACCGGAGGGATGGGGGGAAAGAAATGGGGTAGAGTAGGGGATGTCCCTGTTATCGGCGCAGGAACTTATGCAGACAATGAATCTGTTGCAGTCTCAGGAACCGGACATGGTGAACTTTGGATAAGGAGAGTGGTGGGGTTTGATATCTCTGCACTTATGAAATATAAAGGAGCTACTGTTCAAGATGCTGCCAAAGAGGTAATATGGAATAAGATAGATAAGATGGAAGGCTCCGGTGGAGGGGTGATTTGTTTGGATAAGAAAGGAAATATTGCAATGGAATTTAATACCGCACTTATGTTCAGAGCTTGGGAAACAGCTTCAGGAGAGAAAGGGGTCGGTATTTATAAATAGATAGTACTAAAACCTAAAATACAATGATAAAAATAAAGAAGCTACCTTTATTGTTAAAAATCCTTATTGCTATTATTCTTGGAATAGTATCTTCCCTCTTTTTCCCGGAATGGCTTACTAGGATTTTTATCACAATAAATTCTCTATTTAGTAATTATTTAGGTTTTATTATCCCACTTTTAATAGTAGGGTTAGTTGCCCCCGGAATTGCCGAATTAGGGACAAGAGCCGGTAAATTACTTCTTATTACCGTACTAATAGCTTATGCATCTACTCTCTTTGCAGGATTCCTATTTTATTTCACCTGTTACTCTGTATATCCATTTATATTAGATCCTTCAGCAGGTTTTGTTGATGCAGCTTCTCTCTCTTCAAGTTCCTTAAAATCTTATTTTGAAGTTCCAATACCTCCTTTAATGGATGTGATGACAGCGTTGGTACTTGCTTTTGTTTTAGGGTTAGGGTTATCAGCTGTTAAAGGAGAGACATTTAAGAATGTGTTAACTGAGTTTAGGGAAGTGATTATTTTACTTATTTCCAAGACTATTATCCCTATCCTCCCTCTCTATATATTCGGTATTTTCTTGAAAATAGGAGCCGAGGGGAGTGTTGTATCTGTTCTTGGGGTCTTCTTTAAAGTCATTCTTCTCATTTTCATTATTCATATAGCAGTACTTTTAATCCAATTTACCATAGCCGGTGCCATTTCGAGGAAGAATCCTATAAAAGCACTGATTACTATGTTACCGGCTTATGTAACTGCTCTCGGGACTCAGTCATCCGCAGCTACTATTCCTGTTACATTAGCTCAAGCCAAGAAAAATGGTGTTGATCCTGAACTTGCCGACTTTGTAATCCCTTTATGTGCCACAATACATCTTTCCGGCTCCACACTAAAGATAGTTGCTTGTGCTCTTGCTATCTCATGGATGATGGGAATGCCATGTGGTTTAGATCTGTATGCAGGATTTATAATGCTACTCGGTATAGTGATGGTAGCAGCCCCCGGAGTACCCGGTGGAGCTATTATGGCCTCATTAGCAGTATTACAGAGCGTATTGGGATTCGATTCTAATTTACAAGGGATGATGATTGCACTCTATATCGCTATGGACTCTTTTGGTACTGCATGCAATGTTACCGGGGATGGTGCCATAGCTCTTATTATTAACAGAATTAATAGCGGACATAAAATGCCGACATAATATAGACCATACTAAATAAACCTAATAAAATGCGCCAATTAATTAAAACTCAACTCGTAACTCTGCTTATTCTCTTGCTTTTTAGTTCTTGCTCAAAAAGTGGAGAACAGACAGTAAAGATTTTGTCCCTAGGTGACATACATGGGAATTTCTTTGATACCACTTATGTGGAGAATCAATATAAACCATATTCAATGCCCAATGTCTCTTATTATGTTTCCAAACAGAGAGAGCAATTTGGTAAAGACAATGTTTTACTTATCAATATGGGGGATGATTTTCAAGGTGATGATTGTTGTTATTATTATAACTATATCAATACCACTATCAAGCCACACTTTATTCCAAGAGTACTTAACTTTATGGAATTTGATGTTGCAATTCCTGGGAATCATGATATAGAGCAGGGACCTAAGGTTTATGATGCTCTTAAAAAAGATCTTAAATGTGATTACTTGGCTGCCAATGCTA
>CAZXOP010000011.1:0-28757 GCA_964642235.1 uncultured Muribaculaceae bacterium
TATTATTTATGTATCAGTTCAAATTTTCAACATCAGGTAAGACTCGAATGGAGCATGACTTATTGGGAGACAAACCTGTTCCTCATGAGGCTTTGTTCGGCATCCAGACACTAAGATGTGTCGAAAACTTTAACATTAGTAACAATCATCTCTCTGATTACCCTCAGTTTATTAAAGGGTTTGGGATAGTTAAAATGGGGGCTATTTTGGCAAACCATTCCCTCGGACTTATTTCAGATGAGGTTAAAGATGCAGTTGTAGCAGCTTGTAAAGAATTAATGGAGGGGAAGCATCTTGAGCATTTCCCTATTGATATGATTCAAGGAGGGGCAGGAACAAGTGCTAATATGAATGCTAACGAGGTAATAGCTAATAGAGCTTTGGAGATAATGGGTAAAGAGCGTGGAGATTATTCAGTTTGTCACCCTAATGACCATGTAAATATGGCTCAGTCCACCAATGATGCCTACCCAAGTGCTATGCACATTGGACTTTATATTATTCATCAGGATGTTAAAGCAAATCTTGAAAAATTGATCAAATCATTTGAAGCGAAGAAGAGGGAGTTTAGGAATGTGATAAAAATGGGTAGAACACAGCTTCAAGATGCAGTTCCAATGACTTTGGGACAATCTTTTGGAGCTTATGCCAATGCTCTTAAAGCTGAGTTAAAGAGATTAAATGAAGCTTCCAAAGGTTTCCTTGAAATAAATATGGGGGCTACAGCTATTGGAACAGGTATCACAGCCGAACCAGGATATGCTGAAGCTTGCACTCAATATATAAAAGAGATTTCAGGGTGGAATATTACCCTTGCAAAAGATCTTGTTGAGGCTACTAATGATACCTCTGCAATGGTGGTTTATTCATCTGCCCTTAAACAGACAGCCATTAGACTTTCGAAGATATGTAATGACCTGAGGCTCCTCTCTTCCGGCCCTCGCACAGGTCTCGGAGAGATTAATCTTCCTCCTAAACAGCCGGGTTCATCTATTATGCCGGGTAAAGTTAATCCTGTTATTCCGGAAGTAGTTAACCAGGTTTGTTTTAAGGTTATAGGGAATGATGTTACCATAACAATGGCTTCTGAAGCTGCTCAGCTTGAGCTTAATGTTATGGAACCTGTGTTAGTGGAATCTCTTGTAGAGTCGGCACAGTGGTTAAGTAGAGTTTTCGATACTCTTCGTGTGGAGTGTGTTGATGGAATTACTGCTAATAAAGAGAGATGTAAAGAGTTGGTACAGAATAGTATCGGGATAGTAACTGCCTTAAAGCCCTATATCGGATATGCTAAATGTACTGAGGTAGCTAAAGAGGCTCAGAAGACAGGGGGGAGTGTTTATGACATCATTCTAAAAAAGAAGATTCTTACCAAAGCACAGCTTGATAAGATTCTTGACCCCAAACACATGATTAAACCGACAGTAGTCGAGCTTTAATGGGTTAAAATGCGTGGTTTACTCCGGCAGTTATACCCCATTGACCCCCTTTCCCAAAGCCGACATCTAATCTGAGAAGCTCTTTCTCGAAACGATAACGATACCCTACCCCGTAAGTGGGTAGGGTATGTTTTATATTGAACTTTTGAAAGGAGGGGAAAATGTTTCCCACACCTCCCCATGCCACCATGCTGTGATTATTATAGACTTGCTGTCTAATCTCTAACTGGAAAGAAACCATGCTTTTATCTCGAAATCTTCCAAGGTAATACCCTCTCATCCTATTATCTCCTCCCAGCATGGAAAACTCTGTCCAGGGTGTTCTCCCGTAATTTATCTCTCCAAATAGATCGAGAGCTAAGACTCCTCCTCTCCACAATGAGAAATAGGCATCAGCTATAATGGTAGTTCTGTGATATGGGAGCTCCCCTTTCCATAAAAAGAGAGTCTGTTCAAGGAGGGTGTATATCCCCTTGTCAGGGTTAATTTTCTCCTGCCGGGTGTCAAATTCTGTCCTAAATCCTAATTTAACTGCTTTAGTTTTTAAGGGGTGTCCATCTATAAGTGTGGCGTTTGCAAAATTAGAAGAGTAGTTATAATTAAAACCTAAAGTGGGGGCAAAGTTCAACCAATCTGTCATAAAGAAGACAAAATATGTCTGAAATCTAGCTCCGTCTTGGATGTAATTACTGAGATTAGAATCTTTAATATTGTTCTCATAACCTACCCCCCAGAATCTCCTGATATAGTGAAAATAAGAGAGTGAGTAATCAGTACAAAAACGGTCTTTTCTTGAATAGTGCTTTCCTGAAATATTTCCGGAGAATGATTTGTTAATAGAAAAATCTGTACGAAGAGTAAAATAGGAGGGTTTTGCACTCTTATGAATACTGTTTTTATAGGCTCCTAAAATACCTGAATATAAACCCAAACTGCTTTCGGGTGAATATGTTATCCCTAAGAGAGGTGTAATTTTAAGTCTATTTTCTTTTGGCTTGAAGGTTCTTGGGTGGCTCTCAATATATTTAAGAACGGAATCAGCAACTGAGGCAAGATACTTTTCATCATATCTGTTTTGGGCATCAAGACTCCCAATTTGAAAAAACATCAGAAGTAGAGAGATGAAAATAAAACCAAGTCGTCTAAAATTCATAATTAAATAGTTAGAAAATAAGTTTCACATTGTCAACCCAAAGAGTATTCCCTATTCCACCGTAAAATGCTTTTCCACTACTTGCTGAGATCCAAATTATAATATGAGTTGGGCTCACATCATCTTTTGCCCATCCCTCCTCTTTTATAGGGACTATTTTTCCATAACTATTCATAGTATAATTAGCAATCTCTCCATTACGCATTCCCATGTATTCTTTGTAATTATTATGCCCTGTGATATCACCATAAAGGATCTCCACTTGCTCTCCATTTTTCCATTCGGTAGAAGACTCTGTAATCCTCTTGTATCCGGTTCCTACCCTAAGAGAGTGGACATCTCCGTTTTCTTCTTCCCACCTATATTGAAGCAGTATTAAAACGTCAGAGTAGTCTATCTCTTCATAATCCCTTCTTGGAGAGAGTCCTGTGCCGCGCACCACTTTATTTCCGACCTTTGCTTTATAGTCCAGTTGAAGGGCTTTAGGTTTTTCTGTATAGGGTATTCCTGAAATAAGTTTACTATATGGAGATTTTGTATCCCTGATAGGCTCTATGACACTACCGAGAATAAGTGTCCCTTGAGCTACCACATAGAGGTTTAACATCCCCATAACTTTGACAGTCTCTTGTATGATTTCTAAACGAGCGCAGTATCCATCCCCCCTCTTCTCCGGAAATACGGAATTACTTGTCTTAATGACCCCTATGATATTTGCTGTTACGTTTGGAAGGGACCATACCCCATTCTCATCTAATTTATGGAGGGTAGTGACTTTACCCCCTATTACCCCTGATTCTTTAACTATCACCTGATGCCATTTATCGAGCTTTCCCCCCTCATTTATATAAGTGGTCATATCCGTCTGACCAAAAGCTAAATAGGGTGGCAGAAGGAGTATTGTTACTAAAATAATATGAATTTTTCTCTTATTCAATTTTGAAAGAACCTCTTTTATTGTTAAATTGCGTGATAATTATTAAAACAAAAATAAGAAAAAATGCGCTTAGTAGCCTTTTTTATATTGTTTTTAGCCCCTTTTTTTTCCGCATTTGCGATAAAAGGGTACCCATATCCAATAAAAGTTATGCAGCCGGATGGCTCTTCTGTTACTATTATGATAAAAGGAGATGAGTACTTTAATTATAGAACAACCATAGATGGATCAATAATAGCGCAGAAGAGTGATGGATTCTACTATTATGCTGATTATAATAGTGGTAAACTTCGCATTTCAGATAATAGGGTAAGTGGTGGTACCTCGACCAAAAGCACATCAGTCAGAGCACGTGGTGTTCCGGTGGATGTTTCTGAGAGGATAAGAGAGCAGGCAAGAAGAGAGAACAGAGTAGCGCTCCCTCGCGATAACACCATACCCATAAAGGCTCTTGTAATTCCTGTCCAGTTTTCAGATGTTACTTTTAAAACCCCTAATCCTAAACAGCATTTTGATGAGATGATTAATCTCCCAGGGTACTCTTCTTATGGTGCTACAGGCTCTGTAGCCGACTACTTCAAAGCAAACTATAAGGATAAATATAATATGGAATTTGTGGTAACAGATGTTGTTACCCTCCCTAAAACCATCGATTATTACGGTGGAAATGATGAGTTGACAGGGAGAGATATAAGACCGAGAGAGTTAATAATAGATGCTTGTAAGCTTGCAGATCCTTTTGTGAACTTTGCGGAGTATGATAATAACCACGATGGTAAGGTCGATTATATATTTGTCTATTATGCCGGATATAGTGAGGCCGAAGGTGGAGCACAGAACTCTATATGGCCCCACTCTTGGAATGTGGACTCCTATAGCGTTTCATTGGATGGAGTAAGGCTTGATTCTTATTCGTGTGCAGCAGAACTATACGGAGTCTCCGGAGAAACTCCGGCAGGAATAGGGACTTTCTGCCATGAGTTTAGTCATATGTTAGGTCTTGTCGATTTGTACGATGTGGACTATGATCAGAATGGATTAAGTGCGGGGTTATGGGGAACCCTCGATTTAATGGATTTCGGCTGTTTTAATAACAATGGCAGAACCCCTCCCTATCTTAGTGCGATAAATAGAGAGATTCTTGGAATAGCCAATATTGAAAGCTTTACTCAAGATGAAGTTCATACATTAACACCCATTAACCATGAGAGCAGAGTTTATAAGGTACCCACCTCTATCCCTAATGAGTATTTCCTATTTGAGGTCAGGAGTCAGAAAGAGTGGGATCTTTACATCGGTGGCGGCGGCATGTTAGTTTATCATATAGATAAATCTGAATTTCCCGCCGGTGCTGTGAGGGCATCCGTTCGTTGGAAAAATAATATTGTAAATACTTTCTCTAAACACCAGTGTGCTGATCTCGTGGAGGCTTATCATTTATCAACATCCATCCCTCATATTTTTTTCCCTGGGACAAAGGTGGTTACAGAATTTTCGACCCAAACTAATCCCCCCTTTATAGATTGGTCAGGAAAGGGGACAGGTTTTAAGATTACTAATATAGTACGTCAAGGTGATAATGTCTCTTTTAATGTCTCTGAGGATAAGAATGAAAGGGTTGCCAAAATATTATCCCACTCTATAACTGTCTTGCAGACAGAAGCCTCCCTGTCGTGGGAGAGCGACATTAATGTCAATACGAAATGGGGATTCAGGTGGGGCTTAAAGAGCGATAACCCTAAAGACTATAATCAGGTTTTAATATTAAGACAAAAATATCAATTAGAGGCCCTCATACCTAATACGGACTATACTTGTCAAGTATTTAGTTTAGGGGAAATGATTAATGGAGATACCCTTCAAGTGAATTTTAGAACTATTGGCCTCTCCTCACCATATCCATATATTTACGGACTAAAAAGCGAATACTTTGTAGGGGATATTATTGAGTTGAAACTATTTAATCTAAATGAAGAGGCGAAGTTAATAGAGTGGGTGGTGGATAATAAGAACATAACAGGGGGGAAGGTAGCACTGACAACTCCTGGTAAAACTGAAATAAAATGTCTCATAACTTACACAAATGATAAGAGTGTAGAAGTAATAAATAAAAAAATCTCTGTTAAAAGTAAATAGATGAAGAGGAGTATTACATATAGATATGGTTATTGGACAGCACTTTTGGTTGTTCTAATACTCCTTGCCTCTCTCTCTTCTTGTGAAAGGATAAAAATCGTTATTGACTCAGAACAGAAGAGAGCCTTTTTAGCCAGTGAGAAGGAGGGGTATTATAGAAACGATGCCGCTGTCCTCCTCTTTGATGAAGATTTACACCAAAAATCTTTTAATAAAAAAAGAAAACAGTTTAGACTCCAATCCGACGACCAGAATGAATTTATGAATATCGAAATGGAGGCACTTCCAAAGAGTGAAGGGGTACATATCCTAACGAAGTTTCATTATAAGACAAAGGGGTCAGGTCTCTCTATAACTCTCCTTTTAGAGTGTTCAAAACTCTCTGATGAAAAAATTTGGCTGTGGGATAAAGAGAATAAGATAGGTCTAATCGTTCCAAGGTATTAAAAAAGCCTGTAGGAGGTTCCGACAGGCTTAATTTAAACAACTTCAAAGGTTGTTAGTTTTTCGAGAACTCTACAGACTGTTTTCTGAATTCTTTCATTAACTTACTTAGTTCTAGAGCTGATTTCCTTGCGCGAGTTCCTGCAGCTTTATTACCTTTTACTAACTGAGCCTCTGAGTTCTTTACAAAAATTGCAATCTCAGCATTGATTTTTTCAACAAGTCCTTTCATCTGTGTCTATGTTTTAGTGAATAAATAAAATTATTGTGCAAGTTAGAAATATTTTTAAATAAAATCAAAAAAAATCTTGTTTTTTCTTACTTTTGCAGCGTTCAAACAATGATTTTTATAAAAATGAATCTTAATTTTAGTTTTTTAGAGATTATTAGTGCCTTTATGGTATTGTTTGCTGTTATAGATATAACCGGGTCTATTCCTATTATACTTGGGTATAAGGAGAAAGGAAAGAAAATAGAGGCGGCCAAAGCAGCAATTATCTCTTTTATTATTTTTATTGTTTTCCTCTTTTTGGGGGACGCCGTATTGTCCATTTTTGGGGTAGATATCTCCTCATTTGCGGTGGCCGGTTCTATAGTTATCCTTATATTAGCAATAGAGATGATTCTCGATGTGGAGATTTTTAAAAATCAAGGACCCACTGATTCTATTACCATAGTACCGATTATTTTTCCTCTTATTGCCGGAGCAGGTTCTTTAACCACAGTCCTCTCTATCAGGGCTGAATATGCTGTGGAGAATATAGTAATAGCTATTATATTAAATATGCTGATAGTCTTTTTGGTTCTCTGGAAAATAGACTGGGCGGAAAAAATTTTAGGAAAAGGAGGAATATACGTTCTTCGTAAATTTTTCGGTATAATCCTCCTTGCTATAGCTGTAAAACTCTTTTCTACTAATATAGTTACTTTGTTTTAGCCTTTTTTGATGGTGTTGCAGGTTCCTCCTTTTGAAACATCCCCTCTCTTGATAGAAGGTGATCAAGGTTTGCTAAGCCAAAAACAATAACGGCATTTACTACTGAGGAGTGATTTAGATAATCAGGGTAGGCTTTGTTATAAGTATCCCTCTCTGTGTGCCAAATCTCGCCGTAATTAAAATTATATCCCTTTACATCAGCATTACTAAGTGAGTATGTGGGGACTCCGTTAACTTCGAAATATGCGTGATCTGAGCCTCCGGGTTGTTTAGGCATTATCTTTGGTTTCTCAGCCTTGTAAACCTTAAATGGAAATTCCGGATTATATGTGGCAATAGGTTCACTTATTTTAACAAAGTCATCATACATTGCAGGTGTGACTGTTATGGAGGAGACCACTGTGGGGCCACCATCTCTATTAAAATAGTTAGATATTTTAGGAAGGAGTTCCTTGTGGTTCTCTACCCAATGTTTTGACCCTAATAATCCGAACTCTTCGGCAGACCAAAGGCAGAAGAGGATCGTTCTTTTAGGTTTAGCACCTGCGAGTGCAAGTAGTCGTGCAGCCTCCATTGTAACCACAGTTCCATTGCCGTCATCCACAGCCCCTGTTCCTATATCATAAGAGTCAAGGTGCCCCCCTACCATTACATATTCGTCAGGATACTCTGATCCTTTCATTACGGCGATAACATTGTGAAATTTAACAGGACCTGGGAAGAAATGATTTCTTATATCAAATTCTAACTCAAAAAATTGACGCTCTTTAACCTTTTGCTCGATTATTTTATATTGGTGTTCATTAAGTTTGATGTCGGGTACAGAAGGGAGATTGTCCCAAGTGATATTAAAGCAATTTTTTCTATCATAGAGCAGTCTGAGGGGGAGCGGAGAGGATTGAATAAACCCAAGAACCCCTGCATTTATCATTTCACGATAGAAGAGGGCAGGTTCGTCCAAAAGGGGAAGAAGCTCTTTTTTAGCATCGGGGTTCAAATTATTGTAAGCCCTGATTTCATTGTTTTTCTTTACAATATCCTCATTTTTAGCAATAATACTCGTTCTCGCGGAATCTGCTTTGGGTGACCAATCGATTGGGAATCCATCAGAGGTCCCTGTTATTAAGACCCACGCCCCTTTTAGAGCACCCTTCATCCTTTCAAACTCTCCTCTGCTTTTAGGTTCCATTAGGACTTGTCCCCTCTGGACCCCTTTAGTGCCTGAGGTGTACGACGGAGTAGAGAAGTGTAAAATCATCCCATCTTCACTTAACATTCTTCCGAACCACGGACCGCGATTAAAACCAACGGGGACGGCTCCAACTTCCTCTACCCTAACCTCATATCCCCAACTTTCAAATTGTGTTGCTGCCCATTTTTCAGCATTTTGAAGTGCGTTTGAACCAACAATGCGCCCTCCGATTCTATTGCTGAGGATGTCGAGTTGTTGCATTGTGGTATTATTGCTCTTTCCAAGTTCCAGCACCTTGTCGATAATCTCCGATTCGCTTTGGGCAGAAATGGAGAGGGTAAAAAGAGAAATAGCGAAAAGTAAAATTAATCGTTTCATAAGCATTTATTACTATTTAATTATTAATGGTGGTTCCTCATTTGAATAGTCATCTATTCTCCCTTTGCTAAGGTATTTGTTTGATTCTTTAGCAATTACACCAGAGAGAAGTACAAGCGCGATAAGGTTTGGGATAGCCATAAGTGCATTGGTGCAGTCCGCCATGTCCCAAACTAATTTTAGATTTATGGCTGAGCCGAAAAAAACTGCGATAACCCAAATTATTCTATAAGCAGGGATACATTTTTTCCCTCCCAAGTACTCTATGCACCTCTCTGCGTAGTATGACCATCCTAATATGGTTGAAAAGGCAAAGGTCAATATCCCTACTGTCAAGACAATAGGTCCCACAATAGGTATCACACTAAATGAAGCTTTGGTGAGTGCCGCACCATGCGAGGTATCAATACCATTAGGGGCAATAACACTACTTACAAGCACTAAACCTGTGAGAGCACAGATAACCACTGTATCCCAGAAAGTTCCGGTAGAGGAGACAAGAGCTTGCCTTACCGGATTTCTTGTTTTGGCAGCCGCTGCAACTATAGGTGCGGAACCGAGACCTGACTCATTGGAGAAAAGTCCGCGTGCTATTCCGAAACGGCAAGCCATCATAAGGGTGCTCCCTGCAAATCCCCCTGCAGCAGCTTGAGCAGAGAAGGCAGATTTGAAAATAAGGGCAAAAGTCTCACCTAAATATTGGAAGTTAATTCCTAAAATGACTAAACATCCTAAAATGTAGAAAATGGCCATAAATGGAACTAAAACCACACAAACATTGGAGATCCCTTTAACACCAAAAATAATCACTAAAGCCACTAAAAAGGCGAGAATCCCCCCTGTTAAATATGGTGAGATATGGAAAGTCTCATTCATAAGGAGAGAGATGGAGTTTGCCTGCACCATATTCCCTATGCCAAATGCTGCCAAGGCTGCAAATATGCAGAAAAGAACAGCTAACCATTTCATCTTTAAGCCTCTTTCGAGGGCATACATCGGCCCACCGAGCATGGTGCCATCCTTTGTTTTAACTCTGTATTTTACTGCGAGTAGCCCTTCCCCATATTTACTGGCAATACCCAAAACACCGGTCAACCAACACCAAAACACAGCGCCCGGACCTCCAAAAGAGACAGCAGTGGCTACTCCCACAATATTTCCTGTCCCTATGGTAGCAGCTAATGAGGTCATTAAAGCTCCAAATTGACTAACATCACCCGTGGAATCAGGATCTTTTTTAACGGAGAGTTTGATCCCAAGCCATAATTTTCTTTGGGGGAATTTGAGTCTTATGGTTAAAAATAGGTGGGTTCCAAGAAGCATTATTATCATTGGCCATCCCCATAATGTAGTAGAGACTTGAGAAACAATTTCTGAAAATGTTAATAGAGTCATATGGTTTAGTTATTGGTTATGTTTCACAAAGTTAAAAAATCTTATATTTGCAGTCAATAATTTTACCAAATATATGAAAAGATTTTTCTATTTAATATTAATAACCACTCTATCACTCTCTACACTAATAGGTTGTAGGAAGATTTCAGGTGATGATAATGTGGTCGATAAGGAAGCCAAGGCATTTCTTAATTCGGCTATGACAGAATATTATTATTGGTATAAGGAGATACCCACCACTCTTGCAGTGACCCCAACCACCACTATTTTTGATTATTTCGATGCTATGTTAGTTAAGAAAGACAGATGGAGCTGGATGACCACAGGTAAGCAGTGGAATGAATCAGAGACAGGTGTTTATGTAAGTTATGGAGCCTCTATAGGACAGCCTGTGGAATACTTTAATGACTATGATTTAAGAGTTAGATATGTCCATCAAGGGTCTCCGTTTGATAAAATAGGGGTAAAAAGAGGGTGGACACTTACCCATGTGGGTGGTGTGGAGGTTATGACTCTTATTAAGAACAAGACATTTAATACAGAGTATGGTAAACCCCAAAATTCATTTACTTTCAGAGACCTTGAAGGAAAATTGAGTACCTATGATGTTACCGCCACCACCATATCGACTCGTTCATATCTTAAAGCACAGGTTTTCACAAGTCAAGATTTTAAAGGTCTTACATCTCCTGTGGGATATTTTAATTATTTGACTTTCAATGCAAATATGCTTGAAGATATAGACAATGCTTTTACACTTTTCAAGAACAATGGAGTTAAAGAGGTGGTACTTGACTTGAGGTATAACGGAGGAGGGGACTCTAGAGCTACCTCACTCCTTGCAAACTATCTTGCTCCACAGAGTGCCGAAGGAAAGATATTGGTCTTTAGACAGCATAATGATAAACATCCCGAACTTAATAAAAAGAGCGAAGTTCCTATTAAAAGGGCTGCGAATGCTCTTAACCTCTCCCGACTTTTCGTTATTACCGGGAGTGGTACTGCATCTGCAAGCGAGATTATCATTAACGGACTTCAACCCTTTATGGAGGTTATCTCTGTAGGGGATACTACTTATGGGAAACCTAATGGGATGTATGCATTCCCTTATCCTGAAGGGACAGAGAAGGATTATTATGGGAAAGCAGAGTATGTTTATCTCCCTATCTGTTTTTACTCGGTTAATTCCAAGGGGGATGGTAACTACGAGGATGGTATTATCCCAACAAAATATAGCCCCGATGACCTCTATACAGACTGGGGTACACAGGAGTATTTAACTAAAGCTTGTTTGACATATATTACTTCAGGCTCTTTCCCTGCGCTACCAACCCGTCCAAAAGCTTTAAAAGAAGAAACCCCCGGCGCTCCGATTTTCAAGGGGAGAATCCCTCTTCCCGAAGATGCCAAGGGGTATGGTAAAGATATTGTGCGTCTGCGCTAAGCGACACTACTTCTCAAAAGAGTATTTTTTACTGTAATCAAGCATCTGTTTAAGGTAATCGTCGTAGTATTCAAGACGATAGTCTATAGTTTTACCCTCTTTTACCACAGGTACTATTTCAGGATTTATAAATCCTCCGTAAGGTTTAAGCTCAAGTGATTCATATCTCTCTTTAACCTCCTTATGAAGGTCGTAGTTGATATTTATAGCATATTTCTCAACCAAAGCTTTTCCTGCTTTGAAATCCCCTTCTGATTTAATTCTTTGCATTTCAGCAAGTAACTCTCCGAAGAGATTACGTAGCTTAACATAATCGTTAATTACAAAGAAGGTTTTTCCATCCCTTACTCTCTTCTCGATTACATTCTCTGAGAGCCCTTTTTCATAGCACCACTCTGAAATAAGTTTGCGATTCTGCATGTGTGCTTGAGTATTGGTCTTCCCAAGTTCAATTCGCACAAACTGCGTAAAGAGACCGTTGCGGATATAAGAATTATATTCAGACTTGTATGCCTCCATGTTAGGGAGGATGCCGAGTTCCACCATTTTAGGGTCTGCAATATAGTACAATGCAAAGAGGTCTGCTCTCGACTCTTCAAGGGTTGAGGAGAACTCCGCAAGTGCATTTGAAGGGGTGCCCGGAAGGAGTTGCCCCGAACCATGTCCTAGACATTCATGTAGATCGGTATGTAGATCACTCGTTAAGGAACCATACTCCTTAGAGAGCTCTATCTCTTTTTCATCCCAAGCAAACTCTTTTAACATACTCTTTGGGGACTCTTCTGCTGCTTTGTCATAAGCGGCAGTAATATTGGCAATGGTAACTGATTTAGAACCATGCTCTTTCCTTATCCAGTCAGCATTTGGAAGATTAATTCCTATAGGGGTAGCAGGATAGCAGTCCCCTCCAAGGCAGACTACAGTAATAACTTTTGCGGAGACCCCTTTAACCTCTTTTTTCTTGAAATTAGGATTTACGGGAGAATTGTCTTCAAACCATTGTGCATTATCAGAGATAATCTGAGTCCTTTTTGAAGCCTCATTGTTTTTGAAGTTTACAACAGATTCCCATGTGGCTTTCATACCGAGGGGGTCATTATAGTCCTCTATAAAGCCATTTATGAAATCAATCTCTGAAGATGTATCTTCTACCCATTCTACATTATACTCATCCCAAGTCCTGAGATCACCGGTTTTATAATAAGAGATTAGTTTTCCGATATAACTCTTTTGAGTATCGTTTTGGGCGACAGCCATTGCTTTTTCTAAATGCCCCACTATTGCTGTGATGGTCGGACCATAAAGCCCGTCTATTTTAT
The DNA here is from genome assembly GCA_964642235.1 of uncultured Muribaculaceae bacterium. Classification (GTDB taxonomy): domain Bacteria; phylum Bacteroidota; class Bacteroidia; order Bacteroidales; family UBA932; genus CAYSND01. Next base: position 12,775 of record CAZXOP010000011.1, read on the forward strand.
AGACCTCCTCAAACACCTTTCCATCTTTTTTTACCAATTTGCTATTAAGCCCATAAGAGATAGGCTTAGGGTCTTTTGGATTACGTATTTTGGCATAATAGGCTTCCGCCTCTTTTCTGCTGACTCCGTCATAAAAATTGACAGCTGATGCAAGCAGAAGATCTTTTTCATTCCCTGTATATTTCCTTTGAGGATAGAGATTTTTGTCGAATATTATAGGAAGAAGCTCAGTCTGAACCTCGTTGGAGATATTAACGGCACTCATAAGTTCAGCAAAATATTCCTGAGGAGAAGCAGGAATAATTTTATCTTCAGCATAGTGATGATGTATCCCGTTACTAAAGAATACCCTCTTGGCATAGACCAAGAAATTCTTATAATTATCAGACTCTTTATCCCCCTGATAATTCTCGATAATGGATTCAAGAACTCTTCTGACCTTTAGATTATACTTAAAGTTTTGATCCCAAAGTATATCCCTGCCCGATTTAGCTGCTTCGCTCAAGTGATAAATATACTCTTTTTGAGAGAGAGTTAACTCCTCCCAACCGGGTACTTGATAACGGATAACTTTAATATCCGCAAACTCGTCTATCAGATACTTGAAATCTGTAGAAGCATTTGTGTTTTTGGTTTTGGTGCCGCAGGAACATGCCAAAACGCTAACTCCTGCAATTAATAGCATAGTTTTTAAAATCCTCATAATGTTTTAAATCAGTTTATTATCGTTCATTTCTTCGGAAAAGACTCCTAAAGAAATCAAATACTTTCAGAGTGGAATTTGCGAAGGTATTTCGCGCTGCTAAATAGGATAGTCCGGAGTAGAGCATCCTCTTGGGTGTCATATACTCCTTCAGAGATCTTACCTGATAGGAGATCATTATCTCTTGATGCTCTATTTTGGATGAGAGAATACGTCTCTGATATTCAAGGTCTTTTATGCCTCTAATCTCGCAGTATTTATAACCGCTGTTTTTACTTTTTGTCGCCATCGCTTCTCTTATCAAATAACATTTTAACAAACAATCTTACCATACTGTCAGTAAAGAGTCTCTCCTTAAATATAAACAATATACCTACTACCGCTAAACAGATACCGAAAGTAATCAGATTAGCTAAAGTTTTAGACTCGAGCAAAAATTCCATCCAAGAACTAAAAGTAGAAGCAAGGAAAGCAAAAGCTATCCCACAAAGAATAATGATAATGAGATAGAAAATGAGCCTGTTGAAGATGGTGGCAAGATTCTTGGCTAACGTAAGCTTCCCCTCATCAAGTTTCATGTTCAAATACTCTTTGGTTGAGGATTTTAAATCATCAAAAGGATTATTATTCTCTTCCATAACTCTTATTCGTTAGTTACATTTTTAGCCCCTTCTGCATTCTCAGGTCTTATTTTACTCTTGAATTTATCGAACTCTTTATCTAACCCCTCTTTAATCTTCTTACGAGTATTTTCACCTGAATCGGGTGCTAATAAAACTGCAGCTGCGGCACCTAATATGGCACCACCTATAAATGCTAATAAAGTATCCCCTTTCATATAATCTCTGTTTTTAAGTTGTTCTACAAATATAGTCTTTTTTCTTCTTAAAGAATTAAAATATCTATATTTGCCGAATTAAATCATAAAAAATGAAAAAGATTTCTTCTTTCATATATGTCCTAGTGGTGTTTATCTCCCTTTTTGCGATCTCTTCTTGTGACTGTAAGAAGGAGCAACCTTCGCGAACAGTCTTGGTTTATATAGCCGGGAATAACAACCTATCACAGTATGCTTCTAGTAATCTTGCAGACATAAAGTCCGGTTACTTGCCGACATATTTCAAGCCCGGTAAAAGCGGAGATGCTCTTCTTGTATATTATCATGGAAGAGGTGCAGCTCCTAAGCTTTTAAGACTATATAAAGGGAGTAAAGGAGAGGTGGTGGAGGAGCTTATATATCAATTCCCGGAGCAGAACTCTGTTACTTTGACAGTAATGAGTGCTGTTCTTAAAAAAGCGAATGAAATGTTTCCGGCAGATGAAAATGGTTTAATTTTGTGGTCTCACGGAACCGGCTGGCTCCCGAAAGGATATTATAGCAGACCCACAACTGCTGTAATGGACGCAAGTGGGGAAATAATACAAGTTCCTATTTCTCAGGAGATAGACCCTGATGCTCACTTGGTAAAAAGTTTTGGAGAAGAGAATGGTTATGAGCTCGAAATAGCGGATTTAAGAAAAGCGCTCCCTATAAAATATTCTTACATTATTTTTGATGCCTGTTTCATGGGGGGAGTAGAAGTTGCCTATGAGTTAAGAGATAAATCAGATTACTTTATTGCCTCTTCAGCAGAAATTATGGCGCAAGGTTTTCCTTATACCACTTTTATAGAACCTCTTTTCGCTGTCGGAAAAGCAAATCTCCCACGGGTATGTGAACTTTTTTATAATTATTACTCAGGTCAGACTGCACAAGTCTTAAAATCCGCCACTATTTCGCTTATAAAGAGTTCAGAACTTGAGCCACTTGCGCAGAGTTGTAAAACCATATTCACTTATGGAAGAGATCGTATTTCTGCTCTCGATATGACCAAGATTCAGGGGTATTTCAGGATGAATAAGATTTATTATTATGACTTAGATGACTTTATGAGAGCTATTGCCGAGCCTGCAGATTATAATACCTTCTCATTAAGACTTAGTAAGGCAGTAATATATAAAGCAAACACCCCTTGGTTTATGCAGGGCTCCACGACCGGTTTTGAAATTAAAAGATTCTCAGGTTTAAGTACATATATACCAAAACCCCAAAACATTACATTATCTACTTTTTACTCCACACTTCTCTGGAATAAAACTGTCGCTATGGTGGAGTAAGTTATACATTATCACATAATAAATGCCGAAAGTGTGATTAATCACAGTTTTCGGCATCATAAGTGTGAAAGCAAGTTGGTTATTTCCCGAAATACCTTTTATAAAGTCCTTCAAAAGCCTGTCCGTGACGTGCTTCATCTTTACACATTTCGTGAACTGTATCGTGGATGGCATCCAAATTAAGAGCTTTAGCCTTAGTGGCAATTCTCTTTTTGTCAGCACATGCTCCGGCTTCTGCTTCCATCCTCTTTTTAAGGTTTGTCTTGGTGTCCCAAACTACTTCTCCGAGTAACTCTGCAAAACGTGCAGCGTGCTCAGCCTCTTCAAAAGCAATTCTTTTGTAAGCTTCAGCTATTTCAGGGTACCCTTCTCTGTCAGCCTGACGGCTCATAGCAAGATACATACCTACCTCTGTACATTCACCCGCGAAGTGAGCTTGTAGCCCTTCCCATATTTCAGGGTCACACCCTTTGGCAACTCCAATCTTATGCTCGTCAGCCCAGGATAATTCTCCCTCTTTTTCAGTTACTTCAACAAATTTTTCAGCAGGTGCCTTGCAAATAGGGCATTTTTCCGGCGGAGTAGGTCCAGAGTGGACATAACCGCATACTGTGCATCTCCATTTTTTTTCCATATATTTAATTTTTTAAATTAGTGCATCAAATATAATGCAAAAACTGCTCCAATTTATCTAATAGTAGAAGATATTGTTATTATAATTTTTTTTCGTACTTTTGCGCCCTACTAAAAAGAATTATCTTTTTGGTGCAATGGGGTTTGGAAAACCCAAACTGAGTAACACATTTTTAATAATTATTATGAAACAGATTACATTAAAAGCTACAGAAAGAGAGCTTGGTAAGAAATCCGACTTAAAAAACATGCGTAAGGGTGAACAAATCCCCTGCATTATTTATGGACCTGAACTAAAAGAGAACGTTCTCTTTTCAGTTTCTGAAAAAGAGTTGAAAACTATCACTCACACACCTAACAGCTATATTATCAACCTCGATTTTGGAAAAAAGAAGCAGTTGGCTATTCTACATCAGGTACAGTATCATCCTGTTACTGATGCTCCACTTCATGTTGATTTTCTTTCAGTATCTGAAAATCGTCCCGTGGTAATAGATGTTCCTATCGTTATTACAGGTAACTCCGAAGGGGTAAAACAGGGGGGTAAACTTATTGTTTCCGCTCGCAAACTTCGCGTTTCAGGGCTAATAGCAAAACTTCCCGATTCTCTTGTTGTTGATATTACAAACTTAAAGATTGGAAAACAAATAGATGCAGAAGACCTCTCATTCGATGGATGTCAGATAGTTTCTCCTAAGAATACTATAATCTGTTCTGTTAAAGTTACCCGTGCTACTGCTGCTGAAGTTAAGGAGGAAGATCATGGAGCTGCTCAATCTGCTTCGGAAGCTACTTCGTAAGCGCGTTAAAGAGACAACCAGAGATTATGACGGTATGAACTATTTGATAGTAGGCTTAGGCAATATAGGTTTCGAATATATTAATACACGACATAATACAGGATTTATGGTATTGGATGCTTGGGCTCAGGCATCCAATACTCTTTTTACTACACAACGTTATGGAGATGTCGCAGAAATAAGATTCAAAGGTCATCTTTTCACCCTTCTCAAACCCTCCACATATATGAACCTGAGTGGGAAAGCAGTAAATTATTGGGCTCAAAAATTAAAAATACCAAGGGAGAGAATTTTGGTAGTAGTGGATGATATGGCACTTCCAGTTGGAACTATACGCCTCCGCGGAAAGGGGAGTGACGGAGGACATAACGGACTTTTGAGTATAGCAGAAATACTTGGAACACAAGAGTATCCCCGTTTAAGAATAGGGATAGGCTCACATATCGGTTTTGGTTCTCAAACCGACTTTGTTTTAGGGAAGTGGACAGCAGAAGAGATGGAGGAACTTAAACCTGCCATCGATCGTGCCATTGAAGCCATTAAATCTTTTGGAGCCATCGGTATAACCCGAACCATGGAGAAGACGAATCAGTAATGGTGGTAAGATGGTTGTTGATAGTAGTGGGGTTTCTATCTCTCGCTCTTGGAGTGCTTGGAATCTTTCTTCCGGTTCTTCCTACCACACCATTTCTCTTACTCTCCGCAGCCTGTTTTGCAAAGAGCTCCCAAAAGTTTTATGACTGGCTCCTAAATAACAAGTGGCTTGGGAATTATATTAAGGATTATAAAAGTGGTTTGGGAATAAGTCGTAAGGTAAAAATAGCGGTAATCTCCACACTCTGGATAACTATCATCATCTCTGTTATTTTTATCTCAAAACTCCTTATTCAGATACTCCTTCTTATTATCGCCATTTCAGTTACAATTCATATAGCCAAAATAAAAACAAAAAATAGTTAGTTCGCTGATCAATACTTTACGCATCTAACAGAGTAGGCTGATGGTGCTACACCCGTATTAATGCTATTATTATTGCTACTATCGTAGCTCCAATAATATTTAGAAGATCCCCAAGACCAGTAGTAGCAGGCAGTTCCTCTATCGTATGGGGTATGATCTGTATCCTTTCGATAACCGGCAGCAGGGAAGAAGAGGGTACCACCTGAAGTGTAGTAGCAGCCTGGTAATCCCGAAGTCGTGCCATGTTTATAATCAGTCTGACCGGAGTTTTTCCACCCCTTATTAGCGAGCTTGATATTCTTCAAGTAATTTATTTCATTATAACCCATTACCTCCCACCCAGAGGGGCAGCAGGAGCTCGATATTACCCAATTACCATCATATTTCCAATAATAATACCATGTATTCGAAGCAGGGGTACCTATCTCAACAGAGGTACTTGTGTTAAAAGACGTTCCTCCTTCAGTAAAACTCGATTGCTGAAAACCGCTGGTACCATATCCCTGACCATCTTTTCTGCCGAACTGATATAATAGTCCGTATGGAAAGTTAGTGGCGTCATATCCACAATTCACAGGGGCTACTATTTTTACACCACTTGCTCCAAAATTAAAGAATGTTCCTGAGCCATAGGTGGAATAATTAGCATTTGTTGTCGCAAAGGTAAGATTCATCGGTTTAATCTTAGAGGCGAAAACAGTAAGGTCGTTAGAGCTGTTTCTAATCATAAAACCACTCTCTTTAGTCTCCACTACTATAGTAAGGTCATTCGCTGTATAATAACTTTTTGGAGGTATAACTATATAAAATGAATGAGTACCCCCTTGAGCTATTGTAACTCCGCCACCAGGCTCATCTGTGCAGTCAAGAGTGACAGAATTGTCTCCACCTGCAGTTAAAGAATTCATATTTATATAGTAATCTGGACCATAGTTTAAATCTTGGATGATTCCTACTCCGCTAAGGGATTGACTTTTACTATATATATGGAGTTTGGTAACGGTAATATCATTCTCGGCAGGGGCTTTAATTATGGTTTTGATTACACCTAAGATGTTTTTAAAAGTTAAAATACTCGATTCCCCCCAAGTGGCTGTATAGGCGATAGCGGGGTTATATCCATTATCAAAGCTGCCGGCTTTATATTTCTGTACAGTAGGGAGCTTAAAAGTAAAAGTATAATAATCTTTGGAATAGCTGATAACCTGTTCGGCAGGGTAATATGCTGCCACAGTATTAGTTAGAGTTCCTGTACCCGAAAAGGAGGCAGAAGAGGCCGGAGTAGAGATAGAAGTAGTAAAAACGACTCCTGTGGTCGCTGCTGTGTTTGCAGCATCTGTAACAACCATAATTTTATCTCCGTTGTTCCATAACACATTACGTGTAGTCTCACCATCTGAACCGCTAAGGGTGGTCTTGGTGTCAGGCTGAGATATAGTAGCCTCTATTACAGTTACTCGGTTTTCCGGAATGTCATTCATTTTTTTATCACATCCGCTGTTTAACCATATAACTCCCGATATTACAGCTATAAATAAAACTTTTAGTTTCATAATCTTAATCGTTTGAATTAGTTAAAAAGGGTGTGTTACCAATTACCTCCTTCCATCTCTTGGAATGGAGAGGTGCCGGTATTTTTAGCAGAACCAGCAAAACCTGATTCTAAAGCAATTTCAAGTACATCTACCGTAGGTAGGGTGTAGTCTAACGAGCATTGTCGTTTTTCTTTAGTTGCAAAATTCATGATGATAAAGGATTTAAATTTTTAATATCAATATATATATATTAGACCTTATCAGATTAAACAACTTAATTTCCGGTACAAGAATAGAGGACTACGTTAGATTTTAGTCCTCAAATTTATATATAATAATATTATCCTCCTATTTTTTGGAATATAATATACACTAAAAAAAGAGGTTGACCAGACGGTCAACCTCCTTTTTATAATAAGATACTACTTTAGTAACCCGGGTTTTGCTGTGAAGCGATATTCGGGTTAGCATCTATTTCTGTTTTAGAAATAGGGAGAATCGACTTGTAGAAGTTCCTATTTACAGTCTTGGTACGATGTGTTATAACCACAGCGGGAACGATAAGTTCGTCATTATAGGTAACAGTCTTATTTAGACGCATCATATCGAAAAATCTATGACCTTCTCCGAAGAACTCTTTACTTCTCTCATCGAGAATCATATCAATGGTAATATTTGCAGCAGAGGCAGGAGCAAGTCCCGGGGATCTCTGGCGTATTTTATTTAAGTATCCGGCAGCTTCAGCTTTATCTGAAGCCATTGCAGCCTCAGCAGCTATAAGATAGACCTCGGAGAGTCTGATGACTTTAATATTAACAGCGGTAGCCGTTGCTTTACCATCTCCTGCAAGTGTGATGCTTCCACTATATTTATAGCAGGAACCTTTTCTGTCAATATTTTGGTCGTCACCGATTTCATCTTTATCCATGATTCCCCAGCGAATATCTGTAGGGTCTTGTTTAAGTCTTGCAATAAAATAATCACTTGCAAGGAACCACCCCATTGCTGAAGTAGAGCCGTGTCTATATCTCCTATAGTAGAACCCTAATGAGCCTGACCCTAAATCTGCCTCTTCAGGGAAAACTCCCAATTCGAAAAGAGACTCTTTGCCCCACTGGGATTTCCAGGAGTCAACCCAATCACTATTTTTATATAAAGAATATAAAGGTGATCCCATTACCTCTTTAGCAGCAGCAAGGGCATCTGAATATTTCTCCATATAAAGGTAAACTTTAGCCTGAATAGCTTTATTCCCGAAGTAGTTTATATAACCTTTCTTTACAACCTTTGCAAGACCTGTTTCAGCAGCTTTTAGGTCTGCAAGAATCTGTGTGTAAACTGCATCGACAGATACACGAGTAAGCTGATCGGCTGCATTTAGTGGTGTCAAAGTAACAGGAACTCCAAGTGAGTTTTTATCCATATTATAAGGTTTCCCATAAAGACGTACCAAGTCGAAATAGATTAAACCTCTTAGAGTTAAAGCCTCAGCATAAATCTCTTTCATCTTATTGGTAGGTGTTGTTATCTTATCTATCGCAGTTATAAGAGTGTTTACCTGAGCTATACAATGATACATTTGTGACCAATACCCTTCATAGCTTCCACTATTGGGGGCATGGTTAAAGGAGTAGAGTCCGTCATATCCCCTCCCTTGAGAGGTAATTGCAAGATCTCCTCCTTTAGCATCTCCATAAAGGATAAAGTTTCTTCCATAATAATTTGAAGATGCCATCTTTCTTAAAATGCCATTCATAAAGACCTGTGCATCCTTATCATTATTAATCGCAGTAGTAGCATCAGCCTGATTGCTGGGTGGAACATCTAAGAAATTGTTGCAAGAAACAATTAAGAAAAGCCCGCAAAGAATTGACAATATTTTTGTTGTTTTCATATTCGATGTCAATTAATAGTTAAAAAGTAAATTCTAAACCAAAAGTATAGGTCTTACCCAATGGTATTTCCCACCCTCTTGAACCATATTCATTGACTTCCGGATCATACTCTTTATGTGCTGCCAATGTTAAAAGATTAGAGCCGTTAAAGAATACGCGGAGATTAGAGATATTAGCTTTGCTAATGAAAGATTTAGGGAAGTTGTAAGCAAGGGAGACATTCTTTAGTCTTAAGAATGTAGCGCTATTCATGTGGCGGCTACTCTTCTGATTTACATCTTCCATATCTATAGCTATACGCTGAGGATATTTAGCGTCTTTATTTTCAGGAGTCCAACGATTGTCATAGCAGTACTGTGACATAATTCTCTCCCAATAATACCCATCATCATTTACATCTCGTGCTACTGCGTTATATGTGTAGCCACCTAGTTTATAAATAAAATTAAGTCCGAGAGTAATCCCTTTCCAGGTAACATCTGTGTTAAGACCGCCGAAGAACTTAGGCTGTGCGGAGCCGAGAATAACCTCTTTAGCATCCGAATAGTCGAAAGAGGCACCTCTTCCATTAAGCTTAAATGCCCCTTTAGTCGGGTCATCAGGGTCGTTTACATACCATACGTTTTTCCCTGTCTCTCTATCTACACCTGCCCATTCAAGTCCATAGAGTGAAAGCATGTTTTCTCCCTCTCTATAGATAAATTTAGCCCTATAGTCATCTCCTGTGGGGTCATACCATATAATATCCTGACCACCATAGAGTTTAACCACTTTTGAATTAACAAAAGAACCGGTAAGGCTAACATTCCATTTCAACTGATTATTTCTAATAATCTCACCACCTAACTCTATCTCTACCCCTTTGTTGTTGATCTCTCCAATATTTTTTAATGTGGAGGAGAAACCTGTAATAAGCGAGATGGGAACATCTTGGAGAAGATTCTTAGAATCTCTGTTAAATACCTCTACTGTACCGAAAACCCTCTGGTCAAATAATCCAAATTCAAGGGCTACGTTAGTAGTATAACTTGTCTCCCATGAGAGGTTAGGATCTGCAATATTTGCAATTCCACCTCCGGGCTGAGCCATATATTTGGATCCGAAAGCAACTAACGAACGCCATCCGTAGTTATTTGTGGGAAGGGTACCGTTTATCCCATAGGAGGCTCTCAAACGAAGGTTGCTTATAAGGGTTTGCCCCTTCATAAACTCCTCCTCTGTAATTCTCCACGAACCTGCAACTGACCAGAAGTTACCCCAGCGTTTTAATACCCCGAGACGCGAAGAACCATCACGCCTGAAAGAGGCAGAAGCGTAGTATTTATTGTCATAATTATACTCTGCACGGGAGAGGAGAGAGGCCATTGAGTTCCCCCAATAATATCCTCCTGCATCTAATTTACCTGCGGTAGAGATAACCTTCAATGAGCTTGTAGGTTGATTCTCACCGGAACCTCTAAGAAATCTTGAGATGTTTTTCTCTGCTTCAAATCCTGCTAAAAGGCTGATAGTGTGTTTCCCGAAGGTTTTATTGTAGTTAGCGGTAGTGGAGGAGACTACTTTATTGTAATTTGTCCCCATGTTTGTTATTGTTGAGACCCTCTGTCCAGCCTCGTCATATCCTGCATTATAGTGGTCTGCACTGAAATAGATTTCATCGGCGACTTGAGTATAGTCATATGAGAAGACAGACTTTACAAATAATTCAGGGAGAATTTTAATGGTAACAGTCTCAGCAGCAGTAAGTCTTAATGTATTGGAACTATTTTCCCATTCGTTATTATAGAATACAGGGTTAAATGCGTAACTTCCATATCTGGCTTTATAGGGATCACCTGTCTTATAATCTGTGGGCCAGTAGAGGGGCCATAAGAGGTTCCTCGATTGCATAAAATAGTTACCACGAGTATCTCTTGTGTCATTAAATCCCTTTTTATTAGTTTTAGCAATATTTACATTCGTATTAAACTCCACATATTTTCCAACTTTCTGGGTAAGATTAACACGACCTGCAATACGATTAAAGTCGTTAATAGTGCTTCGTCCTTGCTCATCAGTGTATGAGAAGGAGGTATAGTAGTTTGCAAAGTCCGAAGCTCCACTTATAGCGAGGTCGTAGGTCTGATATATTGCTGTTCTAAAGAGAACATCTTCCCAGTTAAAATATTTCCCTTCACGATTTTCAATACCATCTGTCATCCCTTCTATTTTTAATGAATTAATAGTATTATCGGGTGCGGAAAATTTATATCCATGTTTATTAAATCTTCTATTTAGCTGTCTTAGAGCAGTTGTACTTGCAGCCAAGTCAGTTTTTCCATCATATTTATCAGCATTCCAGAAGTTCTCATAGTAGAGTTTTACCTGATCCTCAGCAGAAGCGATGTCGAAGTTAACTGTGGCAAAAGCGGGTGTGACACCGACAGAGGCTTTGAAAGAGACTTGAGGTTTGCCTGATTTCCCTTGTTTAGTGGTAATCACCACTACTCCATTGGCTGCTCGTGAACCGTATAGGGAGGCAGCAGCGGCATCTTTCAACACAGTTATTGATTCGATGTCAGAGGGGTTAAGTGTGCTCATGATGTTATTAGAGGTATAGATATACCCTCCCATCTGACCGGCACTTCCCGATATAACAGGAACGCCGTCAATAACATAAAGAGGTTCATTAGAGGCATTCATAGAACCGATACCGCGTACACGAATAGCTGAAGTGGAACCGGCTTGTCCGGAGTTAGTGGTTATCTGCATACCGGCAACTTTACCATTCAAAGCCTGCTCAAAAGAGGTAGTGGGCAAATCTTTGATAGCATCTTTTTTAACAACAGATGCAGCACCTGTGTAGGTCCCTTTCTTAGCAGTACCATAAGCGACCATAATTACCTCTTCAAGTGCTTGAGCATCGGGGTCGAGAGCTATATCAAGCACAGCTCTGCCATTTAGAGGTATCTCACGATTTGTGTATCCTATAGAGGAGAACACAAGGATAGCATTAACAGGAACTTTTTCAAGTTGATACTGTCCTAAATCGTTAGAAGAAGTGCCGATCATAGTCCCCCTAACATGCACATTCGCAAATGGAATAGGGGAGCCATCTTCGGAAGCAGTGATAGTTCCGGACACAGTAATTGTGCCCTGCGCAAAGCTGAAAATGGAAATAGTAGCCATCAACGCAATCAGAAATAATTTCTTCATAGAAAGATGATTTAATTAATAATAAGGTTAGTAAAATAACAATGTTTCTAAATCAAAGATATAAATTTTATTATTACAATAGAAATTTAATTGAAATTTTATTTAATGGTATGTAATATATATTAAAAAAGCATCATAAAACAGTGTCTATGATGCTTTTTTAACATACTGGAGAGCTCGTTTATTGAGCTAACCTCTTATAGGACTCATATCTGATTTGAGCATACTCCTGAGTTTTAGCGAAAAGTTCTTTTGCCTCTTCAGGGAATGTCTGAATTAGTGAACTATAACGCACCTCTCCTTTAATAAAGTCTTGGAACTTATTCCAATCAGGTTCTTTACTATCGAGTGAGAATGGATTCTTCCCTTCCTCAGTGAGGGTAGGATTGTACCTGTAAAGGTGCCAGTAACCGGCTTCAACAGCTAATTTCTCCTCTCTTTGGCTAAGACCCATTCCTGCTTTGATACCATGGTTAATACAAGGTGAGTAGGCAATAATTAGTGAAGGACCATCATAAGCTTCAGCCTCTTTAAGAGCATTGAAGAACTGCTGCTGGCTTGCTCCCATTGCTACTTGTGCCACATAAACATAACCATAACTCATTGCCATCATTCCGAGATCTTTCTTGCGAACTTTCTTTCCGGAAGAAGCGAATTTTGCGACAGCACCTGCAGGGGTGGATTTAGAGGATTGTCCTCCTGTATTGGAATAAACCTCTGTGTCTAAAACCAATACGTTCACATTTTCACCTGAAGCGAGTACGTGGTCAAGTCCACCATATCCGATGTCATAAGCCCATCCGTCACCACCGATAATCCACTGACTACGAGCATTGATGAAATCTTTGTACTTAACAAGCTCTTTGCAAGTATCGCATTTACACTCAGTAATAAGAGGTATAAGTTTCTCTGCAATCTCTTTAGTAACGATGGTGTCGTTTCTCTTTTCGAGCCACTGTGCAAATAACTCTTTCATCTCCGATGAACATGTATTGCACTCAAGGCCTTGCTTCATAAGACGAGCGATGCTTTCACGAATTCTTTCAGATCCGATTCTCATTCCGAGTCCAAACTCAGCATTGTCTTCAAATAGAGAGTTTGCCCAAGCGGGTCCGTGTCCGTTCTTGTCGGTACAGTAAGGAGAAGAGGGGAATGAACCGCTAAAGATAGATGAACAACCGGTAGCATTTGATATCATCATCCTGTCACCATAGAGCTGGGTAATAACTTTAATATAAGGTGTCTCTCCGCAACCTGCACAAGCACCTGAGAATTCAAACAGAGGCTGAGCAAACTGTGAGTTCTTAATATTCTGAGTCTTAGGAGCAACTGTCTCTTTATAACCAACATTTGCATGCATATAGTCAAAGATATGCTGCTGTTCCATTTGAGTATCGAGAGGGGACAATACGAGAGCTTTGTTCTTTGCAGGACAAACATCAGCGCAGTTTCCGCAACCGGTACAGTCAAGAGGAGAGATCTGCATAGTAAAGTAGTAATCTTTGAAAACAGCATTTCCTTTAATTTTCTTAGCTCCTGCAGGAACTTTTGCCATCTCCTCTTCTGTAGTGAGGAAAGGACGAATCGCTGCGTGAGGACAAACGAAAGCACACTGGTTACACTGGATACAATTTTCAGGGAGCCACTCGGGTACGCTTACAGCAATACCTCTCTTTTCATAAGCTGCAGTGCCTGAAGGGATAGTTCCATCCACATAATGCTCATTTGCAAATGCACTTACAGGGATATCTTCCCCTTTCTGGGCATTTACCATATCTGCCACATTGCGAACCCACTCAGGTGCAAGGCGGTCAAAGTTTGCAGAGCGGAATTTGGTATTGATGTTTTTCCATTCTGTAGGAATTTCAACTTCTACATATTCAGCACCTCTGTCAACAGCGGCGTAGTTCATCTTTAGAACATTCTCACCTTTATTACCATAACTCTTATCGATAGCACCTTTCATGTGAGCAACAGCCTCTTCGTAAGGGATTATATCAGCTATCTTAAAGAATGCTGACTGTAGAATGGTGTTAGTTCTATTACCTAAACCTATCTCCTCAGCGATTTTAGTGGCGTTGATGATAAAGAGTTTAAGGTTTTTCTGAGCTATTTGTTGTTTAATATAATCAGGGATTCTCTGAAGAGTCTCTTCTACTGACCAAAGGCTGTTAAGAAGGAATGTCCCATTTTTCTTTATCCCTTTAAGTACATCATATTTGCTTAGATATGGGAATACGTGGCAAGCTACGAAGTCGGGAGTGGAAACGAGGTAAGGTGAGGTAATAGCATGGTCTCCGAATCTAAGGTGTGAACATGTATATCCTCCTGATTTCTTAGAGTCATAATCGAAATAACCTTGACAATATTTATCTGTGTGGTCACCAATAATTTTAATGGTGTTCTTGTTTGCACCTACAGTACCATCAGAGCCGAGTCCATAAAACTTACACTCTTTAGTCCCTTTTTTACCAAGAGTAATCTCCTCTCCTAGAGGGAGTGATTTGAATGTAACATCATCCACTATACCGATAGTGAAATCGTTCTTTGGCTGATTAGCTTTAAGGTTATCGAAAACTGCTAATATCTGAGAAGGAGAGGTGTTCTTAGATGAGAGTCCGTAACGGCCACCAACGATTAGGGGAGCCTCTTCGCCTCTATCTGCAAGTATGCTCTTAATGTCCACATAAAGAGGTTCGCCTACTGAACCGGGTTCTTTTGTGCGGTCGAGAACTGCTATTCTCTTAACGCTCTTAGGAAGAACTCTTAGGAAATATTTTGCTGAGAAAGGTCTATATAGACGTACAGTGATAACACCTACTTTCTCTCCTTTAGCCATAAGATGATCTACAGTCTCGCGTATGGTCTCGCAAACAGAGCCCATAGCGATGATAATATTCTTAGCTTCAGGATCTCCATAATAATCAAATGGGAGATAATGACGACCTGTAAGTTCAGTAATTTCACCCATGTAACGTGCAACGATGTCAGGAACAGCTGTGTAATATGGATTACAAGCTTCGCGAGCCTGGAAATAAACGTCAGGGTTCTGTGCAGTACCGCGGGTTACCGGACGGTTAGGGTTAAGAGCCCTTTGGCGGAAATTGGCAAGAGCCTTATCACTTATCATTCCTTTAAGAGCGTCATTGTCAAGAACTTCTATTTTCTGTATTTCGTGAGATGTACGGAAACCGTCGAAGAAATGAACAAAGGGAACACTTGCTTTCAATGCTGAAAGGTGTGCTACTGCTCCGAGATCCATTGCTTCCTGAACAGAAGAAGAAGCCAACATTGCAAAACCGGTCTGTCTGCAAGCCATTACATCGGAGTGGTCTCCAAAGATGGAAAGAGCCTGAGCTGCAAGTGATCTTGCAGAGACATGGAATACTGCAGGAAGCAGTTCCCCTGAGATTTTGTACATATTAGGAATCATAAGCAGCAATCCCTGAGATGCTGTAAAAGTGGTGGTTAGTACACCTGCTTGTAATGAACCGTGAACAGTACCTGCTGCCCCTCCTTCACTCTGCATTTCGGTAACTTTTACAGTTTCTCCGAAAAGATTTGTTTTGCCGTGTGCTGACCACTCGTCAACATACTCAGCCATAGTAGATGAAGGTGTGATAGGGTAGATAGCGGCGTGCTCGCTAAACATATATGCCACGTGAGCCGCAGCATAGTTTCCATCACAAGTGATAAATGTTTTCTTTTTAGCCATTATTTATCAAATTTTTTAGTGATTAATATTTATTTCTATATCATTAGATTTTTTGCCAATATTCTTACAAAGGTAAGAACAATTTATTGATTTTTATCCGGAAGAGATTTTTTAATTAGTCCTTGTAGTACATTCCCTGGTCCGAGCTCGATGTATTCGGTCGCCCCGTCTCTATCCATATTTATTACAGTCTGTGTCCATCTTACCGGAGAGGTAAGTTGTTTAAGAAGATTCTCCTTTATCTCCTTTGGATCTGTATGGGGAAGTGCGTCCACGTTTTGGTAAATAGGGCAGATAGGGGTATTTATCGTGGTGTTTTCTATTGCGGTGGCAAGTTCTTGCCTTGCAGGCTCCATAAGAGGGGAGTGGAATGCGCCACCTACGGGGAGG
>CAZXOP010000012.1:0-27601 GCA_964642235.1 uncultured Muribaculaceae bacterium
GTCTAATGTCGGGGGGTAGACTGCTTAGATAAATGATAGAGACCTGAGTGATCAGGCACAGAACTCGGCTTATAGCCTCACCTTTTTTTAGAAACAGACTCAAAATTAAGATAATATGAAACCACTAAGTAATTATTTAACCATTGCAATAATTCTTATTTCATCTATTACTGTATCTGCACAAGATATCCGTTTCACCCCTAAGGATAAAGAGATATGCGAAAAAGCCCTCTCCTTTGCAGCAGATAAAGCGAATCTTCCCACCTCAGAGCTTGTCACCTCTATTGCCCTTCACTTCCTTGGGACACCTTATGTGGCAGGGACATTGGAGATAGAGCCTGAAATGCTGACAATAAATCTACGTGAGACTGACTGTATCCTCTTTGTAGAGATGTGTACCGCACTTGCACTCACAGCGAAAGGGATCGACTTAGCATCGATTAGAACTTCATCAAGCGACCCTTCTAAAAATGCATCAGAAGTAGTTCGGGCTACCCCCTCATTCTCTCTTTATTGTAATAATGTGCTTAATCTCAGATATCGAAACGGAGTGGTGGATGGATATGCTTCTCGCATACATTACACCTCCGAGTGGATTCTCCAAAATTCCAAATACGGCATCATGAAAGAAATGAGTCGTAGATATGGAGAAAAAATCGACCAAAAATTTTCATATATGTCCACTCATCCTGCAAGTTATAAACAACTTAATGGTTCACCGAACCTTGTCAAGCTTATTGCTGAGAGTGAAAAGGCAATAGAGAGCAAAGGTCCATTCTTTTATATCAGACAGAGTGGCATCGAATTAAATGCAAATAATATTAAAAACGGAGACATCATCGGCTTCGTTACCCGACTTGAAGGGATAGATATTTCACATGTAGCTTTTGCATATTGGAACGGTGGGAAACTCCACTTCATCCATGCATCTCAGAAAGAGGGAAAAGTGGTTATCGATAAGAAAACCCTATCTGAGTATGCCAAAAACGGCATCCGACTTATTCAGCTTTTATAGTATAATAAAAACACCCCAAGGTTATCGTGCGGAGTTCATCGCTCTACCTTGTAGGGACATTCGTCTCGGCCACGAAGATTATGGAGGGTGCAGTCATTAATGGCAAGACGGTAGATATTACATATTTCCACCTCTTTGTGGATACAATTAAGACAAGAACTTGAGGATGCGGAATCCTCACAGGGAGAGAGTTGTATTTTATCTTGATTTTCCATGGTAGTGTTGGTTCAATATTGGGTTTAGAGTATTGATTCAGTATTAACGTATGGTCAACTTCTTAAAAACTACTGTAACGGAGCAACCACCTCAACCAGTTCCGGCATATCCATCCCTATCCTCTTAAGGAAATCTATAGTCGGCACCCCATTGTTATTCCAACCGCGTCTTTTATAAACAGCATCCAAAAGGGATTCATACCTCTCTTCACGATATTTACGGAGCGCATCATATCTCTCTTGGAGAGTCATCTTAGAGGGGTCGAGTCCGACTGTCTCACGAAGTTGCTTATCATACTTCTCCTCACGTGAAAGATACTCCTCAAAAGTAACAGGTCCACAAGCCCTATAAGGCTGAGCATCATGTTCACGCAGGCCATACCCCATACGGATATTAAATACCTTCTGGAAATTATAAACCTTCTCGGACATACGGATAAGCTCCTCCTTATCTATCTTCATACCAGTAACTCCATTAAATACAGTCACATAGTTATCCACATGCTCAGGCACCTTCGAAGGCTCACTTGTCAAAGCATTATCGGCAGGCTCGACATCATTCCAACAGAGTTTACAGAACCCTGCCAGACCAAACCAAGTCCTAAACATCGGGAAATAGTGAAGAGCCTCTGCTTTATTCTCAAAAGTAGGAATCGCATTATTCACCATATCCATAAATATCAACCAAGCCTCGTCATGCTGAGGACCTTTATTGGTCATAGCATACCCCCCCTGCTGTGCCAAAGACTCGCGAGGGATATACATAGAGTACTCTAACCCCTTGTTTTCCATGGCAATATCCTGGAGGAACTTCGCATCTCCCCACCCCTTCTCGATAAACATCTCCTTCATCTTCTTAACCCCCATCCCTGCAACAAGACCAAAACCCTCACCCCTTGCCAACTGATGCATACACTCAAGAACCACATCCCCATTTCCCCACGTAAAATCAAGCCCTCCTGTCCTCTCGCTATTCAAAATCCCATTCTCCCAGCACTCCATTATAAACCCGACAATATTTCCCCATGAAATCGTACAGATTCCGTATGTATCACAATAAAAATTCTGTTCAATGATATTCCGTGGGTCGAAAACACCCTCATTCGAACCAAGAGCCGCAGCAGTTTCATACTCAGGTCCATCCACAATAACCTTCTGCCCTTTATAAGGACCTGTCATAATTTCAAAATTATCGACCCCCTTTGCACACTGCATCGCACACCCAATCCAGCACCCGTCCGGTATCCCCTGAGTAAACCAGGTCTTCCAAACCTCCATATCTATTTTAGGACAATCCTTATGGTCTCCATACTTATAATTCATTACCGGAAGAATATCATACTTCTCCATAACCCCCATAAGGTGGGCAGTCCCCACTTTACGCATCTGACACTGAATATCATCGAGGTCCCTCATCTCCTTATTAAACCTTTTCCCCCTCTCGATAATAGCCTCCATATCGACCACATTGTTAAGATTCCCTGTAACGCGTGGTACTTTTGCCACTATAGCCCTTACATTCTTCTGACGAAGCAGAGTCCCGATACCTCCCCTCCCTGCCTGTTTCAGACGAATTTTCCCCCTCTTAACATCATAGAAAGTAAAATTCAACATCCCGATTACCGAGTGGTCGGCTGCCTGCCCTGTGGAGACCACAGAAACATTGATTTTATCCCTCTCATCATTCGCAAACATCTCATGCAACTCCTCTCCGAGGAGATGAGAGTCAATATGCATCTCCTTAGGAGCTGCAAAAATTTCCACTTCGTGGTCAACACCATTAATATAGATGATAACCTCCTCCTTCGCAATCCCCTGGAGCTCAAAAACGTCAAACCCTGAAAACTTCAGGTGTGGTCCGAAATGCCCCCCGACATTCGAGTCAATAATCCTATCGGTCTGCGGAGAGAGTGCCACGCAAATAGACTTCCCCGTCCCTGAATACTGGGTAATCCCGCACACAGGTCCACCCGAAATTACAATCTCATTCTCAGGATCATACCACTTCGTGGCAGGAGTAACAGCATCCCAAAGCATCTTAAGACCATACCCCTTTCCACCGATGAAAATCTTCTTTACATCTTCAGGAATAGTCTTAACCTTCATACTCAGATCACCAACATTCACATAAAGTCCCCTGTCGGTATAACCTTTATCCAAAGCCTTCCACTCATAGGGAAACTTTGCCAAGATTTTTCTGTTTGCTTTAATCTCCTGTATATCCATATCGAATAAATTAATTACATTTGCAAACAAAAGTAGTGAGAATGCTTGATTTATCCAAAACAATGAGAGTTTTTCCTTACAAAACAATAGGGATCGCAGGTGTAGGTGGACTTGGCTCCAATTGTGCTGCTGCACTCGTAAGAAGCGGAGTGGGTAAAATCATACTTGCAGACTTCGACAGAGTCAGCAAAGAGAACCTTGACAGGCAATTTTTTTTCGCCTCGCAGGTAGGAATGCCAAAGGTCAATGCCCTTGCTGAAACCCTTCTCTCCATTCACCCCCCCTGCCCCGAATCCCCCCTCCCTACTATCGTTCCCCACTTCTGCAAAGTTACCCCGCAGAATGTCACTTCACTCTTCGGGGAGTGTGACGCTGTCGTGGAAGCCTTCGACGAAAAATCTGAAAAACAATGGTTTATAGAGTACTTTTCCACCCATCACCCCACCATTCCATTGGTATGTGGGTCGGGGATTGCAGGAATCGGAAATCTCAATAACCTTAAAGTCAAAAAATACGGAAACCTTTACGTCTGCGGAGACCAAAGCAGTGAGACCAACTCCTCCACCCCCCCATTTGCTCCGAGGGTAGGAATTGTTGCACTTATGCAGGCAGACACCATCCTTAAAATACTTTTAGAGAATGATAATAACACTAAATAATAGAAAAGAGATCTTTGCCTACGACACGTTGACCATCTCGGAGATAATGGAATTAAAATCCTTTGTATTTAAGATGTTGGTGGTCAAACTCAATGGGAATTTAATTCTCAGGGAGTTATACGACACCACTTTCGTGAAAGAGGGGGACAGACTCGAAATAATCCACTTAGTAAGTGGCGGTTAACCGATTAATTAAAATTTATGGCACATTCTGAAGAACAAATCCTCGCTCTAATTAAAAAAGAGGTAAAACCAGCACTCGGATGCACAGAACCGATAGCAGTTGCATTGGCAGTATCCAAAAGCAGAGAGACGGTAAATGGCAAACCAGACACTCCACAAGACCCCTCTCCCGAAACCCCCATTGACCTTATCGAAGTGGAAGTCAGCGCCAATATCCTTAAAAACGGAATGGGTGTGGGGATACCGGGAACAGGAATGGTGGGACTCGATATTGCAGCAGCCATAGGAGCCACCTGCGGTAAATCGAAATATGGCCTCGAAGTACTAAAAGACCTCACTCCGGAAGGGGTTGAAATGGCAAAAAGTATTGTAAAAGAGGGAAAAGTAAAAATACTATTGTCCCCTACCAAAGAGAAACTATTTGTAAAAGCGACTGTCAAATCAGCCTCGAATAGTGCCACCACCACCATTAGCGGTAACCACGATGCCATAAAAGATGTTACCCTAAACGGCAAAAGCCTCTTCTCCACAGCTCCGGAGAGAGAAAGTGATTCCACCCCCCTCTCCCCCCCCACCGATACCTCCATAGCAGCCGCTCTTACCACTAAGGAGATTTACGACTTTGCCATAAATGTCCCTTTTGAAAAAATAGCATTTATACTCGAATCAGCCCAGATGAACGGAGCCCTTGTAAAAGAGGGGTTATATAAAGAATATGGTCTAAAAGTAGGTCGAAGCCTCCTTTCAGAGAATGGAAAAAAGATATTCGGAGAGAACCTCGCTACCTACGCCATGGGACTTACCGCCGCTGCCTCCGATGCACGAATGGCAGGGTGCACCCTCCCTGCAATGAGCAACTCAGGTAGTGGAAACCAGGGAATCACAGTCACAGTCCCCATAATGGCAGTCGCAGAAAAGATGGAAGTTTCCGAAGAAAAACTTGCCAGAGCATTAGTAATGAGTCACCTTATCGCCATACATATTAAAGGGCATCTTGGAAAACTATCTGCCCTTTGCGGCTGCGTAATTGCCTCAACAGGCTCCTCCTGCGGTATAGTTTATCTTAATGGTGGCGATTACGATCATATCTGTTACGCCATAAAAAACATGACCGGAAACCTAACAGGTATGTTATGTGACGGAGCAAAGGTAGGGTGTGCCCTTAAAGTGGCAACAGGAGTCTCCTCCGCTGTCCAGTCGGCATTCCTTGCCCTTGAAGAGATCTGTATCTCGGATAATGACGGAATAATAGAAAAAGATATCGAAAAGACCATCTCTAACCTCGGCAGCATCGGCTCCGTAGGGATGCAATCCGCAGATGATGCAATATTAAAAATAATGGTAAATAAACAATGAAAAAATCTATTAAAAGACTAATCGTAATTTTATCCTTTGTGGTTATAGCAGTAGGAGCATACTTCCTCTTCTTCCAAAACTCCTTAGATGCCATTAGTGGCTCCACACTCGTCTGGGAATCGGGTTCCAATAACTTCTTTAACCAAGAGGCATCCACCACACTCCCCGGAACCAAGTATATAACCATAAACGGAGAGGTAGAGAAAGAGGTAAAAATCAAACTCTCAAAAATGCCCCTTCGCTCTGTAACCGTAAAAGAGGTTCGTTATGCCAATAGCGACTTATCGGTAAACGGCCCCCCATCAGAGATCTCAGAGAAGTTAAACTTTTACGGAACTTATAGATATGACGGATATGCACTTTGCGATATATTATCTTCCATAAAAGTAGATAAGGAGAGTAAGGAGGAGTTTTGGCCCCCCGTAGATCTCTACATAGTGGTCTCCAACGATGCAGGCGACCGGGCAGTATTCTCTTGGGGAGAACTTTTTTACAGTGCAAATATGTATAGCATCGTAATAGCCAAAAGAGCGACAAGAGTAATCCCGGGAAAAACAGGTGCACTTTGGAATCTCCCTGAAAAGATGCAATTGGTAGTGGAATCCGACCTGATTTCTGAAAGAAATATCCCTAACCCCACTAAAATTACCATTAAATCCCTAAAGGGGGAGTATATTGTAAATAGAGACTCCACAGTATTCCTAAAACAAGAAGACAAAATACTCTTTAGCGAAACACTTCTCGAGGGGGGCACTCAAGAGTTAGGCACCATTACCACCCCCGACCAAAGTATTAACACCATCTCTAATCAGACCATATACTACGGTCACGGCATGGGGTATAAAGGGGAGAGAACCTTTACAGGGCAGCCTCTTAATCAGGTACTTGCCCCATACTTTTCTAACAAAGACCCCAAAACACTCCGTGAAGGGATAGTCTCTATAGCTGGGATAGATGGGTATAGAGCCTCATTCTCATTATCTGAACTAATAAACAGAAATGATGAGAGAAACACACTGCTAATGTACGGATGCGGAAAAGATAAAGAGTATGGTCGTGCGACCTTCTCCATTTATGCCGGTATTGACGCCTTTGCAGACCGCTCCATAAAGGGAGTTTGTGAAATAAGATTAATACACTAAAAAACAAAAAACACCGCCACGAAATTATCTGACGGTGTTTCTTTACGACTTGATTAATTAACTTGGATAAAATTATTTCCCACAAACAATATTTATCCCCAGAAAGAACTACTAAATAAACTCGATACAAAAGTACGGCGACAACCAACTCCCTACTTGTAAAAACACGACTTTTTAATGTAAAAAAAGAAAATGATGCAACGTATTTTAATTTTTATCATCAGCTCCATTTTTTTATCCTCATGTGTTGGAAAAAACACCCATACTTTAACTATTTTTCATGCCGGCAGTCTTTCCCTCCCGATGAAAGCGGCAGCCGACAGCTTTAAGGTTCTCCACCCAGATATTAATATCCTGCTCGAAGGGGCAGGCTCCATCGACTGTGCAAGAAAAATCACTGAATTGGGGAGGTGTTGCGATATACTCGCCTCAGCCGATAACTCCGTAATAGACCAAATTCTCATTCCTGAATATTCTCATGAGAATATCCCCTTTGCAGGGAATGCCATGGCGATTGTCTATACCCCATCCTCTAAATACTCGGAGACGATAAACCAAGAGAATTGGTATAAGATATTATTAAGACCTGATGTATATATAGGGAGGGCTGACCCAAATGCAGACCCCTGTGGTTACAGGACACTCCTTACCCTGAAACTTGCACAGAAATACTACGACTCCCCTTTCGAACTGAGTCAGTTTACAGAAAAGGATACCCGATTTATAAGACCAAAAGAGGTAGATCTCCTATCTCTTCTCGAATCCAATGCGATTGACTATATCTTTATATATAAGTCGGTGGCGATACAGCATAGTCTAAACTATCTCGAACTCCCTGACGAAATAAACCTGAGCCAAAGCTCACTCGCAGAGCTCTATAATAGTGTTCAAATAAAAGTAAGGGGCTCCAAGCCGGGTGACACTCTCACTATGTTCGGTACACCGATAACATATAGTTTAACTTACCCTGATTGCTCTAAAAATAGAAAACTTGCTGAAGAATTTGTGGAGTTTCTCCTCTCCCCCACCCGTGGAGGGAAGATTCTAAAAGAGATGGGACATACCACCGGATTATAGAGTATATATCCTATCGGCTATACTCTCTGCCTCCTCCCTATCATGAGTAACATGTATTACTGTAAGACCTCTAACAGTAGAGAGTGACTTTAGAAATGAAAGTGACGAAGATTTAAGATGTGCATCTAGGGCTGAGAGAGGCTCATCTAAAAGCAACAGTGAGGGGTATAAAATCAATGTTCGGGCAAGAGCAACACGCTGCTTTTCACCTCCTGAAAGGGCAATGGTATCACGTGACAGTAGATCTGAAATAGAAAACTCCTCTGCCAAAGAGCGAACTCCCTTCTCTATTTTCTCCTTTTTAACACCCCTTACCTTTAGAGGGAAGGCGATATTTTCATAAACATTAAGGTGAGGGAAGAGGGCATAATCCTGAAACAGATAACCGAAAGGGCGCTTTTGGGGAGGGAGGTCGGTACAGTCGAGTCCCCCGAAAGTTATCTTCCCCGAATCCACTCTCCTTAACCCTGCTATCAACTCCAAAATCACACTTTTACCTGAGCCTGAGGGTCCCAAAAGAGCTAAATACTCCCCCTGCTCCACCTCTAAATTAAAAGATGAGAGCTTAAAAGAACCTACACTGTAGGAACAAGAGATATTTAATTTATTTGACATCTCTTCCCCTCCCTCTCATTATTATAAAGACCAAAACTGAAATCAGAACAAAAATCACCGCCACGGGACGTGCATAATCGAGGCCGAAAGAGTTAAATCTATCGAAAATCAAAACCGGAGTAATCATAGGGTGATATGCCACGATAACCACCGCCCCGAACTCGCTCATCCCCCTTGCAAACATAAGTACCAGCCCGGAAATAATCGATCGCCGTGCCAAGGGGAGTGAGACTCTCGTAAATATCTTATAAGGAGAGGCTCCGAGTGTGGCTGCCGCCTCTTCTACCCTTAAAGGAATTGCCTCAAATCCATCTCTTGCCGAGTTAATAAGAAAAGGGAGAGAGACAAAAGCCATTGCAAGACCTATTGCAAATGGAGTTCCCACAAGATTAAGCCCCACACTATCTGCTAAAGATCCAAGTATGGAATCCCTCGAAATAAACCCCAATATAGCAATCCCTGCTGCAGAGTGAGGAATAACCACCGGAAGGTCAATAAACCCCTGAAGGAGAGCCTTCCCCCTGAACCTCTTTCTGGCAAGAAGATAAGCGAGTGGGAGGGCAAAAAGGGCAAAAAGGAGTGTGGTAAGGGCAGAAACCCCCAAAGTTAGGAGGATGCTCCTCCCTACCTCCGGATCGCGGGCAGTCTCAAAAAGGTCAGGGAGTTTTGTGGAAAAAAACATCCCGAGCAGTGGTGCAATAAGGAAAAGCAAAACCACTCCTGAAAGCATCAGAAATAGCAAACGAGTTATACTATAAGATGTAGGCGGTTTCATATTTTGCTGTTCGTGTGCAAAGATAGATAAATCCGTGTATCTTTGTAATGTTAAATTCTCTTTATAATGATTGATTTTCAAGAAGCACTTAAAATAGTAATCGCTGCTGCTAAAAAAACTGGAACTGAACTTGTACCTCTCCAAGAGGCATGTAACAGAGTTATAGCTCAAGATATATTTACCCCTTCTGATATTCCACCTTTTAATAAATCGGCGGTTGACGGCTTCGCCTGCCGCCAAGAGGACCTCCTTAGTGGTAAAATTAACAGCGGTCTGCTACTCCTGGAAACCATCCCAGCAGGCCATACCCCTTCAAAAGAGGTGCACTCGGGGAGTTGCAGCAAGATAATGACAGGTGCCCCTCTCCCATCCGGTGCCGATATTGTTATTATGGTCGAAGAGTGCCAGGAGGATATTGAAAACCACAAGAGTATTATTACCCTCCGCCCTGACTCCGAAACACCCGAAAAAATAGCAAAAAAAACCAATATCTGCCTCCGTGGAGAGGACCTTCCATCAGGATCAAAAGTTCTTGAAAAGGGAACCCTTATCCACCCTCAGCATATTGCAATAATTGCCACTTGTGGCCTCTCCTTCGTGGAAGTTTCAAAGGAGATAGAGGTGGGAATCCTCTCCACGGGGAGTGAACTCGAAGAGCCAAGATTTCGCGTAGGGGACGATTTTTACCACTCATTGCCTCAAGGGAAGATTTACAATAGCAACTCTTCGCAATTAATGGCACTCATTCCCCTATTAGGGGGGAAGGGACGCTACTATGGAATTGCACCCGACCGACCCGAAGAGACAGAAATTCTCCTTTCAAAGAGTGTGGAAGAGAATCAGATTGTCCTCCTTTCAGGAGGGGTTTCAGAAGGGGATTTTGACTTTGTTCCGGGGATAATAAAAAAACTGGGATTTGAGATTCTATTTGACAGAATTGCCGTACAACCGGGAAAACCGACTACCTTTGCCGTCAGGGGAGATAAATATATCTTCGGACTCCCCGGCAACCCTGTTTCGGCTTTCGTACAGACACTCCTTTTGATTAAACCTCTCCTCTACTCTATGCAGCATGGAGAATATAGCGAAAAGACCATCCAACTCCCGATGGCTAAAGCATATCATAGAAAAAACACCTCCCGACTTGCACATATTCCTGTAAAAATTCTCCCTGACGGGAGATGTGAACCTATAGAGTATAATGGCTCTGCTCATATTACTGCACTTGATAAAGCCGATGCACTTGCTCGAATAGAGATAGGGAAAGGGGCTTACGCTGAGGGGGAAAACGTAAAGATAATACTGCTTTGAAAGATAGCTTCAATAGAAATATAAACTACTTACGTATCTCTGTGACAGATAGATGTAATCTTAGGTGTATATACTGTATGCCTGAGGATGGGATAAAATTACTATGCCACGAGGAGATATTATCATTCGATGAGATAATAGCATTTTCGGAGTTTACCATCTCTAAAGGGATAGATAAAATCCGCATTACAGGGGGAGAGCCGTTAGTAAGAAAGGGAATCTGCTCACTCATAAAGAGCCTCTCTAAACTCCAAGGGTTAAAAGAATTATGCATGACCACCAATGGACAGTTACTCGCAGAGATGGCTAATGAGTTAAAACTATCAGGATTAGACCGTCTGAATATCTCTCTCGACACACTTGACCCGAAACGCTATACTGAATTGACTCGTGGGGGGGATATCCGTAAAGTCTTTGAAGGGATAGAAGCAGCAAAAAGAGTCGGGTTCGGCACCCCGTCATCGCCTATAAAACTTAATTGTGTAGTCTCATCTGAAACCACCCCCGAGGAGAAAAACTCACTAAAAGCCTTTGCTGAGAAAGAGTCGTTAGAACTCCGATTTATCTCCCTTATGACCCTTTCAGAGGGGAAGTTTAGTCAGGTAGAAGGGGGGAACGGAGGAGACTGCCTCCACTGTAACAGGCTGAGACTCACCTCCACCGGAGAGTTAAAGCCATGCCTATTTAGTGATCTCTCTTATAATATAAGAATATTGGGTTTCGAAGAATCTCTTCGACAAGCACTTGAAAATAAACCTATAAAAGGGGTTGCCAATCATTGCGACTCTTTTTATAATTTAGGGGGATAATTTACCTATTATATTGATTTTCAGAAATAATTTTACTACTTTTACGCATTGTGTGACATAATGTATAAACCAATATGCGGAGTAATCCTCTTATAATAATATCTATTTTTATTATTTTAATCTCTCTCTCCTCATGCGAAAGGAGGTTAAATAGAGGCTCTGCTATCTCTTTAGAAGTCAAAACATCAGACGATAAAGAATCTACTAAGGGGAGTGTGGCAGATATGACTAAAATCCAAAATGATCGTTTTAGGGTTTCAGCATATCACTGCGTCAATAATTGGGCTACCGACGAAAGTACTGCTCTCCCTAACATAATGGCTAATCAAGAGGTTATTTGGGGGGGATCTAACTGGACATACTCTCCTATTAAATATTGGCCTACCACAGGGAAAGTCTCCTTCTTTGCCTGCTCTCCCAAGAGTTATACTATGAGTACAGCTTTCGGACTCCCTAAGATTTCATTTACGACTCAACTCGCCCCTGTCGATCAGATAGACCTGCTTACTGCTCATCAAATAGATAAGTCAAACACCCAGGCATCTGTCAACCTTAATTTTAAGCACGCCCTCTCCTGTATAAGATTTACTGCTCAAAAGCATAGCGAATGTGAACTCAATTCCATTATAGTAACCAAGTTGGAAGTAAAATACAGCACTTCTGTAGCACGTTTAGGGGAATATACATTCCCCGGCACCGACTCAGGTCTCGGTAGCTGGTCTTTATTAGGAGATTTTGCAACAAATCTAAATTACCAACTCTATAATAACGCCACAGGGATAACCCTCTCTTCCACTTCCGTTCAACTCAATGACAATGATAAATATTTAATGCTAATCCCTCAAACATTAAGTGCCGAGGGATCCGGGGGATTAACAATATCCATAACATACTCTGTGGATGGGAGAGTTAGAACTCGAACTCTCCAAATTCCAAAAACCGGAACATTTGCATTGGAACAAGGGAAGATTTACACCTTTGCACTTACGCTAACTGCCGATAGAATAGAGTATGACTCCCCCACAGTAAAAGATTGGCCCCTTCTCTCTGATGCCACCACCAATATCATAACTGAGACCACTCAGACCATCTCTACTGATCAGATTGCGAATTGTTATATTATAAACAGAGGTGGTGGAGCATATGATTACACCGGAGCTGCTGTTAAGACTGTGTTCCGTTTCCCCGCCATACATAGAGTTAACCAGTTCTGGGGGGGTGAAACCTCAGGAGGGATGACAGGAGACGGTGGAAATATTTATCAAGTACCTACATCCCCTGCCTATAAAGATGGAGATGGTTATATTGCTTTAGGTAATAATGACGCAAACTCTATTGCAAAAGACGAAAAGTGGTATGCTCAAGTTATTTGGTCAGATATTCAAGACATAAACTCTAAAATAGTGATAACACAGACCTCCGCTAATAAAGGTACCGGTTTAGAAGATCTTGAAATAACTTTTAAGCCAGGTGTTTATTCAGGGAATATAATAATAGGAGTTACACAAGGGGAGTTATATTCCAGTTCTAATGCAGCTATCCCCCTTCAATTTAAAAACAAATTTAAGTACCTCTGGTCATGGCATTTATGGGTAACCAACTATGATCCCGATTCACAATATATTATGATGAATATTTCAGCTAAAACCCCTGCCGCTCCATATCCTGTTATGGATCGTAATTTGGGGGCTAAAGATGAATTTGGGGCTGGTTTATATTACCAATGGGGGAGAAAAGATCCATTTTATTTATCAGAGTCTGTTTACCCATATCCATATTCAACCAACTGGGCTACAGGGATAACTTATACAACCATAACTACCCCCCCTACGGCAACCCTTTTAGACTGTGTCTATCTTCCAAATATATTTATCTTGGGTGGAATAAATTATTATGACCCGATTCAGTCAGGCTCCCTTTCAGAAGGAGCCGGGTATAACCGCTGGGGAGGGAACGAAAGTCATAACAGCACCAGTACAACTAAAAACCCCAAGACCATTTATGACCCCTGTCCCCCCGGATGGAGAATGCCCTGGGGTGGCAACTGGTCAGGTATCATTGACCCTACTTTTCGATGGGTTGATGCAACAGATAAAAGCGGAAAAGTCTTTTCAGGAATCTCTTCGGCAAACACTTCTAATAATAATCTGTTTAGAGCAGCAGGGTATCTAAAAGATAGTTTTGCTACTACCGATTATGAAACCTTTGGCTATTATTGGGGCGGTTCCTCTGTTAGTTCGCAATACGGAAGGGGATTGTCTTTCAAAAAAAACTCACTCGCCACATCACATTCAGCATTTCGTACCTACGGATACAATGTTCGCTGCGTTAAACAGTACTTCTCTACTCCTTAATACAACGGACGGCAAAACCTAAAATTCGTTTGTCGTTGAAAGTGAGGATAGCTGGGGCAATAGTAGAGAAACTAAAGGCATACGACCTTCCTACATCGGTGTGGGGAGAGCTTACCCAGTAAAACCCATAATTAGGTCTATTTCCATAAGCCAACCCATCATACTTTAGAGATCCGGCAGCCGGGAAAAATAGTGTGGGGGTTCCAACTATATTAATTTCACTTAACCCTGTATTATTGCCATGTGTACCGGATGTGGTCCAAGTGGAAACTTTAGATGCTAATCCACTGATTTCATCTTTAGTAGGTACTCTCCACCCATGAGGGCAAGGATCGAAAGCACTCTTAATAAAGGTACTATCTGTCCCACTATTCCATAAGAAATTATTCGAAGAGTTACACCAATCCACAAAGGTGTTATGTCTGTAAAAAACATCAGGGTTCGCTGCGGCTACTATTACACTTGCAGGAGCATTGGTCAAATTAGATGAAGCCGGATATGTTTGATCATCACTATTATACCCCTGTCCCCATTTTCTCCCCCATTGATAGAGTTTACCATATCTATACCCTTTGTTAGATGTACTTACATAGGGTTCATACCCACAATTCACAGGGGCAAATATTTTCCAGTTAGGGGCTGACTCTGTCCCGATATTAACGGGAATGCCTAACCCTCTATTCACTCCGTTTTCCACATATCGAGGAAGAATCCTATAGATATACCTCTTTCCGCTCTCCCATATATTATTAGCAGCAACAGATGATTTCAGTGGGAAGATAATAGTGGAGCCATCCTTTAATGTCAAAGTTACCTGTGGGGTAAGGGAGTTAAAATTTTGAGGTATAAGCATTAAATACCCATTATCATTCATAATATTCCCTAATTTACCCGAATCATTCGAAGTGCTGTTATTAATCCCTGCCATAATGGTTTTAGAGGCAGATGAGAGTGTCCCCCAAGAGGGAGGGATATTTAGGAGTGTACTCCCTTTATCCATAACCCCTGTAATAGAGATAGAGGCCACTTTTTCATGCGTATGTGTGAAGACCTCAAACCCAATATTTGCTAAGGCATGGTGAAAAACATAAGAGATTTTCCCCGCTGTATAATCTTTATTTAGCTGTGGCTCGGCTATCAATAAATCTACCTGAGAGGAGTTTACTTCAGGTGTATCATAAGTTAAAGTTGGTGGATTACCGGGAGTAATGGTAACTACCCCTGTAGAACCATATTTAGAAAAGGCCCTGAAATCAAACTTAGTAGGGGCAGGACGCCAATACCTCACCTTAGTATCATCATTTTCAACCCAAGAATCATCTGCTTGTTTCAAGATTTTGGAACCTGTAGTATATGTTCCACCACCGGTACTATAATAGACATAAGTAAAAAACTCACTAATCGTGGCAGTAGTAGTAGGAGCAGACCTTGTGGCTGCCTCACTTATATTCGACTCATTCCCTAAAACCAATGCATAATCGCCACAGACAGAGATAAGCTGATTTTCGGCACTTTCCGCACCGGACTTAGAGATAGGAACCACCTCTATGTCAGCCACTTTAGCCCCGTATGTTATTCGCTCTTGAGGAACCTCGCTCTTCAAGACCACCTCCTTATCACAAGAAAAGAGCAGCAAAAGGGCTAAAACAGAAAAGAATATACTATAATTTATGGGTTTCATTTACTTATAATCTATTCAAAGGGCAAATATAACTATTTTTTTTATTATTTTTGCCTTTTGAAATTCTATCTATTAAAAAGTTATGCGAAAGAGTGTCCCATTTTTACTATTAACACTATTAACTTCACTCTTCTTTCTCTCATCTTGCGAAAGAAGATTAAACAACGACTCCTATATCTCCTTTGAAGCCGAATCTTTAGGCCCTGATGAATTGGAGGAGGAGACAAAGGGGGGGGTAGCAAATATTTCTACAGTTCAAACAAATGGTTTTAGAGTTTCTGCTTATCCAACAAATGGCGACTGGGGCTCTTTGGAAAATGTTAATGCACTTCCTAATATCATGTATAACCAACCTGTTTCATACACTACTACTTGGGGATATTCTCCACTTCAGCTTTGGCCCATAACAGGAAAAGTCTCATTTTTTGCTTATTCTCCCTTTGTTGAATCTGTAACAACTCTATACAGCAACACGGCAAAAGGGAGACCTAAGATATTATTCACTACTCCCTATGCTGTGAGTAGTCAAATAGATTTATTATATGCCCAGAAAATGAATATGACATCTTCAGACGGAAAAGTTAAATTTGACTTTAAACATGCCCTCTCTTGCATAGGATTCAAGGCTAAAAAGAGTAGTGATTGTAATGATAATACGATAATAATTACAAAATTACAAATAGGGTTTGTGGAAAATGTTGTTAGAAGAAGGATGGTTTACCAATTCAATAATATCGATGGTTCCCCCGGAACATGGTCACTCCCAACAAACCCTGACATATCTCTTGATTATTTTAAGGCTTCCGCAGGGCATGGTGGTACATTGTATGATATTAGCACGGGAAAGACATTACCTAATAATACAGCAACTGCTTTGCAGATTAATGACGATGATAAATATCTGATGATTATTCCTCAAACTTTACCGCAAGAATCACTAATCTTAACCATAACATATAGTGTTGACGGAGCATCTAACACTAAGGAGGTAAGACTCCCAAAAGCCGAACTTGGTATAACTATTGGCAATAAATACACCTATACCCTCATAGTATCGGCAGATAAGATAGTGTATGATGCCCCTGAGGTGGTTACATGGCCAACTTCCTCTATCTCAAACAGTGTTAAGGAGACTGTCCAAACGATAGTAACAAACGAAATCTCAAACTGTTATATCATAAATAGAGGTGAGGGGATGTTTGACTATAATGCCTCGACAGTTAAGACTGTTTTCCGTTTTCCTGCTATTCATAGGGTTAATCAGTTTTGGGGGGAATCCACTACCGATGGGTACCCGGGAGGGAGAAGGGGAGATGGGGGGGAAATATATACTGTGCCTAGTAATTTTAAGGATTATACAAATGGAGATGGGTGCATTGTTGTAGGTAATTCTAAGTTTGCTATCCAAAAAGATAGCACCTGGTACGCTCAGGTTATTTGGTCGGATATTTCCGGTATTGATAATGACACAGGTTCTCTTATGACCATAAAACAGACCGCCACTAACCCCGGCAGAGATATAGAATATCTTGAGGTTACTTTTAAGCCTGGAAATTATTCAGGTAATGTGGTAATAGGGGTAACCAGAGGTGTTAAATATGATGCAGGAACAAAATTTGAGAAACAACTTAAATATCTATGGTCCTGGCATTTATGGGTGACTAACTATAACCCTGAGACTCAATATATAATGATGAATGTGTCAAATCAATCCACTCCCACGCCATATAAGGTAATGGATAGAAACCTTGGGGCTAAAGATGAGTTGGGAGATGGGCTGTATTATCAGTGGGGAAGAAAAGATCCATTCTGCAACCCCTCTTCTGTTTACCCTAACAGAATTTCTTTGGATGGAAGTATGGGTATGGTGCAAATGAACAATACTACCACCCCTTGGTTAACACTTATCGACTGTGTATTTCGCCCTAATTGCCGTATAACTGGTAGGGGTGGTGATGGGGATGATGTGGTGCAAACTGGTTTCCTCTCAGCAAATATTACAACTCCATTAGAAGAGAGAGGATATAATCGTTGGGGTGGAGCGAAGGCCCACAATGATAGAATTTCATCTAAGAACGCGAAGACCATATACGACCCCTGTCCTCCCGGATGGAGAATGCCTTGGGGAGGAAACTGGTCAGGAATAACTAGTTCTACTCCCTTTGCTTGGAGTAACCAGATCGGGTATATAGGAAGGGTTTTTACAGGTATTACTACTGCTAATTCCTCTACCCCAAATCTATTTAAGGCATCGGGCTTTATGGACTCTTCTAATCAGGCCCCCCAGAATGTTGGAACTGATGGTTACTATTGGGGCGGTTCACCTTCAATTACTACTCCTGATCCTTATCAAGGCAGGGTACTATTTCTTAATGCAACTGGTAATCCTTATAATCCAGATACGAAACGAGAAAATGCTAATACAATCCGCTGTGTGAAACATCAGTAACTCTCATTGCTGACATCCCTGTCATTGCGGACCCTGATCCGCAATCTCCTCCTACATCTCCTTCACACAACGAACGGAAGAGCCTTGTGAATGGTAGGCTTGTATCGTAGGATGTGAATTATCAGTAATTTGAAGCATATGCGTTAAAGGGCCTTGTTGATAGGAGGACCAATAATATCCTTTTCCATTGGCCCCGGTCCTACCTTCTGGAGTTTTATTATTTTGTGTCAAACGACCAGCATTAGGAAGGAAAACAGCTCCGTAATTTTGTGAGGAATCATCATAAACTATTCCACCGCTTAACCATCTGCCATAAATACCACCATTTGTCACCACAGCTGATGCGTTAACTTTTAGCTTCACTAATTCGTCGTAAGTAGGGACTCTCCAACCATTTGGACAAGGGTCATAGATGGTCTTAACAGGGGCAGTGTCCGTCCCATTATTCCATAAATAAGTATTAAGAGGGTCGCACCAACTCACAGAAGAATTGGTATAAAATATATTCGGATTCGTATATGCTCCCGCAACAGAAATAGTACCTGCCGTAATAGTAGATGTATCAGCATCAAAAGTAAGATTATACCCATGCCCATGCTTCCTCCCCCATTGATAGAGTTTACCATAAGGATAGCCTCTTTGGTTACCATTAATAGTCTGTTCATTTGCCGGAATATATCCACAATTCACCGGTGCAAATACTCTCCAAATAGGTGCTCCATCTGTGCCGAGGTTAACAGGGACACCCACCCCTCTATCCCTCCCATCTTCCACATATCGAGGAAGAATCCTATAGATATATCTCTTTCCGCTTACCCATTTATTATTAGCAGAAATAGTAGTTTTAATAGGAAACTCGTAAGAAGAGCCATCTTTTAATGTCAAAATAATTTTTGGGTTATCACTATCATAATCATATGGAATTAACATTAAATACCCATCATCTTTCATAATATTTTTTAATGCAGCGGCAGTATTATTAATCCCTGCCTCATAAACATTACTTTTTGCACCTGAAAAATCACTCCACACTATATACTGATTAGGGGATGTTCCTAAAACTTCTAACTTAGCCTGTCCATCATCCACTACCCCTGTAATGGCTATAGAGCTAATTTTATCATGTGAATGGGTAAATACCTCAAAACCTATACTCGCTAATGCATGGTGAAACCTAAATTTAATCTTACTGCCACTGTAGGTGGTGTAAGTTTTATCTTTTTGTGCCTCTGCGATAAGTAAATCTACCTGAGAGTTGTTAGATACTTGAATATTAAATTGAAGTTTTGGGGGATTATGCACTCCGGCAACCCAGGAGGGGATAGAGGTGTACCAGCCAGAAGTAGTAGAATAGGCATAAAAATTAACTTTATCCGGGGCGTTGGGCCAAAATTTGACTTGAGAAGCTGTACTCTCACTCCATACAGAACCACTCTTTTTTATTTCATAACCTCCATACCCTGTTATATTTCCACTAGCATCAAAATTCCCCACTAGTGATGTAACAGGTGAGTGTTTATACGCCAAAACCCTAAACTGGTCTATATTATCAGTAGTAAGAGTTCCCCCCTTTGTCCCCACCTCATCAACAGTCTCCCCCATCGGTGTCACACTCCCTAATACCAATGCATAATCGCCACAGACAGATATAACTTCATTCGTGGGGGATTCTGCTCCCGATTTATTCATGGGGGCTATCTCTAATTCGGCAACTTCAGCACTATATGTAATACGCTCATTTGAAGATTCATTCTCTACACGAGTCTTCTCATCACAAGAAAACATCATAAATAGAGCTAAAAGTGGAAGTATTATATTATAACTTACGATTTTCATTTATACATATAATATTTAAAGTACAAAAATAAACAATTATTATTACATTTGTACTATGTCAAATAACAAATTTTCTCATATAGATAGCTCCGGAAGCGTGATTATGGTCGATGTTTCCGAAAAACCGGACTCTTTCCGTACCGCCAAAGCCTACGGTAAGATAAAATTAGCCCCCTCCACTTGTGAACTTATCCTAAAAGATGGACTTAAAAAGGGGAATGTCCTGACCACCGCAGAGATAGCCGCCATCTCGGCTGCCAAAAAATGCTCGGAACTAATCCCTCTCTGCCATAACATTCCATTGACCAAAATAGAAGCCCGCCTAACTTTAGGGGAAGATTTTGTGGAAGTAAGGACAATGGTTTGCTGCAATGGAAAGACAGGGGTAGAGATGGAGGCATTGACCGCAGCCTCAGTGGCTCTTCTGACCATTTACGACATGTGTAAAGCTGTTGATAAAGAGATGGAAATCATCTCTGTAAAACTAATTGAAAAGACCAAAACCACCTTAAAATAACATTGTATGAGGATAGTATCAGTAAACACCTCAGTTGCGAAGGGGACTCCAAAGGAGCCTTGTTCCAATATTGTTTTGAAGAACAATGGAATAGAAGGAGATGCGCATGCAGGGGATTGGCATAGGCAGGTCTCCCTCCTTGGGATAGAATCATACCAGAAAGAGTTAATCGAAGAGGAGGAGGTTCCTTTTGGAATCTATGCAGAGAACATAACCTTAGAAGGGGCTCCGAGCGAGAGGGTGCCGGAGCTAAAGTATTGTACTCCGGGGGACCGTTTGCACTCCTCAGGAGTGCTTTTGGAGATAACCCAAATAGGGAAAAAGTGCCACGGAGCAGGGTGCTCCGTAATGCAAAAGACAGGGAGCTGTGTAATGCCCTCAGAGGGGATTTTTGCGAAGGTGCTACGAGGGGGAGTGCTGAAAAAAGGGGATGAATTGTTCTACGAACCTGTAATTAGAAAAATAGGCATTGTTACCACAAGCACAAGAGCCTCCCAAGGGGTTTACCCCGATTTGAGCGGAGCTGCACTAAAAGAGATGATTGAGAAGTTTTGTGAAAAAGAGCATTGGAGTTATGAAATAGATTATACTCTTATTCCTGACAATGCCACACTGATAGAGGATGTTCTAAACAGCTATATAAGCAAGAATTACGATATGGTTTTCACTACGGGGGGGACAGGAATCGGAGTTCATGACCTTACTGTTAAGAGCGTTAAGCCACTATTAGAGAGAGAAATCCCCGGAATTATGGATTACATAAGGATAAAATATGGGGGTGAGAATCCAAACGCTCTTATTAGCGGCAGTGTGGCAGGGATAACCGGCAACACCCTTATCTTCACCCTTCCAGGCTCTCTCAGAGCTGTGAATGAATATTTTACCGAGATATCCCGCTGCTTAAAGCATCTTATCTTAATGAAAATGGGGATAGACACCCATGGTAATTAATCCCTCTTTAACTCCTGATTGATTACCTCCACCATCTGAGCGAACTCTTTTTCATCGAACAGGCGGGTCAGGAATATGATTCTCCCCTCTCTGTTTATTATGATATTTCGAGTAACCCCTGCCCCTTTAGAGCAGAAAGTATAGAAAATAGCCCCCTCTTCATCGAGAGTTATCGGGTATGTAACGGGAATTCTTTTGGCAAACTCCTCTACCTTCTCTTTGCTCTCTTTCAAATCAATCCCGAAAAGGGCAAAATTATCATTCTCCTTTAATTTCAACCAGATATCCCTCTCTATAAAAGGCATCTCTTTTATACAGACACTGCACCAACTCGCAGTAAACTGTAACATAACCACCTTCCCCTTTAGAGATGAGATAGGGATAGTACTCCCATCGAGTAACTTCAAATCAAACTGGGGCACCATCTCCCCTACCTTAACTAAATACCCTCTTGTCTCATCCTCTTGAGAAGAGAGAGTGTGTAACGACAGAAATAATGATACTCCTATAAGGAAGAGAGTTAAAAAGACTTTTCTCATAATATTTTTATTTATACTAACAAAGATAACGCTTTTTCGCTACCTTTGTATAATAAATACGACCCGATTATTGAACTTATTATGAATAATACTAAGAGATACTCAAAGATTATTTCATACACTGTGGTGATATGTTCGTATTTTTATGCATTGACCTCTTGTGATAAAATTACTATAAATACCTCTCCCATAAAAGATCCCAACGCCATCTCTTACTCTGCCTCAGTTGCGGTGGTAGGTGTGGAGGAGGGGAGCATTACAAGAGCTTCCATTAGGCAAAGTAGGGTAAATATGGGTAAATGTGGAAACATAGATGTGAAAGTAGAGTGCAGCATCACACCTATGGGGAGCGAGGGGACTAAAGGGTCTCATGTGACTACAGATAATATTGCTGACTTAGGGGTGTTCGGGTATAAAACGACAGGGGACTGGACTCCAGCGGCTACATCGGCTTTTATCCCCAACCATAAAAAGACTAAAACTGGAAGTAACTGGGATGATGTGCTAGGGGAGGCAAAAAGCTGGCCCGATCCTACTTCCCCTAGTCCGAATATCAAAGTTAGTTTTTTTGCCTACTCTCCACACACTAATGAGAGTAACGGACTTACTGCTGTAGCTGTTCAAACGGGAAACCCTGCGATTACCTATACGGTTCCTGCTAACGTAGATTACCACCCCGATTTCTTATATGCTACTCCTGTAAAAGACAAAATACAGACAGCCTCTCCCCCAGTTTCAGATAAAGTCTCCTTTACATTTAAACACGCATTAACCAGCATAGGTTTTGAGGTAATTAATGGTGGAGTTCAGAGCATTGGGATAAAAGGTATTTATAAAAAGGGGACTTTTAATATAGGAACTACTAATTGGACTCTGGATAATGCAGATATTACAAATACCATCTACTCTACTCAACTCATGATGCAGCCACCGGATATAGCAAAACCGGTAACACTAAAAATTTCATGTTAATACCTCAGGTAACAGATAACATTAAATTAGTATTAAAGCTCTCCTCTATCCCTTATACATTTGAAATACCTTTAAAAGAAGCCACACAGCGAACTTGGTTGGCAGGAACACACTATTATTATACCATCTCTATTCCTCCCGATTATATTGATGAAAAAGAGAT
This sequence comes from uncultured Muribaculaceae bacterium, assembly GCA_964642235.1. Taxonomy (GTDB): domain Bacteria; phylum Bacteroidota; class Bacteroidia; order Bacteroidales; family UBA932; genus CAYSND01. The sequence continues at coordinate 22,846 of CAZXOP010000012.1, forward strand.
TAATATGGGAGAAGGGTTAAGAGTTAATTTGGGAGGTGCATTGGGGTGGAGGGTTTTTGCCCCTGTAAACTGTGGTTATGAAGATGCATCTACCACTCCCGCGTACAGTGGGTATCTTCATGGTAAACTCTATCAATGGGGAAGGAAATGGGGGAACGGATACGATATATCAACTGATGCCACAGTTCCCACAAATGTAGCCGGTCCGGTTACAAATCTTATCGGGCAGAGTGTTGATAATAAAAATAATTTTTATACAAATTCCACTACTACTCCTTACGACTGGTGTACTGTTCCAAGCAATGTTTTTTGGAATACAGGAACCGTAGAGTCCCCTATTAAAACCTCTTATGATCCATGCCCCACAGGTTGGAGAGTCCCCACATTTGAAGAGTTGCAGGCATTGTCTAATTTTACTGACAAAGGGTGGCACGTCACAGGACAAACAGATTATTTTCATGGTAAAAAAGGGGGACTCTCGGGGTATCATTTTACAGACGCCTCTACCCCTCCGGTCACTATTTTTCTCCCTGCTTCAGGGTGGAGAGATAATACCGGAAATGCCGGTAATAGGGATACAAATGGAGCCTATTGGGCAAGTCGTGGTAACGCCACAGGTTATTCAGACTATCTCAAATTTAACAGCGTAAGTGTGACAACACCTGCAGATGGTTATTGTGCAGCCGGATATTCTATCCGCTGTGTTAGGGAGACTTATATTATTACGGGGATTAATGGGGACTTTATCGATGATGGAGATAAAAATTGGTAAGTTATGAGAAAAACGAGAATAAAATATCAAAGTTATAAAGGTTACATACTGCTTTTAAGCCTGTTGCCTCTATTATTTGGTTGTTCTGATAGGGATGATAATAAGGTAACATATCAGACAATAACCTCTATCAATGGAACTCTCGAGCAGACACTCCCAGATACCAAGACCACACTCGGAGCTAAGGTTGGAGCCAATATCCCTCTATACTGGAGTACAGGTGATCAAATTGCTCTCTTTTGTGGGACGACATACACCACTTCACATCCATTTGATTTAAAAGTTGGGGAGAATACCAAAAACGGTATTTTCGACGGAACTATCCAGAGAGCAGGAGGAGATGCATTATATGCTTTCTATCCCTATTCTGCAAATGTTACTATTAGTCACTCCCCCACAAAAATCACATTTACCCTGCCACAGGAACAGACATATACAGAAAACAATATCCAGAATGGGATAAATCCTACGGTGGCTTATGCAGCAACAGGAAGCGATTTACAGTTCAAGAACCTTTGCGGAATACTCAGGCTCAAATTAAAAGTAGCCTCCGGGACTAAAACGATTAAAAAAATCACTGTCTGTGCAAATAATGGTTATCTAAGTGGGAAGTTTACTGTAGATCCCACTGCAGCAATACCCGCTATGACCAGAGTACCCGGTTCTGTATCAAATATGATTATACTTAACTTGCCGGAAGCTGGGATAGAGTTAACTACCGAAGTTAAAGAATTTCATATAGTGGTACCTCCTCATGCTACCACATCTACCAATAATCTGATGGTTTGGATAGAGTCTAACGATGGTAAAATGGAAAAAATCACAAATACAAACTCCATTCTCCAAGGTCATGTGTTATCTATGACAGCATTTGATTATGCCAATGACTCTAATTTTCCGGCTCTATTCATTGAAAATGGCGTTTATAAAGGGAAGGGGATAACAGTAACAGGTCTTACAATAGATACTTCCCCTAATCAAACGCGTATATTTGCCCCTGTAAACTGTGGATATGAACCGGTAGATGGGACATATAAAGGGTACCCTTATGGAAGATATTTTCAGTGGGGAAGAAAATATGGAGAGGGACTATATTATACTCCCCCTGAAAGTGGTATTTTTGGCAACGGGAACAATTACAATGATGAAACTCGAGCCACCAAGGTCAATGGTCAGGTTGACGAGTCATATGGTTATAATGCTGCATATAAGAGTGATTTTTATGCAAATAGTAGTGACTGGTGTAATAGCACTGAAAGTGTTAAAAATTTATTCTGGAATAGTATATACCCTGAAGATAACACTCCCAAAAAAGTAGAGAAAAGAGACCCGTGCCCTCCCGGGTGGAGAGTTCCAACTTATAGGGAAATGGTAGCTCTTAGAAAGAAGGGGACAACTTGGATTGAAAATGGAATCCATGGTACATCATCATCACTCAAAGGTCGTTATATTAATGGTTTCCAATCTCTATTTTTACCGGCCTCAGGGCTACGAGGATACACAGCATTACTTTGGCAACGCACTTTTGAAGGATTGTATTGGACAAGTGGAACTACTGCTATGACTACTCCACCAAAGTCATTCTGTTTGAGATTTAACAAGAATCATTATGATGAGACTGTAACTCCTGAAACTGGATATGGAGTAATTTCAGACCATAGGGGAAATGCATACACCGTTCGATGTATTAAAGAGTAATTATTTATCCTCTACACACCTTACCGTCCCACCATAAAATAGTCGAACATCTGTATAGTTTGCAGATTGTAGGGAATAATTATTACCAGTACCAGTGTCATAATATGTGGTAAGACTATAAACTTTTATTGGTGTTGAAATAGTTGTTAATACGGGACTACCACTCCAATAAAATGTAAAATCACGAGCTGCTGTCCAAGTTGGATTGTATCCACCACTAACCACTAAAGTATTATCACCTGCCGTAGAGGGGTGTGTAGCAGCTTTAGTTGTTAAATGGAGGGTATGAGGGAAGAAATTATTTCCGGCTGTAGGCGTAGTCCAAGAAAAAAACCTACCTAAGTATGATGACGACCACTGGAAATTATTAGGTTGAGTGCCTACATATTGTGCTATATCTCCAAAAATCCATCCACCACCCCAAGGTACTCTCCACCCTGTGGGACAGGGGTCGTAAATAGTTTTATAATTCTTTTTTATATTTCTATCTGTGTGTGAGACAGCCCCTCCCCATCTGTTAGATCCGTTAGCACCTGATAAATATCCGCTATAAATAGCATCTGAAAGAGTGGTAAAATTATTGTTTTGTTGTTCACCCTGATAAAAAATATTGGGGTTTTGGACACACTTAATTAGAGTCCCTTCGGATGCGTTGTTCGCAGCACTGAGGGTACTAGAGGGCCAGACACTCTTAATGACGTAATTATTAGCTTGAACATTAGCACCCGTGTATATCGTAGGTACACTCCCACTCCCTACGAAAGGGTCTTTTCTCCCCCACTGATAGTAGAGTCCGAAGGTCTCAAGCTGTTGTGTTGCATTAGTTGGCGTGCCACTTGTAGCCCCAAGATTACGATTCATAACTTTATGGGCTGTAGAAACAGTGACTGTTCCTACATCCATAAGGATATAATCAGAGTTAGGTTTGTAATCGGTTATCCAGATATGCCAAGACCAAAGATAATCACTATAGGTTTCAGGGGCTCCTTCCGCTGATGTTCGTTTCTTTAACCCCACTACCATATTTCCTGAATAAACCCCCTTATCAAATATTATTTCCAACTTTTCGTTAACACCTACTCCTAATGCAGAGGTTGTCTGCTTTGTAGCCACTTTTGTGGTATAATCAAAGTCTGCCCAGATAATTTCCGCACACCATTTGTCATTAATACCGATACTATTATTAATACCCGGCTGCGGTGTGGGGGTGTCTAAGGCATTTCTTCCATCTCCATTCACTTTGGTACCCCCGCCCGTACCATCGGAGTTAATGGTATTTATCCCATTACTATCCCCTTGTCTCCCCCCTTGAGATGAGGTTCCCCAAAACTGATTAACTCTCTGAACTGCCGGAAATTTAAGAATTGTCTTCTGGTTTGCTGCTAATGGAACCATATAGCAGTTTGATAAAGTGTTGAATTCATGCAATAATACAAATTCCTGTATTGAAACACCTACCGTAGAGTTCCAATCTGTAATAGTCATAGTACCATACTCTATCTTATCCCCTGAAACTAAAAGGTTAAAGAGATACCTATTTCCCATTCCTAACGTTGTGGCAGGGAGATTAACCGTCTTAGTGATATCTGTAGTAAAGTTATTTACTCTGTATGTAACTACTACTTGAAGATCACCTGCTGCGAGCTCTTGGGGAATCAGCATTAAGTATTTATTATCTGCATTTATTATCTGAAGTGCATCTGTAAGTTCTATCGAATTACTCTTCTGAAGAGCTGTGGAAGAAACTCCCCCTAAAAATCTAGTTATATCCCCCGCTACGGTGCTCCATGCCCCCCCGCTATTATCAGTGATATTAAATGTAAATTTATTTTTAGAGATTACTTTATCGTTAGTGTATTTCACATCGAATTTAGTAATTACTATCTTGGTGTCAGAACTATTAGGATGCCTTTTAGCCTGAAATCCGATACAGGCAAGAGAGTGCTTAAAGGTAAATTTCACTTTGCCGTCAGCGTATGTTTTATCCATTTGCTGCGAGGTTAAAAGATCTACCTGATTCTCTGCCAACAAAGGGGTAGTATATGTTATGGTAGGGGCTCCTTGACCGGTACTCATACCTATACTCTTTGGAGAACAGGCAAAGAAAGAGAGTTTACCTGAAGAGGGCCAAAGTTTGAGAGGGGTGTATGTCCAGTTAGGAGAGACCCAGTTGACTTCTTGATTAGACATAATATTAGGAGTGGCACCACTCCCATTAGTAGCCCAGTTTGTGGCACAATTATAGGCAGAGACCTTAAAACCAACTCCTTTAATTTTGGTATCATT
>CAZXOP010000013.1:0-25455 GCA_964642235.1 uncultured Muribaculaceae bacterium
CAAGAGCACCCCTCTAACTAAGAGATTTGTAGAGTAAAGTAATAAGAAGACTGCCTGATTCAGGCGGTCTTTTTTTTGTATTATCATTACATTGTATTTTTTTTTATAAATTTGCAATGCTTTAGTTGATGTTTGATAGTATTTAAGACTCTGTTAATCTATTAAATAATATATAGATACAAACAATAGTCGTTAATTTACAATTCAAATAAACCTTTTTCGATAACTTTGTTCGCTAATATAGTTACAAGATTATGCTACACACCGAATTATTTGACAAACTATCAGATGCGGTAGAAGTCGTAAGCCTTAAAGGTAAATTAGTTTATACTAACCAAGCATTTTATAACATTTTCTGTTCACAGTCGGGATTAATTAGTGAAGCGGTTCAAAGAGGTAATCTTAATTTGGAAAAACAGATTGAAGAGCTCTCCTTGGCCCCATCATACTCCTTTTGAAAGGGAAGTCCGGTTGGATAGTGAAAATGCTCTATTATTAGAGACTAATTGTAGTAAGATCGATATTGATGGTGAACCCCATATTATCAGGGTTAGTAAGGTCATAAAAAAAGGTGTTATAGAGGAAGAGGTAAAGCTGATGCAGTCTAATAAAGACTATACTACATTTTTCAACGCTATAGATGATTTTATGTTAGTGGTAGGGTTTGATGGAAGAGTAATAGATACTAACGATGCTGTTGAGAAGTATTTAGGTTATTCCCGAAAAGAATTAAGATCTATTCACCTTAAGACCCTATTTGAAGAGAGGAGGGTAGAGGAGATTCGAGAAGTTGTCAATAACGTTAAAAAAACAGGGAAAGAGATATATACCACCCCGTTTTTTAAGAAAAACGGAGAAAGGGTTGTTTTAGAGAGTAAGATTGTCCTTGGAACTTGGAAAAAGGAGAAGGTGCTATTTATAATCGGCAAGGATGTCTCTTCATATATACTCTCCAAAGAGAAATTTTCGATGTCCTTCCGAATAAATCCTGCTGCTTGTGCTATATTCGATGCTTCAGAGGGGAAATATATTGAGTTTAACAATACATTTTATGAACTCTTTGAAACAAATGAAGAGGAGATAATGAATGAAACCTCTTGTGAGTTAGGTATATTTGATGAAAAGGATATAATTGCGGCAGGGGTTAAGTTGATGAAGGGTGAAAAGGTGAAAAATGAGGAGGGGATATTTAGGACTCGCAAAGGGGGGACGGTAATAGGGCTCTTATCTGTGGAAAATCGTATAATTCAAGATAGAGAGTATCGTTATATATCTGTAATTGATGTTACAGCACTAAGAAACGCTGAGGCAACCATCAGAAAACAAGTCGAGTTTCAAAAGATACTTACCAGCATCTCCACTAACTATATTAACCTTCCATTGGATAACATGGAGCCAAGTATTACCCAATCGATTCAGGAAATATGTGTCTTTTTAGGAATTGATAGGGGGTATTTAATTAGGTATGAGATTCGTAACTCATTAGCAGCAAGTACATATGAGTGGTGCTCAAAAGATATAAGCTCCCAGCATGTTGGTTTGCAACAAATCTCCCTCGATTCCATGGGGGATATATTCTCTCAGCATTCGAAAGGGGAGAAAATCCAGATAAATGATATTGACACCCTAGTGGATATAAGTAATCCTTACTTAAAGCAGCTTCACGCTGATGGGGTTAAATCTACCCTTACAATTCCTTTGATGGAAGATGATCAGATAATTGGCTTTGTGGGTTTTGATTCTGTGGGGAAAAACAGGGAATATAATGAATCAGAGTTAAGCCTCTTAAATGTTTTCTCTCAATTACTGGTGAATATTTGGGTAAGAAAGCGTCAGAATATATTATTGGAGTATCAGGAGCTGAAATATCGCAATGTGATAACCAATATGAAATTAGGGTTTGTAGAGTTGGATTTGAATATGAATATTAAACATGCCAATGATATGTTCTTGACCATGTTAGGTTATTCACTTGATGAGATGGTTGGCACCCCTATTTCAAATTACATTCAACCAACAGAGGGGGGAAAGGAGTCCCAGTTATCTTCTGCCATCGTAGGGCCTGTTGAGTGTGAAATAGGAGTTCGTACCAAGGAGGGGGAAATTCGTTGGTGGATATTTACCGGAGTTCCAAACTACAGCATATTAAGGAAAATAGATGGGATGATAGCCATTCCTATTGATATAACAGAGAGGAAGAAAATAGAGATAGAATTGGAGATAGCTCTTAAACATTCTGAGCAGGTCTCTAAATTCAAGGAGGAATTTTTAGCTACGATGAGCCATGAAATCAGGACACCACTTAATGTAATTAGTGGAATGGTTCGTGAGATAAAAAAAGGGGTTCTCTCTCCCCAACAAAATGTCTTTATCAATCAGACGGAGATCGCAGTACAGCATCTGCTTACTATTGTCAACACTATTCTCGATATGTCGAAAATAGATGCCGGACAGCTTACCCTCGAAGAACAGGTCTTTAGTATTCAAGGAGTGGTTTCCAATATTGGTTCCATTATGAACTCCCTCGCTATCAAAAAGCAGTTAATGCTTACCACGAATGTAGGTCCTAATGTGGCAAGGGCTCATATTGGTGATCCGGTGAGATTACGTCAAATACTTACTAATCTGTTAGGAAATTCCATTAAATTTACCAATAAAGGGTATATATCATTAAGTGTATATTTAACGGACTCTTCCCCCACACATCAGAAATTACATTTTGATGTAATTGATACCGGGATAGGAATGAGTGATCAGTTCCTTTCTACCCTTTTTGAGAAATATACTCAAGAGGATAGTAGTGCTAAAAGGCGTGAAGGTACAGGTCTTGGGATGAACATTACTCGAAGATTGATTGAGTTAATGGGTGGAACTATCACTGCGACAAGTCAGAAAGATAAGGGGACTCATATCCAATTCGAAATAGAACTCCCTATCGGAGATGAACAGAAACTGGTGGTCATAAGGAATACTATCGATAAAGATAAGTTTAAAGGATTAAAAGTTTTGTTGGTAGAGGATAATGAGATGAACCGTTTCATCGCCTCTCAAAGCCTTAAACATGTTGGTTGTATTATTACAGAGGCAGAGAATGGAGAAGAGGCAGTAAATAAATTCCCATCAGATGACTTCTCGGTAGTCCTTATGGATATTCAGATGCCTATTATGGACGGAATGGAGGCCACCAAAATTATTCGTAAAAAGTATGGTGATAAAACCCCGATTATTGCCCTTACTGCTAATGCTTTTAAGCACGATATTGATCTATACTTATCGTTGGGAATGAACGACTATGTCATAAAACCATACAAAGAAGAAGATCTCTATGATGCATTGAGTAGAGTAATTGATAAAGGGGAAGAAGAAGACCTTGATTCATTCCAAATAATTGAAGAGGAGCCGGTACAACATTATGATTTGCAACAGATTACCCAGCTAAGTAGGGGTGATACCAAGTTTGTATCAAACATGGTGAAAATATTTTATGAATCCTTACTAAAATCGACACCCCAAATAGAGGAGGCCTTATCTAGGAGAGATTTTGCTTTTCTAAAGGCTATTGCTCATAAACTAAAACCGAGTTTAATGAATATGGGGGTGAATTCTATTGTTAATGAGATAAAGGAGATAGAAAGTTATGACATTAATGGTGTCTCGGAGGAGCGTTTGATACAATTAACAAATAGGGTGATTAATGTATTAAATTTAGTGATTACAGAAATAAAGAAAAACGAAGAAATTTAACTAATACCTAACATATATGACAACACATAATTTTAAGATTTTTTTGGTAGATGATGACCTCTTTCAGTTAGCAGTACTGCAAAAAGTGGTTGAGGGCCTTGGCTATAGTGATATACATTCTTTTACGAATGGAACAGATTGTTTAGATTCTATTCATCTTAACCCTGATATTGTCTTTTTAGACCATCACATGGATGATATTTCAGGGTATGAGGTTTTATTGAAAATAAAAAGACATGATCCCGATATTTTGGTGGTTATGGTTTCGGGGCAAGATGCAATAAAGACCGCAGTGGATTCGTTAAAGAAAGGGGCATTCGACTATATCGAAAAGAATGATAAACAGGAAGAGAGTATTGCAAGAGTGTTTGAGAAGGTAATACTTCTAAGGGAGGAGCAAGAGAAGAGTGGATTATTAAAGAAATTGTTCAAAGGTTTCTAAAACCTAATTTACATATAAACTCATGAAATTCAAGAATATAATAATAATTTTAGTCTTGTCGTATGCGACTACCTCTTGTAAAACCCTTAATTTATTTGAGTCAGCTACGACACCTACGGCATCGGAAATAGAACGTGTTGATAGTGTTTTTTATGGTCAAAAAAGTTCTCAATACCGAATAAGGGTGGATGACAAAATAACGATAAGTATTTGGGGACAAGATGAGTGGAGTGTTGGTTCGACTTATGGAGTCTATAACTCTAATGAGGTGTATGGGAAATGGTTGATGGTCGATGCTGATGGAAATATAGAAATTCCGAAAATGGGGACGATGAATGTTTTGGATAAGACTATATTGGAGTTAAAGAGAGAGGTTCAGCACTCTTTTTCCACTTGGGTACAGAACCCAATAGTCGATGTTAAGATTCTTAACAGGGAGATTACAGTAATGGGAGAGGTGCGTGACCCGCAGGTTATTATAGTTGATAAGGAACAGAATAGGTTATTAGATTTAATAGCACGCTGTAAGGGCTTTGAGTTTTATGCTAATCTCAGGTGTATCAAGATACTTCGACAAGTGGGGAGAGATGTATATGTTGCAAATATTGATTTGACAAAACCAGATTACAGAAATTTAGAATTAAATATTTTACCCGGAGATGTGGTGGTCGTCCCCTCTCGCTCATTTAGAGATTTTGATAGGAGAATTTCCATAATTATCCCCTTTACAACCACTATTACCGCAGCCGGAATTTTCTTAAACAAATTATAACTTAATATTATGAAAGAAAACTTTCGTTTCCTAAGACCATATTTAAGAGGGCTCCCCATCATAATATTATTTATGATACTTGGATATATTGTCGCATCTCAGTATCTCAAATATACTGTTCCTATCTATGAGGGGACTTCTAAATTAAAATTTGCTGATATTAATAAAGGGGTTTCAAGTAGCCGTCTCTATAAGGATTTTGACTTTTTTGCCAATTCAAATGAAGTTGCAACCGAGATAGAAGTTATAAAATCTGCACTTGTAATAGGGAAAATGGTGGATGCCAATAATTTGGAAATAGAATATTACAGAATAGGGAGGATGATGACTACCGAGTTATTTGATCGTTCTCCATTTATTGTGAAAGTTATATCGGTTGACAAAAAACATTATAATAGAAAGTTTGATATACAAATTAACTCAGATAAGGAGTTCGTCATCTCTCTCGCAGGTGAAGTCGTCAATGGGTCTTTTGGAGATACTATAATGTTTGGAACCTCTGAGACAGTTATTTTATTAAATCAGAAATTAATAGATGATAATAAAAACATAGATATTATAGATCATTATCAATTCAAAATCAGAAGCCGTGATGCTTTGATAAATGATATTTATAAGAGTATAGATGTGGTGGCAGTTGATAAAAATATCCCTGTTGTAAGGATTAGTTACCAATCATCGAATCCTGTAAAAGCAGCATTCATCCCAAATAAGTTGGCTGAGATGTACATTACTGATTATATCGAGTCAAAACATGAGGGGGCGACCATCACAGAGGCGTTCTTGGATAGTCAGCTTGTGGCCTTTGGAATGAAAGTATCTGAAATAGAGGATAAAATACAGAAGTACAGAGATGCGGAGGGGATTACAAATATCTCCCAAGAGACAGAAACTGAGTTAAGAAAAGTTTCCCAACTCAAAGTGCAACAAACAAATTTGAAGATGAGTATGGATGCTATTAAACATTTAGAGGAGTATGTTAATATTAGTCCTGATAAATTTTTGGACTTAGCCCCTACTTTTGAACAGTTTACAGATCTCCTTTCGACAGAAATAGTGAAGAAGATAAAGGATCTTCAATCAGAAAAGTTAGATTTACTATTAGTATATACTCCGGAAGAGGAGAGCGTTAAAGTTATCGATAAGAAGATCTCCAATCTCTTCTCCTATCTGATTGAGAGTATAAAAAACTCGAGGAAGAATTTGGAGGTTAAATATAATGAATTGAGCAACGATATTCTTCAAGCAGAAAAATTCTTTGTTGGTATGCCGGAAAAGGAGAAACTGCTAATGATAATGAATCGAGAGTTCCAATTATATCAGCAATCTTTCAATTACTTAAATGAGAAGAAAATAGAGGCTCAAATCACTAAATCGGTCGATGTAGCATTTCATAGAATAATTACCCCGTCAGTGGTACCGAAGGCCCCTATTTCCCCTAATAGGATGATTATAAAATTCATGGCTGTATTATTATCTATGATATTCGCTCTCTTATCTATTTTTATAGTTCATAGTTTAAAAGCCAAAGTAAATGATGCTGAGAGTGTGAAGCTTAACTCCAATATCCCTATAGTAATGTTAACCCCAAAGTTGACTGATGAAGAGCGGAGGAGGTTGCATTTCTTAAAACAGGTCTCACATTTGGAGTTAAAAGAGTTATTGCCTCTGAATGGAATAATCTGTTTTAGCTCATTTAGCCATAATGAAGGGGCTTATTATAATGGTATAGGGATTGCCCGTGCACTTTCATCACAAGGGAAAAATGTCTTGATGTTAGATGTCATCGACAAATTAAAACTCTCCCCTGCATCTATCTTCTCTACTTCGAAATTATCAGATAATTTATCGATCTCTCAATTTAATGATGATAAGCTCCTTTTATACTCTAAGAAAGACTTTAATAGTCTGATTAATAGAGTAAAAGAGGGATTTGATTACTTAATCATTCTAAATGATGATATTGGTAAGCAAATTTCGTTAATGTGCATGGCATCAGCAGATAATAATTTAATAGTATTAGATACTCGTAATACCCCGATGAATAGAATATCCGAGGTTAATACATTTAAAGAGGAATATAAAATGGAGAATATCTATTTTGCTATAAATCGTCAAGGTTATAACCCCACGATTCGTAGAGATATTCATAAGTTTGTACATACTATCTTTAAAAAAGAGAGGAAAGATGACTATTCCTTTGATTCATAATCGTAAATTTTTAATACTGGCAGATCAAGCAGTCTTTAGTGGAACGAGTTTTTTGCTAACGATATTGCTTGCTCATATCATTTCACCTTTCTCTTTTGGATTATTCTCAGGTTTGGTGTTAATTCTCTATCTGGTTGTAAGTTTAGTTAGTGCTTTCGTCATTCAGCCACTTCAGGTCTCATTGGCAACTATTGAGAACACCAATCAATACCTCTCATTTAGTTTTTGGTTTCAAACTCTCTGCTCTACACTCCTTATCCTCCTTTTCCCCATAGTAATGCTGATTTTCAGAGAGCATATTCAGGAGTATATGTCGTTAATTCCGGGGATAATACTTTACTCTGTGGGGTTTACCTTTCAGGATTATTTTAGAAAATTGTTTTTAGCTCAAGGCAAGGTAATGGAGTCTTTACAAATAGATTCTCTTAGTTCTATTTTTATATTAATTACACTATTGGCCATCTATTTATTAAAGTCAGAAAATCTAAATTTAATATTAATTATATTAGGATTAAGCTATCTTCCATCATTAGTATATGGTCTATTTCGACTCCGTCCCTTCTTCTTTGACAAAACTTTATGGAAAGATTTTTTTAAGATTCATTTTTCACAAGGTAAATGGTTGTTTTTGACCGGTTTTGTTCAGTGGTGGTCAAGTAACTTGTTTGTGGTTTCATCAGGGGTCTTTTTAGGGGTTGTGGCATTGGGGGCCTTTAGATTAGTTCAGTCGCTCTACGGAGTAATTAATGTTCTTTTCCAAACCTTTGAAAACTACGTACTTCCACAAACTTCACGATTGATGACAGAGTCACAAGATCAAGCAAAAAAATATCTCCGTTCTATTGCATATAAAACCACATTGATATTTGGTTCCCTTTTGGTATTGCTCTTCTTCTGCTCAGACTGGATTATACTTCTTGCCGGTGGGGAGAAATATAGTGAATATGGGTATGTTGTTAAGGGGATGTCTATATTATATTTCTTTATTTTCTTAGGATACCCTATTAGGATAGCTATACGTAGCTTGGTCTTAAATAAATATTTTTTCATCGGATATGTTTTGACATTAATATTCGGGCTACTCACTTTCAAGTACTTACTTTCTAATTATGAGTTAATTGGAGCTATAATTGGATTAGTTTGTTCACAGATAATATTATTAACCTTTTGGAGTATTGTATTGATTAAAAATAAATTTGTGCTATGGAAATAATTCACATCGTACTCGGTAAAGCCAACCCTGACAGACTAAATGGAGTAAATAAAGTGGTTTATCAATTAGCTACAAATCAAGCTCTTTCAGGTAGAAATGTGGCCGTATGGGGGATAACCACTAATCCTGTTAAGAATTATGGGGATAGGGCATTTAAGACCACACTATTTAAAGCCCACAGAAACCCTTTTAGTATCGACTCCAAACTAAAAAAGGCCTTGATAGAGAAAAAAGAGGGGAGAGTATTTCATCTTCATGGGGGGTGGATTCCGGTTTTCTACTCAATATCTCTTCTGCTTGTCAAGAATAACATTCCTTTCGTTTTTACCCCTCACGGCGCATACAATATAATCGCTATGAAAAAGAGTGGGAGGTATAAAAAAATCTATTTTAAGCTTTTTGAAAGGAAATTGCTTTCCGGTGCCAAAAAAATACACTCTCTCGGAGAGAGCGAAGTGGAGGGTTTACTCTCTATATTTCCAAACAATAAATCCTTTCTACTCCCTTATGGCTTTGACTCATTGGATATTAATTATAAGCATGTCCCAAACAAAGAGAAGTTTGTAGTCGGTTATATGGGACGTATTGACATTCATACTAAGGGACTTGATTGGCTGATAGAGGCTTTTTCCATTTTCGAGAAGAGGGTAAGTGCATCAGAACTCTGGATACTTGGCGATGGGGGGGAGAGTGAGAAATTCGATGCAATGGTCAAAGAGGCTCAGATAAAAAATATCGTCAGATGGGGTAATGTGTTTGATGATGAAAAGTTCAGACTATTGTCCCAAATGGATGTTTTCGTCCTGTTATCGAGAAATGAAGGGTTGCCATCAGCATTGATAGAGGCTGCATCAGTTGCCGTCCCTTTGGTGGTGAGTCGGGCAACTAATTTTGGAACTTACATTACTGAGGCTAATGCAGGGATCTCTATTGATAAATTAGATGTAAATAATGTGGTTGAAGCTTTATTTAAAGTTAAAGAGATTAATGCTCAGAATAATTTAATGGGTAATAATGGAAAAAAAATGGTTGAGGAGTTATTTAGTTGGAGTAACTTGATTGAACGTTTTGATTTACTATATGAGTGAGGAGAAGTTTATAAAGAGTATAAACTGGCAGCTCTTTTTGGCTTTACTCTTGATGGTTGCCTGTTTTTTCACTTGGAGTGAGAATGTCGCTATAACACGAGTCATTAAGGTGATTGGTCGTTTAGGGATGTTACTCGCTTCATGGATACTTTATAAGCGTATTATTAAATATGGAGCAGTTGACTCCTTAAAGTGGTTCCATCCGTTACCCTTAATACTTTATGGTGCCTATCTATTATTAGGGTTAGCCTCCTTTCTATGGAGTAGCGATGTGGGGGTAAGTGCTCTCCAGTGGTTTATGACCTCTCAAACTTTAGTTTTTTGCTATTTCTTTATAAAATCTATATATCTCCTTGATTTTTACTTCCCTAATCACAATGTGCGTCTTTATAACCTTTTGGGTAACACCTGTTTTGCTCTCAATTTAGTCTTTGTTATAGGGATGTATGTGGCACCTGATGTTTTCTTTCGTATGACAATGGGAGGAGAGGAGGCAAGATTAGGTGGTTACATTATGAATCCCAATGAGTTGGGGATGTTGGCAGGGGTTGGAGTCGCCTCTCTTTTATTTGATTTGAGGCGGGGACATAAGAAGGTCTGGACGATAGTTAAGATAGTTGTTCTTTTTGTCTCTCTCTATTATACAGGATCCCGCTCCTCTTTAATCGGAGCGTTGTTGATTGTGGGGTTCTTTGCAATGTTGTCTGAGAATAAGAAAATAAAAATTGCCATCCTTGCAGGGATGGTGGTGTTAGCTCCTTTTGCTATATATACTATGGTATTAAAGGGGGGAGATTCGAGTCGATTAGAAGAGGTAATGAGTATGACAGGACGACTCCCATTCTGGACAGCATTATTAAATGAGGGGTTACCACGTGAACCCTTATTGGGGTTTGGATTTATGCGTATTGACTATAAAGATTTCTTCCAAAGTGTACATACTTATCCGGGGAAAATGACACACAATACTTTTATGCAGGTATTGATGAATTTAGGGCTTATAGGGTTTGTAATAGTCCTATTTCAGGTCTTCTTTACTATCAAAACTATCCTTGAACAAGAAAAAGAGAAAAAATATATGTTAATAGCTATTTTCATCCCGATACTAATCAATTCTATGACAGAATTTGGTATATTTGGGGAAAATAATTACGGTATTCTTTTTTACCAATTAATAATAATGTATATCTCTTTTAAGCAGTCTCCTATTTTGACCCCGGAGCAAAAGATGTATATGAAAGTAAGGAGACCCCATTTTAATTTGGATTTATTATATAAAGATAAACAATAAGGGGCTATGGATGAGATTCTTAAATTATTGAATTACAACTTAGATTTTGACCTTACCTCCGGTGAGGTAGTCAAATTAATAGTTATAAATAACCCTGATGGTACCATTCGTTGGTTTATGCCTGCTAATGGTAGGAAGCCTTATTTCCTTAAATTCTATGCCATTACGGGGATTAAATCGAGACTCTTTTCAGCTTTTTCTAAATTGGTATTCCTATTTAGGTTACAAGGTTTCGTTTTCCCCACTAAAAGAGTGGGCTTCTCACCAATATCGACTCCCTTAGAAAATAATGCTCCCAAAGTCGATTTGTTATCTAATTCCGAATGGGCAGTTTTTACGGGCACTGTCGGCCCTAATAGAAAAGGGGTGCTTTTCTCCAAAGAGAAGGAGTCGGGCTATTTCTATAAAATAGCAACCACCCCCTCAGCAGAGGAACTTCTAAAAAATGAAGCAGCTGCGATGCTCCTATTGGATAGACTCTCCATTACCTCCTTCCACTCTCCATCTTATGACTATATAGATAGATCTTTGCTGAAACTCGAAGATGTCTCTATTAATGGGAAAAGGTCCGGCGGGTTTGAGAAATGCCATTATGAAGCACTCTCTGAATTGTACTCTAAAACTTCTCGCAGAGGGGTTTTTATGGAGAGCGAAATCTATAAAAAGAGTGAGGCGGTGTTAGCTAATCTATTGTCGAAAGGGAAGGAGCTAAAGGTTCCAAACTCCTTAGTTGATAAAATGCTAACTCTAAGGGATAGTCTATATTCCGGAGAATCTTTGTCAGCTTTTTGCCATGGTGATTTTACTCAGTGGAATATGTTCCTTAATGGTGATAAACTCTCAATTTACGATTGGGAACTCTCAGAAAATGATATCCCTATCGGTTTTGACGCTTTCCACATGATTATTCAGGGTGGAATACTTGTCGATAGAAGGCCGTGGAAGGAGATTCGCTCCGTTATTGAGGAGAGGTTAATACCTCTTATCGAGAAGTGGGGAGGGGGTGTGGATTGGAAAGAATACTTGAAATATTACCTTTATATAAATACAATAAAATATTTAGAAATTTATAATAATCAGGCTGACTGGCATATACAGATTAAATGGTTATTATCCACTTGGGATGAAGCTGTTACGGATATGATTTCAGAGAGTACCTCACATAGGAGACTCCTTATCTCAGACATCTTTAATTTCCTTAAAGAGGAGCGTTATGCGACTCTTAAATTCCCTGATATAGAACCGGCAGAACTCCCTATTACTTCTGATATTGATATTGTAATGGATAAAGAGCTACAGGGTCGGACACTTCTTTTTATAGAAAACCATCCATTAGTTCGCTCAGTATATTATCACAAAAAATCATTTATGAAGAGTGCAACCATTATCCTCCGTGATGAATCAATTCTCTCTCTCGATCTGATTAATAAGTTAAAATGGAAGTGGTTAGTTATGCAGGAAGTTGATAAGGTGCTTGATAATGCCAAGGATAATTCGTTTGGTGTCAAACAGATGAACCAATCGGATACTGCACAATTCTTAAAATATTTTTATGGGTTAAATCAGAGTAGAGTTCCTGAGAAATATCACCATATACTCTCTCTCGAATATAGAGAGTTTTTATCTAAAGAAAAACCGATAATTAAAAAAATACTTATGGAAGAGTTAAAACAACACCCCTCGAATAAAGGGGTCAATGGATTGGGAAACAATGGGGCATATTTAACAGATACACTAAAGGGGAGCCTTAGGAAAGGGGGGATAGTTATAACCTTCAGTGGTGTGGATGGAGCCGGTAAATCAACTATTATAGAGAATGTCAAGGGTGAAATTGATAAACGATTCCGTAAAGAGGTGGTGGTTATTCGCCATCGCCCTTCACTATTACCGATTCTCTCTGCGTGGACCAAAGGGAAAGCAAAAGCTGAACAAGAGGCTGCAAGTCGCCTCCCTCGTCAGGGGACCAATAAAAGCAGTATTGGTTCTTTAATAAGGTTTGTCTATTACTATATCGATTATTTTATTGGACAGTTTGTTGTCTATTTCCGTTATACAGTGCGGGGCAAAGTGGTGTTGTATGATAGATACTATTTTGATTTTATAAATGATAGTAGAAGAAGCAATATCGATTTGTCTCCTAAGTTTGTTTATGCCTGGTATAAGCTTTTGATGCAGCCTCATCTTAATTTTTTCCTCTATGCCAAGCCGGAAGTAATACTAAAAAGGAAACAAGAGCTTGATAAGGAGACTATAGAGGCACTGACTGACAAGTACTTGACTCTCTTTAACAAGCTCGGCGTAAAGAATAAGGAGCGATACTATTCGATAGAGAACAATGATCTTCATGAGACTGTTGAATTTATTTTGAAACAAGTTAAAAGGAAATTATTTAAATGAAAGCACTAATTGAGAAAGTAATTCGCTTGCGAAATCCCTTATTTAAGTTCGATCCGGAACTTAATTCTGCCGCTTTTTGGGGATTTATATTTGGACAGGTGGGGGCAATTATCAGGGGTTGGAAGTTGCTGCTCCGTCTCCGTAATCCGAAGATGGCGATGTTGGGGAGGAGGGTTAAATTTTTCAATTTGCCAAAAATTAAATTTGGAAAATTTATGAAAATAGGGGACAATGTCTATATAAGTGGTTTAGGTTCTGAGGGGATCTCTTTTGGTGACAATGTAGGGATAGGGGCTCACAGTAGGGTGGTTGTCTCCACATCATTTAATAATTTGGGGAAGTATATCAGAATCGGAAACAATGTCGGGATGGGGGAGTTTGCCTATTTAGGTGGAGCCGGAGGTTTAGAGATAGGGGATGATTGTATTATAGGACAATATTTTAGTTGTCACCCCGAAAATCATATATATGAAGATCTTAGCACTCCTATAAGGCATCAGGGGGTAAACAGGAAAGGGATTAAAATAGGAACCAACTGCTGGATAGGGAGTAAGGTTACTATTTTAGATGGTGTGCAGATAGGAGAGGGGTCCATTATTGCTGCCGGTGCAGTTGTTACCTCCTCATTTCCGGAAAATAGTATAATAGGTGGAGTCCCAGCAAAACTTATAAAAACAAGAGTATGAGAACAATATTAGTAAGTACTTATGCAGTAAATCCTTATAAGGGTTCCGAGGATGGGATGGGGTGGAATTATATTAGCCAGGTCGCCAGATTTAACAGGGTAATTGCAGTGACACGTAAAAACAATAGGCCTCATATAGAATCTTTTATGAAGGAGTCTCCAAGTAAATTGTATGACAATATGGAGTTCCTTTATTTCGATACCCCATATTGGACCCGTTTCTGGAAGAAGGGGGGAAGGGGAGCGATGTTATATTATTGGATGTGGCAGAGAGCACTTCCTTCGTTTATTCGGAAGCAGGGGAAAGAGTTTGACATTGTCCATAATCTTAACTTTCATAATGATTGGACCCCAAGCTACCTCTGGAAACTAAAGAAACCCTTTGTTTGGGGACCTGTGGGGCATCACCCCTTGATTCCCTCCCAATTTTTGAAACCGTACAGCATCAAATATTTAATTAAAGATAGGGCAACCTGGTTAGTGAAGCTCTTTTTCTGGAACTTATCATTTGCCTTAAGAAGTACGGTAAAACATTCCGATATGATATGGTGTATGAACTCATCTGTTCCACCCGCTCTCAAATTGACCACTGAGCGTCATATTATTGGACCCTCAATTGCAAGTGAAAATGTTGAGTGGTTGCCATTAAAGGAGAGAGAGGGGGAGAAGTTCACTCTCCTCTCTGCGGGTAGATTAGTACCACTGAAGGGTTTTGACCTCACGATTCTCTCATTTGCAGAATTTGTCAACAAACTCCCCATTGCGGAGCGGAAACAGTGTGAGTTAATCATTGTAGGAAAGGGTCCCGAAGAGGGGTATTACCAGCAACTGACTAAGGAGAGTGGGGTTTCGGAGTACGTAAGGTTTATCCCTTGGATAGAGAGGAGCGAATTGATGAAAATCTTTAAAACCTCCACCATTTTCCTTTTTCCCTCCCATGAAGGGGCAGGTATGGTGGTGCCTGAGGCACTCTCTTATGGGCTCCCTGTGATCTGCTTAGACAATATCGGACCTGGGGAGTTTATAACACCCGAGAGTGGTTTCAAGGCTCCGGTAGGGACAATAAAAGAGACTATCGCATCGCTCTCTTCGTACATTGAAAAACTATTCCATGACAGGGAGTTATTGGAAAAAATGAGCTTCGGAGCGCGTAAGCACTTTGAAAATAAATTTGACTGGAGCAGGAGAGGGGAGATTCTTAATGAAATTTATACAGAAATAGCCAAAGGTGGTGATAAAAAATAAGCGTATGAGAGTTTATGCATTTCATCTATTGAATGATTATAGTGGCAGTCCGAAAGTTTTGGGGCAGCTCTGTCGTGCTTGGGTGAATAACGATCTGGAGGTACATCTGACTTCGAGTTTTAGTCGAAAGGGGTTTTTGTCTGATATTGAGGGGGTGAGGTATCATAACGCTTGGTATCGTTTTTACTCCAATAAACTACTTCGTCTATTTGCCCTTACTTTTAGTCAGTTAGCAGTAATGATTAAATTTCTCTTTATTCTAAAGAGAGAGGATATTGTCTATGTGAACACAGTGCTCCCATTTGGTGCAGCGTTAGCAGGGAGGTTAGTAGGTTGCAGGGTTATATATCATTTACACGAAACAATAGTTAATCCCCCTATCCTCAAAAAATTCCTCTTTGGGATTATAGCTAAATCTGCTGATGATCTTATTTTTGTCTCGAAATATGTGGCAGATAATGTGAGTATTACCTCTTCTACACGCCGTTTTATTCTTTACAATGCCATCGAAGATACTTTTGTGGAGAAAGCCTTAATTTTAGGGAGGAAAGATGTGGTAGAGAGAAATATATTAATGGTCTGCTCCTTAAAGGTGTATAAGGGGGTACTTCAATTTATGGAGTTGGCAAAGTTAAACCCTGAGTTTAAGTTCAGATTAGTACTTAACTCTTCAAGAGAGGAGATTGATTCTTTTTTTGAAGAGGGGTCTATCCCTTCAAATGTTGAGGTATTCGATACTCAGACTGAACTATCAGGATTCTATCATTGGGCAGACCTACTTCTTAACCTCTCCCGTCCCGACGGGTGGATTGAGACCTTCGGACTAACTGTAATAGAGGCGATGGCTTATGGAATCCCCTCTATTGTCCCTCCGGTAGGGGGTATAGCAGAGTTGGTAGATGATGGGGTAAACGGATATAAAGTCGATTCGAGGGATATACCTAAACTAGACCTTACTTTAAAATCTGCATTTTCAAGTGAGGCACACTACAGACATTTAGCACAGAATGCATTCGAAAGTGTGCAATTATATAGAGAGACATCTTTTATTAAACAAAATTTAGAAATACTAAAACGATGAAAGCCAAAAGAAAGAAGAGGGTAGCTATTATAGGTACGGTTGGAATCCCCGCTAAATATGGGGGTTTCGAGACTCTTGCAGAGCATTTAGTCGATAATCTCAATGAAGTTTACGACTTTTCGATTTATTGTTCCGGAAAGAAGTATCCGAAGGAGAAAAGAATGAAAATGTATAAAGGAACGAAACTTATCTATCTCCCCTTAGATGCCAATGGAATGCAGAGTATATTTTACGATACACTCTCTATTTTCCACGCACTCTTTAAGAGTGATGTACTCTTGATTTTAGGTGTTCCCGGAGCTTGGGTATTGCCCTTTATCCGTAAGTTTACGAATAAACGCATTGTCATTTCTATTGATGGAGTGGAGTGGAAACGAGATAAGTGGAATATTCTTGCAAAGTGGTATCTCTTCTGGGCAGAGGGTTTAACAGTAAAGTATTCACACATCGATATTGCTGATAATGAGGCAATCCAGGATTATACTGCAAGTCGATACGGCTCACTTAGTAGGATTATAGAGTATGGGGCTGACCATACTATGAAGGTGGGGATAGAGCCAAAAGATATCGAAGAGCTCCCATTCCTTTCAGGAGATTATGCTTTTAAGGTCTGTCGAATCGAGCCTGAAAACAATGTTCATGTTGTGCTTAGAGCCTTCTCTAAATTGCCCGAGAAGAGATTGGTGATGGTGGGGAATTGGTCAAATAGTGAGTATGGTGCCGGTTTGTATGAGGAGTTTCAAAAATTTCCAAATATTACCCTGCTTAAACCTATTTATGATCAGAGAAAACTCGATGTTATAAGGGGGAATGCAAAACTCTATATTCACGGACACTCTGCCGGTGGTACTAATCCCTCATTGGTGGAGGCGATGTATTTGGGACTCCCTATTATGACTTATGGTGTCTCTTACAATAAAGTAACGACTGAAAACAGAGCGCTCTATTTCAAAAGTGAGGAGGGGTTAATAGAGTTAGTTAATAAAACCACACCAAATGAGCTGATAGAGCTTGGACTAACTATGAAAGGTATTGCTGACAGACGCTATGTCTGGAAACTAATTGCAGATAAATATGACTTTTTAATTCAGGAATCATTTAAGGTTAAACGTAAACGAGATGTTCATTCACGAATGTCAAATATAGACTCTCAGAGATTAATGGATCTTGATTTGGGACATCTGAAGAATACTGAAGAAATTTACTCTAAACGATAATTATTATGGAAAATTTACATTATATACTTACACCTATTGTGGCTCTTGCCATTACGATTTGCTTGATGCCATTAGTTAGGAAAGCAGCTCTCTTTTTGGATTTGGTGGATAAGCCAAATGCTCGAAAAGTACACACCACCCCTGTCCCTTTAGTTGGCGGAATAATGGTTTGGATAGCCTCCTTTACGGCATTCCTTATTTTTAATCACGACTGGAAAGCCATGGATCAGATTATGGTGATATTGGTGGGCTCTTCTATTATCCTTATTATGGGGGTGTTAGATGATAAATTTGATATTAAAGCATATATTAAACTTGTGATACAGTTAGGATTAGCCTATTATGCTTTTGCTAAAGGGATTCGCATAGATTCTTTCTATGGCATCTTTGGAATTTATGAAATTCCGATTTTCTTACAATATATCCTAACATTATCTGTTATAGCCGGAGTAATAAACGCATTTAATCTAATGGACGGAATAGATGGATTGGCTGCCGGAATATCTATTGTGGCTCTATCAGTTTTAACCTATCTTGCAGTAATTACTAATAATTACTTTATTATCTTCTTATTTATTGCTCTAATAGGGTCATTAATAGGGTTCCTATTCTACAATTTTAGCAAAAAGCGGAAAGTCTTTATGGGGGATGCTGGCTCTCTTTTCTTAGGTTTTATCATAATAGTCTCATCCATTATGATGCTCCAATCTTCGGTCAGTATAGGGAACCAAACTAAGGTATTGGCAATAATAATAAGTGTATTGGCACTCCCCGTTTTTGACTCCATCCGTGTTTATAGAAAGAGACTGAAAAGGGGATATAGCCCATTCAGAGCCGACAAAACTCATATTCATCACTTGGTATTGAAACTCGGTTTAAAGCATAAATATGCAACACTCCTAATAATATTGCTCGCTGTCGGCATTGTTATTACTAATATAGTATTCGAAGACTTCATGGGACTCACATTCTCCATCCTCGCCATGATTTTCATCTTCGGCTCCGCCTCCTTCCTCCTCAACCTCAATCAAAATATCACTGAGTGGAAAGAAAAAATTAAAATCATGGAGAATAGGGAGTAGTTTGAGCCGCTTTTACCTTGTTTATGCTTGGAATTTCGGAAAATTAAGCCGATTTTTACCTTGGAAAAATGGAAAATATCTATTTGGCCCGCATATCCTCTCCCTTGAAAAAAGAATGAAATCGCTAAATATTATAATATTTGGCGATTATAATCACTAAATATCATTATTTTGCTATCTTTGCAAAAAAAAGAATGATCAAAAGAGCATTATCACAGTTGATAGCTTCACGCACAGGCAAGGGTAAAGTCATAATTTTGTTAGGTGCGAGGCAAGTAGGTAAAACTACTTTGCTGAAGCAGTTGTATGCAGGCAGTCCCAATACACTTTGGCTAAATGCAGATGAGCTACATGTACGGACTATGTTTGAAAATGTGTCAGTGGAACGACTTAAGACACTTTTCGAGCAAAATAAGACAGTAATCATTGACGAGGCACAGCGCATTGAAAATATCGGCTTGAAAATGAAATTAATTACCGATAATCTCACCGATATTCAACTAATAGCCACAGGTAGCTCTTCATTTGACTTGGCAAATAAGATCAATGAGCCATTGACAGGGCGGAAATGGGAATTTGAACTTTACCCACTCTCATTTGCAGAGATGGTGGCACACCATGGTCGCTTTGAGGAGATAAAACACCTCCCTATTCGGTTGGTTTATGGTTATTATCCCGATGTGGTAACAAGTCAGGGACTCGAACGTCAAACACTTAATCAAATCACCGAAAGTTATCTTTACAAAGATGTTTTAGAATGGGAGCGAGTTAAAAAGCCGGATAAATTAGTCAAGTTATTACAAGCTCTTGCTTATCAAGTGGGAAGCGAAGTATCGAGCAACGAATTGAGTCAGATGGTTGAAATAGATAAGGGTACGGTGGAGAAATATATTGTTCTGCTCGAACAGTCTAAGGTGATTTTCAGGCTCTCCTCGTTCAGTAGGAATTTGCGTAACGAATTAAAATCAGCACGCAAAATCTATTTTCATGATAACGGAGTGCGCAACTCTTTGATTAATAATTTTCAACCCATTGAGTTGAGAGATGATATTGGAAAGTTGTGGGAAAATTTCTTGATAAGTGAGCGGATGAAATACCTGCATTATAACGAAATATACCGTAATAAATGGTTTTGGCGTACCACTGCACAACAAGAAATTGATTATATAGAGGAGGGGGATGGCTCATTAACAGCATTTGAGTTTAAGTGGAGTAAATGGAAGCAACCAAAAATGCCTATTACTTTCTCTAAAGCCTATCAACATACCACATTGGAGGTAATAACTCCTGATAATTTTGATGAGTTTCTGAGCTAATTTGGTTAGGTCAGCACTGACAGCTCCCTTACTCCACGACATTGTCTTGGGGGGAGGGGGTTTCTTTGATGTTGCGGGTGAGTTTTTGGACTATTTTGAAATGGGAGAGGAACTCTTTGGCGATGACACGGAGGGCGGTGTAGGCTGGGATGGCTATTAACATTCCGATTACGCCACCAATGTGGGCAGCCATTAGAATTACTATAAAAATCTCAAGTGGATGTGCCTTAACGCTATTGGAGTAGATGTAAGGCTGGAAAATATAGTTATCTATAAACTGTGTTATCATACAGATACTTAATATCAGTACTATATAAAGCAGGATGGGGGTCTCTACTCCGCCATTGGCATAATGCATAACAAGTCCCATAAGAATAGCTAAAAGGTTTCCACAGAATGGACCTACATAAGGGATTATATTAAGAACCCCTGTAATCATACCTATAACTAAAGCGAGCGAGAAAGGCATCTTTACGATTAGACAGAGAGCAGTGGTATTTATGGTAGCTATAAGGAGACTCTCTATCGTTATGCCTAAGAAGTATCTGGAAATAAGATTACCTATGGAGTTATTAGCCCTCTTTATTTTATCTTCATACTTATCGGGTACAAATGCTAAAATCATCTTTAGAAAGAGTCCGTCATCATTAAGGAAGAAAAATGATATAAAGATTATAGAGAAGAGACCAACGCCAAGATTGATTACAGTTGAAGCTACAGAGCTAATAGCAGTCGTAATGGTAGAGAGGCTGACTTTCTCTTGAAAATAAGAAAGTAGATGCATCTCTATCCTAAAAGAGTCTCCAAGGGCTGGGAAGGTATTCACAAGGAAGTCATTAAACTCATTAAGGGGTCCCTCCATAAAAACCCCTATTCTATTAATATCCAAGGAGCCTATCTTTGAGATTATCTCACCTATAAAAGGGGTGATTAAAAGGAAAATGGAAAAAAGAGCGCCAAAAATAGTGATTAAAGAGATTAAAGCGGCTGCCCATGAGGGCATAGTACATTTCCCAAAATGAATTTTTTTAAGACACCTCATTAAAGGCTTAGAAATCATCGCAAGAACAGCTGCGATAAGTATGTATGATAGAACAGATCTGAAATACCAAAATAGAAAAATTATCACCGCCGATACGACAGCTATAATAATATACCTTGCTAATTTATTCATTGTTTCTTTTTTTACTCCTCAAAAGTAGTTATTTTTGTAATCGTTACAAAAATATAAAATTATGAAGCGTCTTTGGTTATCCTTTTTATTAGCTCTAATCTCACTCTCTCTCGTAGCTGACGAGGGGATGTGGCTCCCTTCACTTATCTCTAAGCGCATAGTAGATATGCAGCAGAAGGGTTTTAAACTCAATGCTGAAGATATTTACAGTGTCAATCAAGCTTCGCTTAAAGATGCTGTGGTTCTCTTCGGAGGTGGGTGTACAGGGGAACTTATTTCAGGTAAGGGACTCCTTTTAACAAACCATCATTGTGGTTACAGCAGAATTCAGAAACATAGCTCGGTGGAACATGACTATCTTAAAGATGGTTTTTGGGCAATGAATATGAAAGAGGAACTCCCGAATCCGGGTCTTACCGTTAGTTTCTTAGATAGAATGGAAGATGTTACGGATCAGGTTCTTTCGGGGAGGGACCCCAAGGAGATAGCCAAGGAGGCTACCGATAAAGATAAAGGACTTGAAGCAAGTGTGGAGGCTCTCTATTATGGGAACCAATACTTCCTTTTCGTCTTCAGAGTCTTTTCAGATATTCGTTTAGTGGGGGCACCCCCCTCTTCCATAGGGAAGTTTGGAGGGGATACCGATAACTGGATGTGGCCCCGTCACACAGGGGACTTCTCCCTCTTTAGAGTCTATGCAGATAAAAACAATAATCCTGCCCCATATAGTCCTGACAATATTCCTTATACACCCAAGAAGTTCTTCAAAATCTCCACAAAAGGGGTAAAAGAGGGGGACTTTACCTTTATCTACGGGTTCCCCGGGAGTACCAGAGAGTATATCACCTCTGAGGCAGTAAAATTTATTGTCGAGAGATCAAATCCCCACAAGATAATGCTCCGCACTCATAGATTGAATGCGCAGAGAGAATTTATGTCTAAAGATCAGAAGATTAGGATTATGTATTCCTCTAAAAATGCAAATGTCTCCAATGCATGGAAAAAATGGCAAGGGGAGTTAAAAGGGGTTTTAAAGAACAATACGATTCAAAGGAAGCAAGAGTATGAAGTGAAGTTTGAGGAGTGGGCAAAAGGGGGGAAATACGAAGGGGTCGTACCTAAAATCAATGCACTTTATACTGTATTGTCTGACTATGCCTTTGCACTCGATTATTATAGAGAGGCTATTGCAGCAATAGAGTACCCTGCTTTTATAATGGGTGGGAAGAAAAACGAGGAGGCTTTCTATAAAGATTATTATCAACCTATAGATAAACAATGTTTTATATCTCTTGTTAAAGAGTATGTGGCAAATGTCCCGGAGGCATTTAGACCCCCTTATGCTTCAGAGAAGATTAATCAGTATGGCTCTGTTGAGGGGTGGGCAGATGTGGTGTTTAGCAATGAAGCTGCTGCCTTAGAGTTTGCACAGACATTCTCTAATTACAATAAGGAGAATATACTCCCTGTCTATAATAAACTGAATGAGCTGATAACTCTCCTCTATAAAGATTATATGAAGGGACAGATGGAGTTTGAAAAACATAAGGAGTTTTACCCAGATGCTAATCTTACCCTAAGAGTGGCTTATGGAAAAGTAGCAGGTTATACCCCTGCTGATGGGGTCTATTACTACCCTTCATCTACCATAGAGGGGATTATGCAGAAAGATAATCCGGAGATTTTTGATTATGATATCCCACAGAAACTCAGAGATATCTATGCTAAGAAAGATTATGGGAGATGGGCAGTTAATGGTACTATCCCTGTCTGCTTTATAGCCACAAATCATACCACAGGGGGAAATTCAGGAAGCCCTATAATAAATGGAGATGGGAATTTAATAGGAATTAATTTTGACAGAGTTTGGGAAGGGACCATGAGTGATATTCAGTTCGACCCGGAGATCTGCCGAAACATCTCCCTCGATGTCAGATATGTACTCTTTATTATTGATAGACTTGCAGGGGCCACCTGGCTCTTTAATGAGATGGTCTTTGTGAGTAAATAGGCCCAGATTGCGGGTCAAGCCTTCAATCCTAGATATAAATGATTTATTGATTTACAAGGGGCAACGGCAATTTTACGTTGGGTGATTCTGGAAGCTATGGAGTGTGAAACTCACATTTCATATTATCTTGACTATCAGGAAGATGTGTTAGCATCGCTCAGAATCTCATGCCAAGTCGTAATAGACTAGCCCCACTCACCGATTATAATCGCCACTATCTTAGCAGAGAATCCTCGCTGTATGCGTTCTATGTGCAAACCTCCTCATGAGAATACCCCCCCCCGAAACCTTTCGAGACATTTTATTCTCGCGTAAGTTTCAGCGAGAGTACTATGCCACAAGGGAGGTGTGACCCAGCACTTTTTTAATACACGTCTATAATACTCTGTTATGCAGAGGCTTACTAATGGAATCCTAAAACCCGTAGGGTCACACCTCCTCACTAAATAGCCATAAAACGCACATTTACCCCATAGGTGTGACCCTGGCCAAAATCGAATAAGGTCATTAACTAATTGTATTTAAGTGTGTTAGTTTTATTTTTCTCAAATCAGCTAGTTCCCACCTCCCCCTATTCCGTACATGTTGAGTCCTCAGACGGTAAATAACTTTTGCCTAATGGAAGGCAAAAAAGTTATTATCGTCTGAGTGTCTGCTAACTTTTTCATGAAAAGGACTCTACAGAGCTATGCCTGTGCAAAAGCTGACATGTATTCTGGGTTTAGGGCTGCAAAATATTAAAACCATAATAACTTTGGGAGGCAGGAAAAGTTATTTACGGTTTTAACATTTCATAAAGATATGGTATTAAAATCCCCGAAAAGTTTGATGCTTTTCGGTAGGTTTAATCTTCTTCTATCGGGAGGCAATTGGTAGTGACGACATCTGCAGGGTGATCGCTGATAGAAGTGCTTTTGGATAGGTTTAGGTTGCAGATGTGGTGGATGGTTGGAAATGATGACCCAGGTTGCAGAGCATGTGCCATACAGAGGCTTCTAGAGGTGGAGGCTTGTAACGTGACGCAGGGTTTTGGTGGAAATTGCGGAAATGGTGTGGCAGATTACAGAGAGGTGCCTCTGGAGAGGTTTGTAGAGATGATGGCTTGAAACCTGGGTAGTGGAAAGAGGGAGGTTGTTTGTGGATGGTGCCCCAGGTTGCTGACGATAGCCTCTAGAGAGGCTTGTTGAGGGTGATGCGTGAAACCTGGGTGGTGTTTCAGGAACTTGGTGAGCGAAGAGTCGAACCTTCCGTACTCTGTAAGCATATCCTATTTAGGGGTTGAGATTACAATGACATCTAGGAATAAAAAAGTCGCCTTTAGGGGCGACTTTTAATTTACTTAGGTTTAGCTAAAGGAGATTATTGTTGTTCCTCTTTAGGAGGTCTTTCGTTTGCCACAGCAACACTAATGGTACGCCCCATGTGCTCTGTCCCATTTAGTGCAGCAATAGCTGCCATTCCATCTGCTTCGGACATCTCAACAAAGCCATATCCTCTCGAACGGCGAGTATCACGATTAACAATAATTCTTGCGGCGGTAATTTCGCCATAAGGTGAAAAGAGTTCGATTAGATCCTCTTTTCTTGCTCTGAAATTCAGGCTGGATACAAAAATATTCATATATATATTCAGAAAAATGAAGTAAGTTCAAGTTTCAATCTTAACGCAAAGATATAAAGAAATTTAAAAAAAATCAAACTTCATAAAAAAATTATAACCCTCCAAAACTACTGCCGTCAAAACAATGTGTGCAGATTTTATCTTTAGGGAGTCCTATCGCACTTACAAGGTGGTCAATGGAGTTAAACTGAAGCGTGGCAAGATTCAACTCTTTCCTAATATGCTCTATCATATCACGATACTCTTGAGTGGTGTTCTTTACATATTTGCCGATATTTTTATCGTGAGCCCCTTCTCTCATTAAGATAAATCTACGGGCAACCAGTTCTAAAGGGGAGCGCGATTCGGAGAAATTTAGAAATTCGCAGGGGAAAAGGAGAGGGGGACAACTTATTCTGGCATGAATCTCTTTAGCACCATAATCATATAGATGTTTTACATTATCCCTTAACTGAGTCCCTCTGACAATAGAGTCATCACAAAATATGATTCTTTTCTCTCTAAGAAGGTGATTATTAGGAATAAGTTTCATCTTGGCCACCAAATTTCTGATATTTTGATTAGCAGGGGTGAAACTACGGGGCCATGTAGGGGTGTATTTTACTATTGCGTTTCTATATGGAACCTTCTTCCCGTCAGAATAACCTATTGCCATACATGTTCCCGAATCGGGGATGGAAGAGACTACATCTATAGGAGTTTTATCCTTTTGTCCCATCTTAAATCCAAGAGCGTAACGAACATCATCGACATTTATATTTTCGTAGCAGCTAACAGGGTATCCATAATATACCCATAGGAAAGAGCAGATCTGCATCTTCTCCTTCGCCTTTACTATTGTAGTTATCCCCTCAGGCTGTAGCATA
>CAZXOP010000014.1:0-25284 GCA_964642235.1 uncultured Muribaculaceae bacterium
CCACTTGATCAGCCCTCTACATTCACAGTCCCCACTGATGGAGCTGATGTTAATTTTCAGTTTAACAGTAATGTTAAATGGTCTGTTGCTTCCGATGTGGAGTGGGCTACTGTAACGCCTGCTTCAGGGACTCCGGGTGATATTTCAATTAAAGTCACTGTCACTGCAAATCCAAACCCGGAAGACCGTACTGCTAAAATAAAAATAACGGCAGAAACGGTATTTTGTGAATTCACCATTACTCAAACCAAAAAAGACAATATCGTTCCTCAAGGTGATGGTAAATTAACGGTTGTAACTAAAGGGGGTGAGGCAAAATTCTCTTTCACTGCCAATACTCCATGGGTAGCTACAACTACTGATAAATGGATTACTATTAAACCTGCCACAGGTGATGCCGGAGCTGCGACTATTTCTTTAACTGCTGCGCCAAGCAAAGATGTTAATGAGCGCAAGGGTACTGTAAAAATCACAGCAGGAACTGCAAATTTTGATGTCTTACTTACTCAAGGTCAAATGGACTCATTGAGTTTTAAAAAGCAAGATTTGTATCTTCTTGACCATAAGGGAGGCAATATTACATTTACTGTTAATACGAATGTCGCTTATACTGTAAAATTAGATCCTAAAACTCCTGTTGATTGGTTAACAGTTGTCTCCACAAAGGCATTTGCATCTAATACCGTTACGCTTAATATTAAAGCCAATGCTACTCTTAATCATAGAGCGGCTAGATTCGTGGTAGAAGCTCCCTCTTTGAAAATAAGTGATACGACTACTGTAGCTCAGTATGGTGCCAATGATTGGGCGGTAGATATGACCACTATTATGCAAGTTTCTCCAACTGCTCACGTCTCTATGGCTGTTTATGGAACAGAGTTATTCGTAGCAAGGGGAGATGAGAAAAAGGTGTATGTAATAGATGGACAGAAAGGTACCCTAATGAGAACTATAAATGCAGATTTCGTAGTTGGTTGTATTAAGAATGATGATGTAGGGAATATTTTAGTAACTAAACGTACGACTTGGGATAGTAATAAAGAAGACTATGCAGATGCATTCTTTGAAATTTATTCTATGCACCCTAATGGTACATTTACTAATTTATATGGAACTTATATTTGGGGTGGTACCCTTGGAACAGGGTGTTCTGTAAGGGGAAATATTAGAACTAAGGCTTTATTGGTTGTCCCTATAGAAGGAATTCCTACAATAACACTCACAAATCAGTTCCGTGTTTTTGAAATAAACAATGGTGTTGTTACCCAGATATTATCAGGTATGAGTGAGCCAATGAGAGTTTGGGGAATAGGTGGTATGGATCCTGGTAACTCATGGGGCGGTAAAGGGTTTTGGAATATTGTCGCAAATAATTTCCCTCAAATAGTTCCGCTTGGAACCTCTATGGCCGATGGCTTTATCCTATCAGGAGTTTATTCTGAAAACATAGTATATAAATTAGGTGCTCCTAACGATCACGGACTTTGCGAGGGTACCCCATTGCTAACACAGCGTGGAGATGGTTGGGCTTACGGATATCAAGATATCGATGTAAGGATGTTAGGTACGAAAAGGGTTGCCGTGCTTACTCCAAGTACATTCTTCCCTCAATGGGGCTTACCGGGGTTAGTTAGAATATTTGATTTCTCAGACCTTAACGGACTTGCTGCTGAAAAATCCGATGTAGACAATACTAAATATTTAATAGCTCATCCTGATATTATTCCTTTCGCTCCAGTCGGAGAAGATGCTCCTGCCGGTCTTTCTCCCTCTTCAGATGTGGCATTTTCGTACATATCGCCTAATTTAAGTCTATATTATATAGACCATAATTCGAGGACCATACAGAAATGGACTGTACCTTATTCAACTACAACTCAATCGCGTAGGTAATATAGTTAATAGTTAATGAAAATTAGGGTGGCTAAAATAGTCACCCTTTTTTCTTTTTATAATGATGTTCTATAGGAGAGCTTAATTAGTGGTACTTGCAGCAGTAATGTATTTATCTATCCCGGCTTTTAGTTCATCCCAATAGTCATATATTTTTACATGAATCAAGTCAAATAAAAAGTATCCGTCACCGGAGTTAATTGCAGCATCCACAGTCGAAGTAACCGCTGCACCTATATTACTACACCCTGTTGTGTCCCAGTTTCCCACATCAGGTCCCCCGGCATATTTCACGGCCCCTTTAAGTACTGTCCCAGCTCTTTTACA
The DNA here is from genome assembly GCA_964642235.1 of uncultured Muribaculaceae bacterium. GTDB lineage: Bacteria > Bacteroidota > Bacteroidia > Bacteroidales > UBA932 > CAYSND01. The sequence goes on from CAZXOP010000014.1 coordinate 2,221, forward strand.
AAAACCTTGTACAGACCATTCTCCTGTGCCATATATATTATTTGCAGAGGCATAAGCACCTATTAAGAGAAAATTAAGGTGATCGGCATAACCGAATTTTTGGTAATTAGCAGAAGCCCATTTAGGGTAGTAGGCTGCAGTATTGTATTCCGGAGAGGCCCAATTTACCCCATATTCGTAGTATGTGGAGTACCATCCCCCCACATAAGCACCAAAAGTTATATTGGGATTAATAGAGTGAACAGCATTAGCAGCCTTCTCCACGAAATCGTGAATAACTTTAACCCTAAATTCGAGCCATGACTTGGAGTGTTTTGGCATATATGTCGGAAGTGCAGAAGTTCCGGGAGCAAATATATCTGACGGGAAATTAGTAACATTTTCACCGATATAAGTCTCAAAAGCAGTTCTTGTGGTTTTGGAAAAGTCGGCACCCAAATAATCAAATCGGCATCTGTCGAGGAATATCCCATCTACATTATATGCTGCCAACTCTTTGAGAATCCCTATTAAAAGACTCTGTACCTCAGGATGGGCAGGATTTAAGAATTTACAACTAAAGTCGTCATCATTAATATCCATAATGTTTGTAAGCCCTGAGGAGAGGTTTATGGTGGAACCCCAATCCTTTTTACTTGGTTCCCTAAATAGTAACCCTTGTTGTCCAAGCCCATAAGGGTACTTCTCTCCCCCTACAAATGTGTTGATGGCAGCATGAACTTTTAATCCCTGTTTATGCCCCTCATCTATAAATGCTTGCAGGTAATCCCAAGTAGCAGTTCGAGTATAAAACTTATAGGCAGGTCCATCCCAATACGGTAGTTTAGTAGCCTCTGATATTAGAGATGACTTAAATAGAACATCTCCCATGGGGGGGCGTACATCCACGACAATATCAGTGAAACCTGTCTCCTTTATCTTTTTAAGGTCTCTTGCGATATTATCCTTACTATTAGCATAGTCAGGGAAATTTGCATTTGCATCTATCCAGATAAATCGAGGCTTCAATACCACGGCAGGCTTTTCAGGATCCGGGTCGGGTTTCGGCTTAGGTGGGGGATCGGGCCACTCCCAGTCAGGAGTCTTAACAGGTTTCTCACAAGAGAATATCATCACCACAGAAAAAACTGTGATGATGATATAGAGAGAATATTTTAGCGCTTTAATCATCTTACGATACAATCAACTTGGAACGATTCAATAATTCTATTATTGTGTTCAATATAATAAATATTCATAAAATATCCATCAGGCGAAGGGTATAGTAAAACATCCCCACCTGCAGCTGCAGCACCCCCTGTTACATAGAATGAAGAACAAGTATGGCTTAATGCCAAAGAGGGAGAAGCATTAACTGTTCCCGTTACAGATGAAAGGGTGGTCATGTCATAGAGGAAGAGAAGTGGAACACCACCCCATTGAGGGAAATGTCCGCAATGGAGGGCAATCGTATATCTTGCTTTATTAAATACCTTAACATCCATACAGTTATTATTATATGCCCAAGCTAAGGTACGTCCATCTGTGAGCAGAGGCCTCATGGTGAAGTCATCCCCTTTCACAAAGAAAAGAGTATTGGAGTCATAAGCAGAGAAGACAAAGCCATCTGAAACATTGGTAGAGAGTGGAACAAATGCAGGGCTATTGGCAGGAGCAGAACCCCAAACCGCTAATCCCTGATTAATAGCCCCTCCTGTCAGAGATTTGGTATTTGGAGCAGAGACCACTCCCCCTGTAACAGTCCAATAAACTATCTCATTCGTACCGCTAACCCCATCTATCCCCTCATAAGGAACCGCTATAATGGCATTGCTCTTTATATCTCCTCTAACTGATAATTTAGAACCGAGTTTAAAGCCATTGGTAACGGTATAAGAGAGGAGTAGGGTAGGAGCCTGATCGACAGCTCTGGTACTCCAAATCTTAAACTCAGTGTTACTACGGTTACAAATCAGAAGGTTCCCGGCTTCGTCATTCTCGATTTGTCCGGTGGCAACTGCCGAGCCAAGTGAGATATTACCCACTTTAACACCATTTGTGCGATTAAGATACATAGGGGTGTCTCCATTTCCTGCACAGATAATGAGATTATTGCCAAGGACACCTAAAGAGACATTCTTGTCGGCTGAGCGCATCATCCCAAGGCTCTCCATATCGACACTCCAAACTATCTCTTGACTGTTTGGTCTAAATCCATAAGGGATTTTTTCCACAGGTGCATCTGAAAGAATAACATCATAAACCTTCGTAGCCCCACTGTGAGCGGTTACAGTTATTTTATTAACCTTTGAAAAATCGACTGTCTCCATCCCATCAAGTGAACAACTCGCATGAGGGGAGATATCATAAGCGACTTTACATTTAGTATAGTTTGTAAACTCATTAACGGAGATAGTAATGGTACTCTTCTCTTTATTTAGAACTGATACGAGAGAGGGATTTGTAATAGAAAAACTGAGTAAATCACATTTGCTTAGTTTAGCTATCTTCCCTGTAATTACTATTTTATGTTTCTCTCCCCTTCCGTCTGTAAAGGTGAAGTGATTCTCCTTTGTAAGGTCTAAAATGTTTACAGGTGGTTCAATGAAGCAGTTATCATCTATTGAAACCAAAACTCTCATATTCGTAATATCGGTAATTATATTGTTACTATGTTCAGGATAAAACCATGGAACATTGATAACTATATTTGAACTGAGCTGATCCGGCGAAGAGATGGTCGTGGTAAACTTCGCAGAGGGGTCATTTTTTAGTTTCCCTGCATTAAATATAGCGGAAACGCTGTTAAGCCCTATTGCCGTAGTCGTAGGTGGTATAATTTCAGGTTTATGACATCCGAAAATGGCAACACTTAAGGCTAACAATCCAAAAAACTTTCTTATTTTATTCATTGTTCTCATCTTATTTCCATTCTTCAAATTGTTCAATAGCGGAATTATTCTGAAGCTCATCAAGAGGAAGAGCAATTCTATTCTGCAGCCTTGCAGGGTAATAACGGTTCTGCCCATCGCAGTCCACATATTTGTAACTAAACCCTGCCCCTGCTTTTTCAATCTTTAATCCATGTACACGATAGTTATTGAACTCGGTGGCAGCTCTTTTCCATCTCCTCATATCCCAATAATACTGCCCTTCGTAGGCCAATTCTATCTTTCTCTCTCTCTGGATAGCAGCAATAAGTTCTGCTCCGGTTTTGGTAACTTCGGGGAGACCTACTCGCGCTCTAACATCGTTTAGTGCCTTTTTCCCCTCTGCGGAGTTTGCATCCAAGTTTGCTGCAGCCTCTGCAAAGTTAAGAAGAACTTCTGCATATCGTATAACAATCCAAGGTTGAGTACTGCGGTTCTCCGCAACAAGATCGCGCTGCTCGCAAACAAGCTTTCTCAAGAAATAACCGGTAGTGGATCTTCCCTCGGTACGAGGGGATTCTTTCCACCCCACATACCCATCATTGCCACCCACAAATGCTTCGATTGTCCTCCCTTTCCAAGATGCACCATTGTAGAGAATTGTTGCAGCAAATCGTGGTTCTAAGAGAGCGTAGGGGGGAGTAGCATTGGTCCCTGCAGTGGTGTGCCAGGTGCTCCAGTCGGGGGTTCCTCCTGTGGCAAGTTCATACATCTCCACCATCTCTTGAGTCGGAGTACCGAGGGCCCCTGTTATAAGCCCTGCATCCCCACCGGGGGAGAAGAAATCATCGAAACTATGAGTGCTTCCACTGAGATTGTACTCATAGAAAAGGATTGCCTCCTTGGTGTCTGTTTTAGAGTAGGAGTCAGAATATTTGGTTGTAAGTGCATAAAGTCCGGATTTCATAACTGCATCTGCGGCATCTTTTGCAGCCTGCCACCTCTCTGCATAGAGCATAGCTCGGGACAATAATGCAAGTGCAGCCCCTTTGGTTATTCTCCCATCAGTTCTGGTGGCAGGGAGTCCCTCTGCTGCTTTTTCGAGATCTCTCTTAACAAAGTCCCAACAGGCACTCTCTTCACTTAGAGGGGTATCTCTCTTTATTTTGGTCATATCCTCGTCATAAAGGATAACATTCTTATGCCTTTTAACCAATTCAAAATACATATATCCTCTGAAAAACCTCATCTCTGCATCGAGGAGTTTGGTGGTAGCCTCGTCAAATTTTGCGAGATTATGAAGGTTATCTAACCCTTGGTTTACTTCACGGATATTATAATAGAGTAACCACCAGCTCCCTAAAAAGTAGGCGGCTGATTTAGCAGGAATACCATCTTCGGCATAAGCCATTTGATTTGCAAACCACATGTGGGAGTTAAGAGCTGTACTTCCATATTTTAGAACATCTGTCATCCCTTCAGTAAGTCCCACAGAGGACTGTCCGGTAGCGAACTGTCCCATAGTGTGCATAAAGTGATAAATATTATCCACAGCCAATCGGGCATTCTCAGGACTGTTCCATACAAGTTTGTCTGAAACCCTGTCAGAGGGGGTAGTATCGAGATAATTGCAGGAGCTAAGCCCGAAAGCCAATAAGACTAAAACTGTTATAAAAATATTTCTTTTCATATCTATTAGCGTTAAGGGTTATAAAGTAATTGAAATTCCACCGACAACAGTCATCTGTTGTGGATAATAACCATTGTTTACTCCCGGTAATTCGGGGTCAATTCCTTTAGGGAGTCCGCTTAGAGTATATAAGTTGGAACCCTCTACAAATATGCGGAGACCTTGAAGTTTCACTGCCTCAACCCATTTTTTAGGGAGTGAGTACCCTATCTGAGCTGATTTTAGCCTTAGATATTTCCCATCCCTATACCAGAAAGTGGAGGCACACCCGTTATTGTTATCGGGGGCATTCACTGTCAGACGAGGGTAGGTCCCTTTTGGATTATCAGGTCTCCAGGCACCCTGAACCAGATAGAGCGGAGAGTTACCCCCCTCTTTAAAAGTCTGTGTAAAGATGGTGTTGTCATCCATACCATTGAAATAAGTCCCTGTAAGAGAGATGTCAAAGAGAGCACCCCCTGTAATAAGGGCGAAAAGATCAAATCCTCTCCAAGACATACCCAAATTAAGACCTCCAACAAGTTTAGGACGGTTAGGGCGACCGATAAAGACCTTATCCTGATACTCTACCTCTCCATCGCCGTTTACATCTACATATTTAATATCTCCTACGCGAGGACGTTGACCGAACATCCAAGGAGAACGATCTATCTCCTCTTCCGACCTAAATAGTCCATTGGTCTTCCATCCGAGCCCTAACCCATATTCATTACCTGTCATTTTCTGGTAAGAGGGGGCGTTAGGGGAGTCAGGATAACGAATCCAACGGCTTGTGGCGTATGTAGCATTGAAAGCTACCTTATAACTTACTTTATTTATGCCGGAACCTATAGTATTTGTATGTGATACCATAAACTCAACCCCTTTACTATCCACGCTACTATAGTTCTCTATAGAGGGGTAGTATCCTCCCATTGAAGAGGGGTAGTTTGCCCCCATATAGGTTAGGATATCATAGTTATAGTTGTAGAAAGCATCCATCTCTATATCGAGAAGTCCCCTCCATAAACTTGCATTCAGACCGACATTATATTGTCTGCTTCGCTCCCAAGTAAGATTAGGGTTGGCAATAGCAGAGGCATAGAGGGTGTTATATCTATTACCATTGCGGTAGAGAACCCCTCCTGTAGAATAAGTGTTGAGGAAAGAGTAAGCACCGATATTATCACTACCGAGTTCCCCTCCTGAAAATCTTACTTTAAGATTAGTAAGCCAGTTCTTGCTCCATTTCATAAAACTCTCTTCAGAAACTCTCCATCCCACTGAGGCAGCAGGGAAGAATCCCCATCTCTTTCCCTGTACGTTTCCGCTAAATTTATAAGAGCCGTCATAACGCCCTGTAAACTCAAAGAAGTATTTTGCGGAGAAATCATATTTTAATCTCGTTACGAAACCGAGATTACGAGTCATATTGCTATATCCGTTAATAGGACTATCTGCCGGTGTGGCAAAACCCAATTCAGGGAGCTCCACAAATCCGACATTCTTTCCGTAAGCACCGAAGCCGTGATATTTTAATTGACGGATTTCGGTAAGGAGCATAAGGTCCACGCTATGTTTGTCAGCAAAAGTGTTTACATAGCCGATACTCCCTGTCCCAACCATTTGGGTAGATGTGAAGAGCCCCTCACCTAAAGTGTTATAAGAGGTGTTGCGCACATCGAGTACCTTGGTATATGATATGTCGGGGTTAGTGCTTGTGGGGAGTGATGCTAACATTACATAATAGGGGGTAGAGAAGATCTTAGTAGTGGAATAAGTCTTATCATAAGCCCCTGATGCCTTTAACGTAAGCCCTTTTATCCATGGAACAGACCATTCAAGAGTCGCTGTGGTCTGAAGGAATGCAGCAGGATTCTTGTAATATCCTGATTTCTCAACTGCTGCAAGAGGGTTCACGGGCTGACCGAGAACAGTAGCAGGTGATGCAACAGGGAGACCGTCATACATCTTGGGGAGATAGGGGTGTGCCTGAACAGCTTGTCTGGCAACCGACATCCAAGTCCCTTCGGATTCCGTCCCTCCTGAAGAGAAGAGAGGAGTTTTCCTCTCTCCTGCCTGACCTGCTATGTTTAGGTTAAATTTTAGATTCTCATTAATATTCCCGTCAATGCTTGAACGGAGATTATATCTATCGTAGAGATAACCTTTGATATTTCCCTCTTGTCCTAAATACCCTATTGAGACGAAATACCTTGCCTGTTTATTCCCCCCTTCGACTGAGAAAGTGTGGTTTTTATTAACACCGATACCGAAGGTCTCTTTTATCCAGTTGGTATTACCCCATCCGTCACTGTCGTCCCCATTGGTCATTAAATCGAGATGATTTTTGGTGAAAATAATAGGATACCCATCCATCTCAAGCCCTTTATTATAATACCATGCGAAGGTGGGTCCATCCATAAATTCGGGGAAATTTGCATTCATAGAGAGACCATAAGACCCTTTGTAGTTAATCTTGCTCTTCCCTGCTTCCCCCTTTTTGGTGGTTATAATAATGACCCCTCCGGCACTTTGCAGACCATAAACTGCTGCTGCGGAGGCATCTTTCAGCACAGAAATAGATGAAATCTCATTAGGGTCAATACCATCAATAGAACGGGGGACACCGTCAACAATATATGTGGCACCATACCTCGATCCTCTGATGCTGAGTGCTGCATTATCTGCTCCCGGCTCTCCTGATTCCTGAACAGAGGCAACCCCTGTAACACGACCTCCCAATAGAGAGGAGACATTGGTTGCAGGGGATTTTAACAGCTCATCACCATTTACCCTCGATACAGAACCGGTAAGAGACATCTTCGTCTGTGATCCATATCCGACCACCACCACCTCTTCGAGATAGCTCGTGTCGTTCATCAGCGTAACATCAATGGTGCTCCTTCCATTGATAGGAATCTCCTGCCCTATCATTCCTAAGAATGAGAAGAGAAGAATATCCTTGGATTTGACAGAGATGGTATAATGCCCATCAGGGTCTGTCATAACTCCGGTAGTACTCCCTTTGATTAAGACGAACACTCCTGAAAGGGGAGCGCCATCCTCATCAATAACTTTTCCTTTAACCGTAATACTTTGAGCAAAAGCTGCTACGGTAATTAGCGATGCAATGAATGCTAATAATACCTTTTTCAACATAGATATATTTTTTAAATCCATAGGATTATATTGTTTTAGTCTTTTTCCAATATTGTTCTATCTCTTCGAGGGTCTTTCCGGTGGTTTCAGGAACGGCTTTCCACATAATTAAAATGTAGGGGATGCACATTGCGGCGAAGAGGAAAAAGGTCCCTGCGGGGGTTAGGTTCTCTAACATCCAGGGGGTTAATTGTCCTATAAGATAAGTTCCTATCCAGAGAGAGAATCCTGCAATGGACATTGCTATTCCTCGTACCTTCACAGGGTACATCTCCGAAAGGAGTACCCATACCACAGCACAGATAGATATTGCGCAGCAGAAAATGTAGAGTAGGAAGAATATTAGCAGGAAGATATTTGAGATGGATAATTGTTCTCCGAAAAGGAAGTAGAATCCGATTAAGAGGAGGGAAATTATCATCCCCGAAACTCCCCAATAGACAAGTTTTTTACGACCCACACGGTCGATGATTATTAGTGCAATTACTGTTGTAAGCATATTTACCACCCCTACAAGCACCTGAGAGAAGAGTGAATCGGAGCTTGAGAGTCCGGCATTTTCAAAGATGGTGGGACCGTAGTAGAGAACTGCATTGACCCCCATAAATTGTCCTAAAATTGCTATGCAAACCCCAATAATTATTGCCTTTATTATTCCGGGGTTCTTTAGTTCCTTCCAGTCCACCCCCTTTTTGGTGGTACCTGTTACTGATTTAATAAGAGCTACTTCAGACTCAACTCCCTCCTTGGTTCTGTATGTCCTGCCAAGGATTTTTGCAGCCTTCTCCTCTTTCCCTTTGAGAATCAGCCAACGGGGACTTTCAGGGATAAAGAAGATAATAATAAAGAAAAAGAGTGCGGGAATGGTCTCAGCCCCCAACATACCGCGCCAAATCTCCCCATAGAATATTTTGTGTGTCCAGGAACTCTCTGCCAAAGTGGTTGCTGTGTGGGAGTTTTTAAGTATTGCGAAATTAATCAGATAAGCAAGAAGAAAACCAACTGTAATGGAGAGTTGGTAGAGCGAGACGAGTGTCCCCCTATATTTGGCTATCGAGACTTCTGAAATATAGAGAGGTGAAACGATAGAGACAATCCCGATACCTACTCCACCGATAACACGATATATAACTAATTGAGAGAAATCGGAAGCGATAGCGCACCCTGCTGCTGATACAGTAAAGAGAACAGCAGAGAAGAGCATTGTATTTTTTCTTCCGGCATAATCACTTAAAATTCCTGCAACTGCAACTCCACAGATGGAGCCGATAAGAGCACACCCTACATACCAGCCGGACTGAATGGTATCAAGTCCGAAAAGGGAGGAGACAAGACTCACAGTACCGGAGATAACTGCTGTGTCATAACCGAATAGAATCCCTCCTATAGCTGCTATTACCGAGAGGAAAATAACATACGATAGGTTAATGTTTTTCTTAGAGGAAGTTTCGTTCATAATTATTTGATGTTAAAGTAGTCTCTATATCTATTATAAAGGTGTCCTGCTTGAAGATAAGCTGACTGGGGGGACATAAAGTGGGAAAATTCAAAAGTTATGGCTTTGTCGTACCCTGCTCGTTTAGCTGCTTCGAGCTTCATCCTTAGTTTATCAAATTTAATAGGGAGGAAGTTAATAGGCATATCTCTGTCGAATGACTCTGCGTTCGTCCAGCATTTCATTCCATATCTGTCAGCAAGTTTTTTATTGACCTCGAAGAAGGCATCAAGTTCATCATAATCGATATGTCCGTCCTGGAAGGCACATGCATCGACTACCTCATGGATACCATCAAAAATTTCATTCCACTCCCTTTCGTGCTCTTTTACAGAGACAGAGTCTTTCGTGGAGAGGTTTGTCCCCATAATCGCCTTTTTCCCATCAATCCAGGGGGAAATAAATGTGGGGAGTCCGCCTGAAACATCTTTGCACTGACGTCCCATTGCTCTAAAGGCATCTATTGCCCCTTTTGTTTTTCTGCTAATCTCCCCGCTGATATACCAACCGCCGAAACTATCATAGCGCGAACCATAGTTTTTCCAAACCTCATCTATAACATATTTATTATCTTCGATTTCCCAAGAGAGGTCGCCTGTATCCCAATATTTGCCGGAGTCATATAGCCCAAAATAGAATTTCATCTTATGTTTCTGGGCAAGTTTTAAGAAGAGTTCCACAAGGTCCATAGAGGGCATATAGCACCCCTTCTTCAAAAGATAAGGGGAAGGGTATGTAATAAACCTTCTATAACCTGAACGAATCATAATAACAGTGTCGATTCCGATTCTCTTCATATTCTGAAAATCAATATCCCACTCCTTTTCCCCCCAGTTCTGGTGAGGTATGTCGTGGGATATTTCATCGAGAAACGTGCCTGTAATAGGCAGTCCATTATTTTTAGGGACGATTAGAGTCTCATCGTTGCGAGAGCACCCTTCTAATAAGTTAGAATTATTATTCCCTTTCAATATCGTAGGGATAGAAACGACAGCTGCGCCTGCCAGGGCGCTATTTTTGATAAATTTTCTACGGTCCATTTCTTAAACAATTAAATTGATGTAACAAAGTTAATGATTCTTTTTACGAATTGCTAAAGAATTGTTAACATTATTCAATTAATTGTTAGGAACGTAGCTGTTTTCTGTTACGATTTTAAAGTGCGTTATCTGTCTTAGGCTTCAATACTGTAACCTGTACTATTAGTGCCACAGCCACAATCGCTGCTAAAAGTGCAAACCCGAGTCCTAAATCTCCACCATCTGCCCATTTCCCTAATACCTTAGTAACAGCAGCCCCTGCAAACACCCCTATCATATTCATCATTCCATAAGCAGTAGCTCGCTGTTTAGCCGGTACAAACTGACATAATATAGGCATATTGTTGGCATCAAACATACCATATCCTATACCAAAACAGAGACCTGCTCCGACTACAGCCACCATATTACTACCAAATCCTAAGAGAAGAAGGGCAGGGATGGTTAAACTTAACCCTATCGCTCCTGTGTAAACTCTCCCTTTTATATTCTTTTTAACCCATCTGTCAGAGAGAATCCCCCCAAAGATTACCCCTATAAAAGAGGAGACTGCTATGGTAATGGTGGACATTGGTCCTGCGCTCGACATTGGAATATTCAGAGTCTGCGAGAAGAGTGTTGGAAGCCAGTTTTTAGTTGCCCAGCCCGGTAAAGAGGGGGCAGCAAAATAGAATAATATTACCCAGAAAGCAATATTAGAGAAGAGGAGTCCAAAGCTCTTGAGAACTGACTCTCTCTCTATTTTCTCACCTTTTGCCACTGTAGCGGGTCGTGCCACATTCTCTCTCTTCTCATGTAGTAAAGCAATCAATACAAACGCATAGACTATCCCTATAATACCAAACCAATGGAATGTCGCCTGCCAAGTATATGCTGCAGCTACAGTTGCTCCGAAGCCCCCTACGGCTTGTCCCATATAAAGTCCTGTCATGTGTATTCCCACTGCTAAACTCTTCGATTTCCCTGTATGATAATCAGCAATAAGTGAGAGCCCCGCCGGTATATAGAGGGCTTCACTTACCCCCATAATGGCACGAAGCCAATAGAGTTGGGTGAAATTAGTAGAGTACCCCATTAAAAGGGTAACTGAAGACCAAACAAGAAGACTCACAATTATTAACCACTTCCTGCTTATCCTATCAGCAATTACCCCCGCAAACGGGCTCATAAGACCATAAATCCACAAGAAAATAGCCATTAGCCTACCAAAATTTTCAGCCATAACTAATTCCGCGATATCCCCCTGCATAGCTTCGCGCATAGTCGAAAGCATCTGCCTATCCATATAGTTTAATAGAGCAACCACCCATAATAAGGCAACCACTATCCAAGGATAAGATTTTAAGTTTTTTAACATAATATTCTATTTTATAACATATAGTACTTTTTAAAATAAAATTCACTGTTGCCCAACTATCAAGCAACAGTGAACTTTACTAGAGTATTAATATCGATTATTTATCATAACCAGTATTTTGTTTCAACTTAGGATTTACATTAAGTATTCCTAAATCTAAAGGCCAAACAATCTTATACGCTTCAACCGCTGTTAAAATAGGAGTAGTAGCTGCGCCAGTGCCGGTATTTGCATAGTTAGCATTTACTGAGAACACTAAAGGGTTTTTAGAAGCATCGTGTAGGCGAACTACATCATACCATCTTTTAGCCTCCCATACAAACTCTTTATCTCTCTCTTTAAGAATAGCCATTTCATTATCTGCATAACTACCATCTGTATATCCGTGAGTTGCTGCTACATAGTTTGTACCGTAAGCCCTCCTACGCACATCGTTTATATACGAAGCACAAGAATTACCCAAACCATTCTCTACTTCAGCCATCATAAGAAGGGCATCAGCATAACGATATATGATAACATCTGTATCATATACTCTGTTTCCGGCAGAGTTAATAGAGCCTACACACTTTTTCAAAACAGAGCCAAATGAGAAACTTCCACCCGCCTCTTTTGTATAATGATCCAAGAAAGTAGCATCTCTTCTACTATCTTGAGCATCATAAGATCTCCAAAGACCCTCTTTATACTCGTGTCTTAATGGGCCTCCACTACCTTTAAGATTTAACACATCACCTAATAAATTTCCATTCTTATCATACTTTTGGTTTACAAATAAGTTATCTGCATACAAAAATGCACCACCCCAGTTTGTAGCCTCAGTATCCTTAAAGTAAAGGGTAAAAATTACCTCAGCATTATTCTTGGTGCTAAACACACTTGTAAAACTAGGAAGAAGTGAGAATTTTCCTATTACTCCTTGAAGAGCTGTCTTTGCTACATTTAGATCTGCTGCCCCTCCTAAATTATGGTCACCCACTTTTACCTTAGCAGACCACAAATAAACCTCTGCCTTAAGCATTAAAGTAGCATATTTAGACCAAATATTTTTAGATTTAATTGTAACATTATCTCCAAAATTAGTTTCAGATTTATTTATGTCCTCTTTTATGAGTTGTAAAGTAGCCTCTTCACCAGCTCTTTCTACGTAAAATCTATCAGCAGATATTTTACCGTTAAGAACCTCTACAGAGGTCACTAATGGCACCCCGCCGTATGTTTTATATAGAACGAAATAGTAATAAGCCCTTATTCCATAAGCCTGTCCTAAATAATACTTTCTGTTAGCATCTGAAAGAAATTTACACTCATTCTCTACTTGATCAATAAAGTGATTAACTTGTAAAAGTCTTGAATAAAATCCAGCCCAGTTAGATACCCCTGTTTTATTTTGATCTATCTGGTTAAGTTTTACATATTCAGCATCTAAACTTGTACCAAGTGAAGATGCTCCTGACCTAAAAGTACCCCCTCTAAACTCCCCTAAAATTTGAAGTGTCGAGTATGCTCCTCTAAAATCAGAGTGCAGTCCGTTCATATAGCAACTTACCTGAGCCTCGTTGTTCCAGAAGTTACCTGCTCCATAATAATCTACTGGAGACATATCCAAACTACAAGAAGATGTAAAAGCTAATATGAATGATATTAATAATATATTTATCTTTTTCATGATTATCAATTATATTATATGATTAAAATGTTAAGTTTAGTCCAAACACTACTATTCTCGGTAGTGGATAACCACCCCAGTTACTTGCTTGCTCTGGAGAGAATAAGTGATCTGCCTCTGTCCAGTATCCAAGGTTTTGCCCTGTTACCGAAACATCAAGTCTTGATATGTTAAGTTTCTTCACTATACTCTTAGGAATTGTATATGCTAAAGTAACCTCACGGAATGCAAGATAATCTCCTTTGTAAGCAAATAACGAGCTGCTTCTTGCATAGTTTCTCTTTCCAAGTTGGTCTGCCCATACATAAGAAGGGTATTTTGCATTTGGATTATCAGGAGTCCATGACTGCTTAGTATCCTGGATAGTATTATAAGTACCTTGCATATTACCCATAATCCAAGGTGTTCTCCAGTCAACTGCCATAAATCCAAGTGCATAGTCGAACTTATATGATAAAGATAACCCTTTCCAACCGAAGTTACCATTAATACCACCTGTCCACTTAGGAACAGTATTTCCAACTTTTACCATATCGAAGTTATCGATAATTCCATCCCCGTTTACATCTTTCCACTTCACATCACCGGGAGCAATTTGAAGAGCGTTACTTTTCTTATTTGCAGGAAGTTTAGCAAAACCTTCTGCTCCACCATAAAGTGCTCTACCGTTAGAACCGTTATTTCCTGTAGTAAGGTCGATAAGACCTGCAGGTATCTCATCTTGAGTTTTATAAATTCCTTCAGCGATATGTAGATACAAATCACCAGGGCGTTGTCCCTCATAAAGTCCACCTACCCAAATCTTCTCATCTCCATTACCTGTATAAACTTCGAAACCACCTTGACGATTTCTCTCGATTCCATTATCAGGAAGTTTTACTACTTTGTTTGTATTATAAGCCCCTACTAAACCTATATTTACATTGAAATCTTTCTTAGTAGGCATCTTGTAATTTATTTCAAACTCTAAACCTTGGTTGCTAAACTCCCCGTTATTAGAAGCGATAGAGGTTATACCTGATGTCGAAGGGACAGTAATACTAGCAAATTTATCATAAGTATTACGTTTATAATAGGTAAAGTTAGTGTTAATCATATTGTTAAACCAACCAAGATCTACCCCTACCTCTATAGTCCTTGAGGTCTCCCAAGTTAGATATGGATTAGGAATTCCCCCTAATCTATAACCTACAGAACTATTGTAAGAAGTAGAGCCATAAGAGCCTTGAACAGTATAGTTACCTACCCAACCAGGATTCACGTTACCATTCACCCCGAAACTACCACGTAGTTTACCAAATGATAATACATCTTGAGCATTCTTAACAAAATCCTCTCTTGTAAATATCCAACCACCAGATATACCAGGGAAATTACCCCAGCGATTTATCTTAGCAAGTCTTGAGTATCCATCTCTTCTCATAACAAAAGAGAGAAGATATTTCCCTTGATAGTCATAGTTAAGACGAGTCAAATAAGACATAATTCTATGTCCACCATGCCAAGAATCCATTCCCCTCTTTCCTACCTCATCTAAAACATACTCTAAATCTCCGAAATCATCAGTAGGTGCACCTGAACCACTTGCACTAAATCCTTTAGCAAAAGCATCAAAGAACTCTGTTCCCACCATTGCAGAGATAGAGTGATCATTTATCTGCTTATCATAAGTAAGAATAGCACTATATGTCTGAGATATATCCTTAGAATAAGAAGCCGATGTATTTCTTGCTCTATTCCAAGTATTTGGTCTTGTCATATAGTCTTTATTAAAGCTTTCGTATTTGCCATCTGAGATAAGCCAGCTTGCACTAACTTTAAGTAATAGCCCCTTAGTTATATCTATGTTAAACGACTGCCCCATATTAAACTTCTGAGTATTATTATCCCTAACAAATTTATCAAGCTGGAATCGTTGGTTTCCGTCACCAGAGTTAGCCCCTAATAACTCCTCTCCATCTGCATTATACCCTCTAAATGTAGTAGGGACTGAAAGTACCCTCGAGAAATAGTTTGCCTCATCAGTCTGTGTAGGAGACATACCATACCAAGTAGCATCTGCAAAACTAAAGCTTGATGCTGAAGTAAGCCAAGGTTTAATTTTATAGTCACCATTAAAAGTAAATGTTAACCTACTGTACCAGTTTCCAACAGCTGTACCTTCACTGTGGTTATAACCTAAACCTGCATAATACTTACCTTTATCATTACCTCCGCTCATATTGATGTTATAATCTTGCGATAACGCCGGAGATACGATATTAAAGTCCTTTATAGAGAAGTTTTTATAGATTAGTTTATCTCCATAAACAGGATCAGTCATGGTCTGCCACCCTTGATTAAGGAGGAAAGCCAAATCTTCAGAATACTTCATTGTACTCCAAATAGCTCTACTATCTAAGTTCCCATTTGCAGGAATAGTCTTAGCAGCATCTGCCCAATAAATATTTCCTGTTCCGTAAGGAGTAGCTCCTGTAAGAGAGGACATATTAGCCCAAGCTGAATTCTTATAAGCTAAACGCATCCAGTGAATATAGTCTCCAGCCTCCATAAATTGATAGGAGTCTGTATAAAAGTTAAGACCTGCTTTAGCCTTAAAGTTTATCTCACTATGCCCATCCTTACCTCTTTTAGATGTAATGAGGATAACACCGTTATTTGCCCTTGCTCCATAAATAGCTGTAGCACCTGCATCTTTTAACACCTCCATAGATTCGATATCCTCAGGGTTAATGTCACTCATGCTTCCACGAGCCTGACCATCCAATATTATAAGAGGAGAACCTGATCCACCGAAATCTGTACCTCCACGGAGGGTAACAGTAGGAGTAGCACCTGGGTTACCAGAAGTCTGAGTTACAGACAAACCTGCTACTGTTCCGGAGAGAGCTTGTGCCGGGTTTGAAAAAATCCCCACCTTAAAGGTTTCTTCCTTAACCTTTGCGATGGAGTTAGTCACCTTACTACGTAGCTGTTTTCCACCGTATCCGGTAACAACCACTTCTTCTAAGGTTTCTGAATCCTCTACAAGTACTACATCAAAGTAATTTCTACCTTGAGCACTTAGAGTCTGTGTAATATACCCGATAAATACAATCTGTATTTGGGCATTTTCTTTAACATTGAGACTAAACTTACCGTCTAGTTCCATAACGACAGTACCGTTAGTAGTCCCCAATTCAATTACATTGGCGCCGATCATACCCTCCCCTTTAGAGTCTACGATCTTACCTGTAATCGTTTTTGTCTGAGCCATCAGAGATACTGATAACAAAAGACTTAGGATAACAAAAATAATTTTTTTCATAAAGTATATATAATTAATAGGTAATGTTTATAATTGTTAATTTTTATTTTTTAAAATCTCCTCACATAAAATATAGCCCTGTACCATCATCCTTGGCACATGGAATGGTCCTTTGAAAATATTCCCTTTAGCCGGTTGTGCGACAGTCCCATCTCTATGAAGATACCCATACCACTCTCCATACTCTTTATCAGGAAAGACTTTATAAGCATAGTCATGAATCTGTTTGTGCATATCCAAATACTTTGGATCTTTGGTCGCTACATATGCATATAGTGTGGATAAAATAGTCTCATTTTGTGGCCACCAGAACTTCATATCCTGAGAATAATCTTGATGAGGGAAGTTTTTACAATCTCTGAAATTTATAATTCCTCCAAACTCTTCATCCCAACCCCACTTCCAACTCCAATCTAAGATGGTAGTAGATAGGTCGTTAAGTTCTTTATCCCAACCTCTGTGTCTTGATTCCTCTAATATAAACCAAGCTGCCTCTATACTATGTCCGGGATTAATAGTTCTTCCTGCGCAAGTATCTATAAACTCCCCTTTAGGACCGACCATTTCTAAAACTGCCTTAAACTCAGGGTGCATAAAATCAGTGCGAATCTCGTTAATAGAAGAGTTTATCTGCTCATCGAGGGCGGGGTGTGGAACTGCTCTCCTGATACAAGTAGCAACATTTAATAATATCATCACTATCGAAAACCCTTTAGCCTCCACAAAAGTCTTAGGAGGAAGAAACCCGGGAGTCTCCAACATTCTTTTCATATTAAAGAATATCTCCAACGCCCTATCTGCGTATTTTTTCTCCCCTGTAGCTATAGAATATTCGGAAAATGCAATTGCTGCAAATGCCTCAGAAAAAACATATCTCCTTTTCTGGACAGGTTTTCCATCTCCTGTTACGGTGAAAAACATGTGCCCATCGGTATCGAAACAATATTTATCTATAAATTCCAATGTCCCCTTAGCAGCATCCAACCACTCTTGATTTTTCTCAATATGGTTATACGCAAAGGAACAGTTAAATGCAAACCTTCCTTGGAACCACACAGATTTGGTGGTATCCATAAGAGCTCCATCTCTGTCAAGACAGGTGTAAATTCCTCCATTCACCCTGTCAAGCCCGTTTTTAAGCCAGAAGGGGAAAATATCATGAAGTAAATCTCTCTTGTAGAGATCACGACACTCTTCTATAAATTTTACTTGTGTTGCAGTCATATTAAACTACATTAAATAATATTAAAGGACATTACATCTGCTAAAGAAATCAATAGCTTCCAACTCTTTTTTCATTGCTGCCTCTTCAGAGTCTGTCATATTCCTAAAAGGAACTCTGTTCTTCCCTAAATCCAATCCTATTAATTTCATAATTCTCTTACCACCGACAATATTTCCACGATAATTGCAGATAACATTAATTACCGCCTGTGAAAAATTTTGCTTTTCTCTTGCAGTCTCAATATCTCCCCTCTCATAAGCTTCGATAATTCCCACTAACTCCCTACCATTGTAGTTAGTAGTTCCACCTATGCCCCCCTGTGCTCCACCTTGTGCAAGACTTGGAAGAATGGTCTCGTCCTGACCATGAAGCATATCGAATTTTCCATCTTTATAAAGTCTGCATTGATTGTATTCGTATAGACTCTCATAAGTATATTTAATACCTGCGAAATTTTCAATTCTGCCGTCAACCCCTTTTAACATATCTATCATTGGGAGAAATGCTCCATTGAAAGCAGGAATATGATAATAGTAGAATGGGAGATTTGGTGCAGAGGCAGCTATTGCCTCACAATAAAGAATCAACTCTTCCACTCTTGCAATCTTAGGGAATGGGGGAGCCATTGCACCAATACCCCAAGCACCTATTTGAGCTGCATGCTCTGCAAGAATTTTGCTCTCTTTCAAACAACAACTTCCTACATGGACAATAACTTTGAAACCCTTAGGAACAGAAGCAATCCATTTCTCGGCAAGCATCATCCTCTCCTCTTTGGTGAGCATATATCCTTCACCTGACGAACCGTTGATGAAAACCCCTTTTAAGCCATTCTTGTATAGCATTTGTGCATATTGCTCAATTGGCTCCAAATTCACTTCACCATTTGAATAAAATGGTGTGAATGGGGCGTCGATTAATCCTTTTAGTTTTTCCATATATATATATTTGTTAAATTTCAAGTGGTTGCGTAACAATGGCTTGCTCTTTTATAATAAGCTTCTAAAAATCACGTTTTCTACGACTCGGTTAAAGGGATCAAGCTTGGTTCAATAAATATGGGGGTTTAGAAAACACTTTTCCATATCGGGTACAAATTTATAAACTTTTTAATTAAATTTCCAAATATTTAACAAATTAATTTTTAAGTATTTTTAAAAACGCCCCCAGAGCGCTCCTGGTAGGGGAAAAATGGTTTTAATTTTTTTGCTAAAATCCCTGTAACCACTTGCCCAGCAGATGTCATCGGCATTTTAACTGTCATTACGAATCGTGAGATGTCAGAGCTAACCCTGAGCTGTCAATGCGGACCTGAGCTGTCATTGTGAATCCCAGACGTCATTGCGAACCCTGAGCTGTCATTGCGGACCCCGTTCCGCAATCTCAACCTCTAAAAGAGAATATGCTTATAGAGTACGGAAGGTTCGACTCTTCGCTCACCAAGTTCCTTAACTCTATAAGCATATTCTCCCATCGCTTGCGGACCTGCGTCACGTTTCAAGCCACCCACTTCACAGCCCCTTCTGAGGCCACCTCTCTGTAACCTGACTCACCGATTCCATCTTTTCCCCGAAAACCCTGCGTCACGTTTCAAGCCACCCACTTCACAGCCCCTTCTGAGGCCACCTCCCTGTAACCTGACTCAACATTTTCCACCACCCCCACCACATCTGCAACCTAATCCCTTCCAGAAGCCCCTATAACCACGATTGCCCTGCACATGTCGTTAGCATCTCTTACATCCTAAGACGGTAAATAACTTTTGCCCTTTAGAAGGCAAAAAAGTTATTATCGTCTGAGGGTATTAATCACTCCGTCTGCTTTCCACATGACTAAAAAAGTTATATGTCACATAATCAGCGATATGGGCGGGTATAACACTACGGAAAGCAGGCTAAAAACGCCCGAAAACAGTTAAATCGGCTTGCTTTCCGCAATACAAACAAGTGTTAAAACGCTAATATTCAAGTAGATATATTTTAAATGTGTACGGAAAGCACATACATAGGGAAACCATCCTGAACACCTCCACATGATTTACTTTTTCATGACGATGTTTGCAATTCAAATGCCCTATAGCGTGGTTTTTAGGTTAACATAGAGACGATTTTGGCTGATTTGATTCTTTTAGGGAGGATGTTAACACACCAAATGCTTGTAGAGCCGTTTTGGTGCTAACATAGTCGATACGCAACATTAAGAAATTGAGCAATAGATTGGTGATAGTTGTTGAAAAGGAGAAGACAAGGTATTTGTAGTAACCTCGTGGATAAAGAAAAAGTCCTCAATTGGCTTGAAATAGCCCCTCCGAAGGGGGCAGCATCCAAAGTCAATTAAGAACTTTCGACAAAGATAGATAAAAAAACAGACCTTGAAAACATAATAAAAACATTAGAGTATTTGCCGATAATAGAAAAGCACCTTATTACGCTGCCCGTCACAATCGACATGGGTTCACAACGCAACAAAGTGCTAATCCAATCCCAAATAAAAGCAAGTTACTTGACTTACTACCTTCGATATACGCCAAAGAGTTCGGTACAAGCAACTTGATTTCTGAATAAAAAGTTAAGTAAAGATAAAAAGCTATATGTAAAATTATTATCCTCCAATGACTCTGAAATGCGCTTAGCCAAAACTCAAAGTGAGTTGCCGGACCTTGTTCCTACGCAAGAGGATAATATTTCTGAGCACGAAATTAATGATTAAATTCATAATACGCAAGAAGATAATTTAAATTCATTAGATGACCATTCAAAAGTTGTAGATGAGAATGGAGAGCCGTTGGTAATGATAATTTACTCCAATATATAGCATTATTGTTTGGAGTAAGAATATGGATTACTCCGGTAATTAATCAAAAAAAACGTTTAGTTGGTTAAACAGCCATTCATCCGACGTGAATGCAGCGGGTCTATCCACTAAACGCATTGCAAATATAGTAAAAAAATTAAAAATTCCAAGTATCGAGGATAATGATTGTTTTAGAAGGGGAAAAATGAAACCGATACTCATTCACACCGTACCTTACGAGGGCAATCCTTGCCTTTCGGCTCAGCCAATTCGGGTGTGAAAAAAATATCGGTTGTGGATGCAAAGGTACAAATAAAAAAAATATTGTCCAGTTATAAAGGTGAAAATATCCCCACAAAAGGATATTAACTGATATTGGCAATGCTTTACAGTTGTCGAAAAGTAAAGATACGGCAAGTAGATACGGCATATTTGAGTTAGCAGATGGTACTACTATATCTATTATATCTATTCGATTGAGTAACCATAATGTTGATGCTAATACTTTCAAAGACAATGATAGCACACATAATAGCAATATCTCTATTGTAATTAAAGTTGGTGCAAAAACACATTTATTCCAAATAGTGAAGTCTCTCTTACGGAGTATTTTTATTTCAAATAGGATTTGTAGGAGTTGATACCATATAAAATGGTTGCACCTGATAGAGTAGAAAAGGAAGCACTGATATTAAAGGTCGTACTTCAGTGCGTTTCTATAAAGACTTATCGAATGGCAATGTTGTAGTAGTTGAGAAAGAACTTGATAACTCTGATAGTGATATGGAAACAATTACTATTTGGGGAGAACTCTCCGATGTGATCTATGCCAAAAAGACCCAGAACAGCACGTCCGAAACGCCAACCATCGGCAGGAGTGACATTGCAAAGATAATCAAAGATGCTGAAACTAAAATTGAAAATGATGAAAAAAAAGGAAACATTCTGTTTGGTGTGGTAGCCCACACGACTTTGATAAATTTTCAACTGATAAGATTAGGTACAGGAGAGGGTGCAGAAGCATACGGATATGGGTTATATTTTACCGATAAAGAGAGTATTGCTAAAGAGTATGCAAAGAAATTAAGAAAGAAAACATTGGCTATAAGTGAAGAAGAAATAAATAATATATTTGCTAAAGATGGTGAAGTAAAAAGATTATTAAAAGAGGGCAAATTGGTTTACATTAATAAAGCGACCTTGCCATCCGAAGCCGTACCCTCGACACAAGGAAACCAATTTGCTATTCAGTACGGTGATACTCTTTCTGGAGACAAAGTTAGTGATACTTTTTCTAAAAAAGAAGAAACAGTTAAATTCCTTGATAAAATTATAAAAATGGACAAGGCAGGAAAAAATAATGAAAAGTGGCGTCTAACGCCCCAAGCCATTCAACTAAAAGTACCCAAGCTCATTCGCTAAACGCCAATTCTGAACACGGAAGTAGTGATTTAATTCATAATACTTAAGAAAATGATTAAAATTTATTAGATGACCATTCAAAAGTCGTAGATGAGAATGGAGAGCCGTTTGTAGTGATAATCTGCTCTAACTTAAACGTATTTTGAAATTAGATTGACCATAAAATTATGTATCTTTACATGAGGATATTTTCTTAAATTATTTCAAATTTATATTAAGAGAGATAGACACTAAATATAATAATCAAAGAGTATGAACAACGACTTACATCAGAACAATGAGCACTCCTTGCAGCAGCAGGAGAATCAAACAGAATTGCCAAGAATAACCAAACAGGACATCTTCGGAGCGATGGCGAACAGCCTCAAGCCGGAGGACAAGGCACTATTGGATCATATCAGGAAAGCGAAAGCACAAGAGCAGGATAAGTAGGAGATATCCATTTAGTATAGGAAAATAGTGTTGGAAAGAGTTTGCAAAACTGTAAAAACTCCAATTATTGAAATTATTAGTAACTCTTGCTATTATTACACAAGACGCGGATGTAAATTGTTTTTTTGTAAAGGTATTCAATAAGGTGGAGAAAAAGATTATAATGAAGTAGTCGTAAATAAAATAAAAAGCGGTGCAAAATTGTTCCAGCCCACAAGTGGGTTAATCGATGAGGAGAAACCTCAAAACAATTCTTTACCGCTTAGTACTGACAAAGATAGTAAACTTCTGAAAACTCCAAACCTTCTCCATTAATTTTTGCAGAAGCAGAGAAATACGCCAAAGGAGCGAAAAAAACAAAAAAACAGCCCAGACGATATGGAAACCATAACCGCTTGGGCTGAATTATCCTCTAATGTTTCAGATGCCCGAACAAATGTTCGTCCCCTGAACTCGACGTCTTAACCTGTAAATGTTAGTAAAAGTCCAAATACAAGAACCGTTACCATTAGCAGGGACAACATTGCAAAGATACTAAAATTCTTGAACGACAAGAAAAAAGAGCTGATAAGTGGTAAATTGAGTAGTGTGCAAATAATAAAACAAAACTGACCCCCTATAGGAAAACAGAATTGACCCCCTCT
>CAZXOP010000015.1:0-24901 GCA_964642235.1 uncultured Muribaculaceae bacterium
GAACAAGAGAGAATCGTAGCGATATTGGATAAATTCGATGCATTGGTAAACGATATCTCCGTAGGTCTCCCTGCAGAAATAGAAGCCCGCCGTAAACAGTACGAATACTATAGAGGTAAACTATTGAATTTTAAGAAACTACCCGCATAACACTAAAATACTTACAGCTATGAATTATAGTCTTATCGCAGAAAACCCCGAGAGCACGGTAATTGCCGAATATATCCCCCCTTACCGTAAGGAGACCTCATATCAGAGTGAGGCAGACCTCGAAAAAGAATTTATTAAAGAGTTACAGGCGCAGGCTTATGAATACCTGCATATTAATTCAGAATCAGAGTTAATAGAGAATCTACGTCTCAGGTTAGAAAAACTTAATAACTATATATTTTCCGATTCTGAATGGGAACAGTTCTTTAAAAATAAAATCTCAAACCAAAATAATGGTATCGAGGAGAAGACCACCATCATCCAAGAGGACCACACACAGCTCCTTACACGAGATGATGGCACCATAAAAAACATAAATCTTATAGATAAGCAGAATATCCATAATAACCACCTTCAGGTTATTAATCAGTATTCGGTGCTTAAAAACAATAGATATGATGTTACGATATTAGTAAATGGTTTGCCATTGGTTCATATTGAGCTTAAAAGGAGAGGTGTCGATATTAAAGAGGCTTTTAACCAAATAAACCGTTACCAAGTGGAGTCATTCTGGGGTGGGAGCGGATTATTCGAATATGTACAGCTATTCGTAATCTCTAACGGTACTTACACCAAATACTACAGTAACACCACACGTTTTACACATATAAAAGAGTCCGGAGACGGGGCAATAACCAAAGGGAAACGGACAAGCAACAGCTTTGAATTTACATCGTGGTGGGCAGATGCCAAAAACCGCCCCATTATAGATTTAATAGATTTTGGACGTACTTTTTTTGCCAAGCATACCATCCTGAATCTTCTTATAAAATACTGCGTCTTTACCTCCGATAAGATGCTGTTGGCGATGCGTCCCTACCAAATCGTAGCCACAGAGAAAATCCTAAACAAGATAATTATTTCTAATGGGAGTAAAACTTACGGAACCGTTAATGGAGGGGGATATATCTGGCACACTACAGGGAGCGGAAAAACGCTGACCTCATTTAAGACTGCCCTCTTGGCAAGTAAACTCCCATTTGTAGAAAAAGTGCTTTTCGTGGTCGATAGGAAAGACTTAGACTATCAAACCATGAAAGAGTACGATAAGTTTCAGGAGGGGGCTGCCAATAGTAATTCTAATACCGCTATTCTAAAAAAACAGTTGGAAGACCCAAAGTGCAAGATTATTATTACCACCATCCAAAAACTTTCAATCCTTATAAAGAGGGGTAAATCCATCCTATTTAATCAACATACAGTTATAATCTTCGACGAATGCCACCGCTCTCAATTCGGAGAGATGCATACTGCCATAACTAAAGCCTTTAAGAAATATCACCTCTTTGGTTTTACAGGTACCCCCATATTTGCTGCTAATTCGAGTAGTAATAGTCAGGCAGACCTGCGTACCACCGAACAGGCTTTTGGCACCAAACTGCACACCTACACTATTGTCGATGCCATTACAGATAAAAATGTACTCCCCTTCCGAATTGATTATATCAGCACCATGAAAGAAGAGGAGAATATAAAAGATGAAAAGGTATGGGATATAGACCGCGAAAGGGCATTGGCAGCACCTGAGCGAATAGCCAAAATCGTGGAATACATATTGGAACACTTTGACCAAAAGACTAAACGTAACAGTTTTTATAAATTAAAAGATCGCCGTTTAGCAGGGTTTAATTCCATCTTTGCAGTCTCCTCTATCGATGTGGCTAAAAGGTATTATACAGAGTTTCAGAAACAAATGGCTGACCTGCCAAGCGATAAAAAATTAAAAATAGCTATAATCTATAGTTTCGGTGTAAATGAAGACCTTGAAAATGGGACTATCGGAGATGAAAGCATCGAGGACACCAAGGCTTTAGACCAAAGTTCAAGAGAATTTCTTGACTCTGCCATCCAAGATTATAACACTCTGTTCAAAACCAATTATGACACTTCAAGCGATAAATTCCAAAACTACTATAAGGCTGTCTCAAAAAGGGTAAAGGAGCGTGAAATAGATCTCCTTATCGTGGTAAATATGTTCCTGACAGGCTTTGATGCCACCACCCTCAACACCCTTTGGGTGGATAAAAACCTCCGTCTGCATGGACTTTTACAAGCATTTTCAAGGACAAATCGTATTCTAAACACCATTAAAACTTTCGGAAATATTGTCTGCTTCCGCAATCTCGAACAACAGACCAATGAAAGTATTGCACTCTTCGGGGACAAAGAGGCAGCAGGGGTGGTTCTGCTCAAACCTTACGAAGATTACTACTACGGTTATAAAAAGGGGGATAAGGAGATTCCGGGGTATGCCGATTTAGTTGGTGAACTACAAGAAAAATTCCCTGTCGGAGAGCCGATTGTAGGGAAAGAGCTTCAAAAAGAGTTTATCAAGCTATATGGCTCCATTTTAAGATTAAAAAACATCCTCTCGACATTTGATAGGTTTATAGGAGAGGAGATTCTTTCTGCAAGAGATGTACAGGATTACCACAGTATCTATATAACCCTCTATAACGAGCACCGTAAAGAGAGAGAAGCAGATAGCGAAAATATTAATGATGATATAGTGTTTGAAATAGAGTTGATAAAGCAGATCGAAATCAACATTGATTATATTCTCGCACTCATTAAGAAATACCATGAGAGTCACCTGACAGATAGAGAAATAGTCGTCAGCATTACCAAAGCCATTAACTCGAGCATCGAACTTCGAAATAAAAAAGAGCTTATTGAACAGTTTGTCGATTCATTAACCCCATCCACCCAAGTAGATGATGATTGGCACTCCTTCGTCAAGGAAAAAAGGAGAGAGGAGTTAGAGAGGATAATAGTTGAAGAAAATCTAAATAAAGAAGAGACTTATAAGTTTATCTCAAATGCCTTTAGAGATGGTTTTATTCAAACCACAGGAACTGCAATAAGCAGCGTTCTCCCCCCTATTTCGAGGTTTACACAGAGTGGTGACCGCACTAAGAAAAAAGAGTCTGTCCTCGAAAAATTTAAAGCATTTTTCAATAAGTTTTGGAACATTTCGAGTCAGAATTTTATGGAGAATCTATAAAAAATGACGGAGAATCATGTACCACCCTCTCTTCTGTCACTATAGTTCTCCAACTAATGGCTGGAGATTTATATCGTATTAAATCGCAGATTTCTACTAAGTTTCGTATATAGGTTACTGAACGCTTAAAAAAGATGAAAGGAGGAGGGTTGGGCGTGATTTTGGGAATTACATTCCTGAATTTGGCGTGATTTTGGGAATTGAATGTTGTTTTTACAGAACTTTTTATTATTTTTGTGAAAAATATTTTTATGAAAGCTCGGAAAATAACATCTGTAATTGAGGGGAAAAAAGATTCTTATTCGAGAATAATTGTTTTTACAGGAGCTCGACAGGTTGGAAAAACTACTTGTGCAAGAAATATCTTACCGGAATATGATTATCTTTCTATAGAAGACCCTATTATTAGAAAAGATTACTTGAAATTAACAGCCGCCCAATGGAACTACCTTTACCCTAAAGCCATTTTAGATGAAATCCAGAAAGAGCCACAACTTATGGAGAGCATTAAGTCTGTTTACGACCAATATGACTCTGTTAGATATCTGCTTTTAGGCTCAAGTCAATTAACACTCTTGAAACAGGTAAAAGAGTCTCTTGCAGGAAGATGTGTTTTATTCGATTTGTACCCTTTAACTCTTCCGGAATTATGCACTAAAGAGTGGAATGATTCAGTAGAAAATTCTTTATTTCAGGAATTAATACTTAATCCAAGTAAAAAGCTATCGCTCCTCCCATCATTTAATTTAGACAAAAAAATGCCTGAAAAAGATGATGCGTGGAGACATTATATGAAATACGGGGGGTATCCTATATTGACACAAAACATTAATGAAGAGGAGCGTTTTGAGTGGTTAAGAAATTATGTACGGACATATTTAGAAAGAGATGTGCGTGATTTAGCTTCTTTTAGGGACTTGCAACCTTTTATAAAACTGCAACAAGCTTTAGCCGTTCAGACAGGATGTATAATAAATGCTTCTGAACTTGGTGGAAGAATAGGGATGAGTGCTAAAACCGTGCAGAGGTACATCCAATATTTAGAACTCAGCTATCAGACCATTACCCTTCCCGCATGGGATCGTAATAAAACTAAAAGACTAACCAAGGCCCCTAAAATTCATTATTTAGACAACGGGGTATTACAGGCAATATTACAGAAAAGAGGCAATATATCTGGTCATGAGTACGAAAGTTTAGTAATAGCTGAGCTTTTTAAACAGGCTAAAAACATCCAATCTTGTGCAAATTTTTATCATCTCCGCACCCAAGATGGAAAAGAGATAGACTTGATTATTGAGACACAAGATGGCTATTTCGCATTTGAAATTAAACAGACCGAAGCGGTAAATAAAAGTGACATTAAGCATTTTCGCGATTTGGAGACGCTTCTTGACAAACCCCTAATTCATGCTTTTGTGCTCTCTGATGACCGCACTACCACTCACTTCTCTGAAAACATAACATCAGTTAATGCTGCAATGTTCTTAGGGTAGAGCTACTGATAAAAAGTTAGGGCGTCAGAATCGTAAGTCCTGCGGTAATGTTGTGCTTTTTTCCTTTTATGATAAGTTTATATTTGGTGTTGCTTTTTACTTCGATTTGTTTGGTGTCGCTGTTATAGACTATGTCGGTAACCACTCCACCAAAATGAAGATTAGTTATGCCGTGTGTCCCATTTTCACTCTTTAAATCCCATACAACCTGTTTTTTAAGGGCATTGACCTCACGAAAACCCATTACATTTTCTATTAAAAGCGAAATAGGACCAAGTGCAGACCATCCGCAAAAGTCCGGTCTTGCCCTACGACCATGTTCGGTGGAGGGTTTATCCTCAGAAGGGGCATAGCACTCCCATACTGTGTTGGGTTCCACACTCTTATATGTCCTCAACTGTTGTTGTAAAACATTCATTGCCAAGGCATCCGCAAGTTCGTAATACCCGTATTTTTCTAGAGCTTTTGTCCCCATATATACCATTGGAAGCCATATTCCACCCCTCCAATAATCCCCTGTGGCTCCATTAAAATCTCTGTCGTCCCTTGAAAGGGAGACCCATGGGTATTTCCCACCCATATATTTATCACTCCTCATATATTCTACCATGCGTGCAGCCTGCTCCTTTGAGGGGATTTCTGCTAACATTGCCCAGAAAGAGGCGGGAGTTTTTATTTTACAATGTTCTCCACTCTTAATATCCACATCATAATAAAATCCATCCTCTTCGTTCCAATATTTCTCATTAATAATGCTCTTTAGCTCTTCGTAGCGTCCTTTCCAAAGTTTTGTCCCCTTTTTGTCTCCGCAAAGAGCCGAAAGACGACTAATGTAAAGAGCCGAGAGGGCTTGTTGAGAAATGGCATCTATCCACATTATATTATAATATCCTCCGGCATCTCTACCGCGTGGGGTATTGTCCATTCCGCTTGCCCCACCTGTCCAAGAAAAACCTATTATCTTACCGGAATCATCTTTTATCACTTTCCTAAAAATAGGATTAGGACTAATAGCCTCGTTTTTATCGTTATAGGGGATGGTATTAAAGTATTCAAAATGTCTCTGTAAAAATTTCTTCTCTCTTAATACATAATTTATATGACCTTTATCGGCGGTAAAAACATAATTGTCATGCTCTATCCATGCAAAAAGAGGGGGATTATCCCTTAGATGAACTCTTAGAGGGGTAGGAATATCTTCGTGGATAGGGAAATAGAGGTTATCTAAAGTCTGTTTCCCGGGGTATGCCGCAGGTGCATATTTGGAGAACATTACCATGAAACAAGAATCCCAAATCCAAATCTGATCTTCATAACAGTTTTCATCGAGATATGGGGAGGCAGGTAGCCCTTCGGGACCTATTCTAACTCTATCGGCTGCTATCTCCCATGTCTTTTCGTATAAAGCGACTATTTCGCTATCGGGATATATAACCTTAGGTATTTCATTTTGCCAATTAATACCGGCAGCATCTGAGGGTTTCTGTGCCCATATTATATTTACGGACATAATCAGAATTAGTAATAATGATAATCGTTTCATATATTTTTATTTTTCCTCCCTTGTTGAATCATCTGCCAGCTATTAAAGAGGTTCTGCCTTAAAATAGTTTTTTCAAATCCTCAATATCCGGCAGAGCCTTACGAAGTCGTTCCGGCATATCTTTAGAAGTATGGTATGTAGCAACTCCCATCGGTTTGTTATAATCACGAACTGCAAACTCTACAAAGGTTTGATTTATTTCCCTACAAAGGATTATTCCTATAGAAGGATTTTCATGCGGTTTTCTGATATATGTATCTAAGACAGACAGATAAGTATTAAGCTGTCCCAAATAAGAGGTACGGAATTTTCCGTATTTCAATTCGACCGCGACTAGGGAATTAAGCTCCCGATTGAAAAAGAGCAAATCAATGTACATTTCTTCTCCTGCAACCTCCATGCGATATTGATTGCCTATAAAGCTGAAATCTTCCCCAAAGGTCATGATGAACTTCTTCACATTGGCAACAATCGCCTTTTCTACTATTTTTTCGTCTAAATCCTCCTCCTCTTCATTCAGTTCCTCAACATTGATGAAATCAAGCAAGTATTCATCTTTGAATGAACAAACAGCTTTTAGAGCTTGCTTAGTATCAGGCAATGTTTGTGTGAAATTGTTAAGCATCGTTCCCCGATGGCTATACAGATCTGCTTTTAAGTAATCCCTTAAAGTGTATTTACTCCAATAGCGAGTAGCACACTCATGTATATAAAATAGCCTTGCTTCCAAAGTCTTAGCTTTGGATATTATTTCAGTATGATGACTAAAGCCGATTGAAAGGAAGTCTGACCAGTTAACTTCATCCGCCACTGGCTGATGAAGTTCTACAAGAAGTAATTTTTCATTCAACATCAAATCATCAGCCAGCGGCTGATGATTTAAAACTTTGTCCCACTCCTCATAAAAAATACGCATATTTCTTATGCTTGTTGCTGAAAATCCCCTCAGCCCGGGCAACTCTTTTTGCAGCAGAGAAGATATTTGTTCAATTGCACCCTTCCCCCAAAAGCCTATACGGGAATTTTTCGACACATAACGTCCGATGCCGTAATAAAGAGATAGCTGTTCCTTATTCACCGATGCGGCTGCACGGTACTGGCTGCGTAAGATAGCCTCTTTTATGGCCTTTACTGCTTCCGTATAATTCTGATTTATATCCATTCGCTCTTTATTATATGCGACAAAAGTACAAAAATAATGCTGGCAAATCTTATTTCCTATTTTTCCTCCCTTGTTGAATCATCTGCCAGCTATTAAAGAGGTTCTGCCATAGGACATAAGTTGCGGGTACGACAGAAGAGAGGGGGTTTAGATATGTCTGTGCCATCCAGATAGCTAAGACCGTATTTTTCTGACCGAGTGCTTGTCCCCCTGTTATCTTATCTCCATATTTACCCCCTATCCATCTTCCGAAGCCAAACTGGATAAGACACTGCACAATAGAGATCCCCCCTAATCCTATAATAATCCCTATTTTGGAGCTCTCCTGAAGTAAAATATAGTCAATAGTCTGCCCCATTGCCACAGTTAAAGTTATCGCCCAAAGGTAGAAGGGAAGCATCTTCCTTTTTACTATGAAACTTGTGGTTTTGGGGAGACTCTTTTGAAAAACAAAAGCCAATACCATAGGAAAAAGTATCACCGGAGCCACTTTTTTAAGTATAATCAGACAAGAGTGCCAGAATGTAATCCCCTCGTTAAAACCTATTAAAGAGAAGGCAATAGGGGCTACCACAGCTATAACAATATTACATAATATCGTATATGAAACCATAGATGCCATACTCCCTCCGAGCACCACCGCTATAACAGTGGCAGAAACCGCCGTAGGAGCGAGCACCCCCATCATAGCCCCCTGGGCAAGAACTCCATCAAAGGGGATAAAAATGAAGTAAAAAATGGCTGCTACGACCAACTGAAACCCTATTAACCAAACATGTAACTTCTCTATGCGAATCTTCTTGAAATCCATATCGCAAAGGGTTACAAATAGGATAAGGAAAATAAGGAAAGGGGTAACAGGTTTTAGTGAGGCAAAAAAATCATGGAAAACAATACCAAATAGAATAGCAAAAGGTAAGACATACGGTCTTACCTTTTGTGAATCAATGTGTGGTAAGTTAATTTTCGTTTTCAGAGCTTACTCGTCTTTTTCTTCTTCCATATAAGCCTTTAAGAGCTTATCCTGAACATCTGAAGGAACTTGCGAGTACTCTGCAAACTCCATAGTAAAGGTAGCACGACCTGAGGTCAATGAGCTTAGAGTGGTAGAGTACTTGTAAAGTTCTGCAAGAGGAACTCTTGCTTTTAGAACTTCAAACCCTTTCACACTACTCATCCCCTCTATCATGGCACGACGGTTCTGAAGGTCAGACATCACATCACCCATGTAGTCGCCGGGAACTAATATCTCTATATTATAGATAGGCTCCATAATCTTAGGACCTGCTTTTCTAAATGCCTCTTTAAAAGCATTTCTACCTGCAAGTTTAAAAGAGATCTCATTGGAGTCAACGGGGTGCATCTTTCCGTCATAAACATATACGCGGATATCACGAGCATAAGATCCTGTAAGAGGACCCTCTTCCATCTTCTCCATAAGCCCTTTTAGAATAGCAGGCATAAAACGAGCATCAATAGAACCACCCACGATACAGTTATAATATTCGAGTTTTCCACCCCAATCCATAGTATATTCGTCCTTCCCCTTAATATTTAGAACCAACTCTTTCCCATCAACTTTAAAGCGGTTATTCTGGGGAGCTCCCTCAACATAAGGCTCGATAAGAAGATGTACTTCTCCAAACTGACCTGCACCACCTGACTGCTTCCTATGACGGTAATCTGCTGCTGCTACTTTAGTAATGGTCTCTCTGTAGGAAATTCTCGGAGCATATAGTTCTACTTCGATTTTATAATCATTATTTATATGCCATTTAAGCATGTTAATATGATGCTCTCCCTGTCCGCTTAGGATGGTCTGTTTAAGCTCCTTAGCATACTGAACTATGATGGTGGGGTCTTCTGCTGCTGCTCTAGTGAGTATCTCACTTAGTTTCTCATCATCTTTTTCTGATAGAGGTTTAATAGCGGTTCTGAATTTAGCTTGAGGGAATTCGATAGGTGTGAATGTCCACTCCTGAGAAGGGAGACAGAGAGTCTGATTAGTCTTAACAGTTTTAAGTTTAACTGTACATCCTAAATCTCCTGCCACCATTTCAGAAACTTTCTCTTTCTTCCTTCCTGCCACAGAATAGATGGCAGAGATTCTCTCCTTAGCACCGGTAACGGGGTTAACAAGATCTATCCCTTCAGTAAGCTTACCTGACATTACTTTGAAATAAGAGACATCACCTAAGTGCTGTTCTACTGCTGTCTTGTAAACAAATATAGCAGCGGGACCTTTTGCGTCACAAACTACCTCTTTTCCGTCAGTAAGAAGATTTTTCTCCCCAACAGGAGAAGGAGCTACTTCTATAATAAACTCCATTATTCTCTTAACTCCAATATCTTTTTTAGCAGAGAGACAGAAAACAGGAACAAAGCCTCCTGTGCGGAATCCCATAGCAAGACCTTTTATCATCTCTTCATAAGAGAGATCACCTTGGTCAAAGAATTTCTCCATAAGTGCCTCGTCGCTTTCAGCAGCCATCTCCATAAGAGCTGCTCTAAGTTCATCTGCTTCATCTTTATACTCGGCAGGTATCTCATGTTCCTCTCTCGTACCATTATCATCGGTGAACTTATACATCTTCATCTTAACGACATCGACGAACGAGTTAAAAGAGGCACCGGGGTTAATAGGAAACTGTGCCAAAACAAGTTTTCCACCAAACACCTGCTTTAATGCGTCAATGCTCCCATCCCAATTAGCTTTTTCTGAATCGAGTTGGTTAACAGCGACCATCATAGGCTTATGATGCTGCTCTGCATATCTTGCAAATATCTCTGTCCCAACCTCTACCCCCTGCTGAGAGTTAACCAGCATAAGGCCTGTGTCTGTTACTTTAAAGCCTGATATCACACCACCTATAAAATCATCAGATCCGGGAGTATCTATAACATTCAGCTTGTTATCCATAAACTCTGCGTAGAGTGGAGTGGAGTAGATAGAGCGCTGATAAATTTGTTCAACTTCCGTGTTGTCACTAACAGTGCTTTTTGCCTCAACGGTTCCGCGACGGTCAATAACTTTACCCTCATACAGCATAGCTTCAGAAAAAGTCGTTTTACCTGATTTGGAACTACCCAGCAGCACCACATTTCTGATGTTTCCGGTTTGGTATGTTTTCATATTCGAAAAAGTAATTTAAATTAATTTTAATAATAGTTGACAAAAATACATAATTTTGATTAATTAACAACCTTTTCCCATTTCCTTTCAAAATCTTTATGAGATTTAAATCCGGATATTTTCCATAAGCATTTATAAGGGATATTATGCTTCATTAAAAGCTCTCTTGCGAAAAAGAGTCTATTAATAGCCAACATCTCTTTAAACGAGTAATCCATCTCTGTAGAGAAAAGATGGGTGAGTTCTTTAACGGAGAGATCCAATATCTCCGAGAGGTCTGATAACTTTAGATTAGGGTTTAAGAAAATGTGGTGCAATTCGAACAGTTCGTCGATTTTTTTGCAGATTATTTGGGTATTATTCATAACTAAAGGTTTTTAATACGTTTCTATTTCATTGCGAAGATTCAAAAAAAACGAATTGAAATTGACTTTAGGGCACAAAAACTGAAAATTTTTACGTTTTTATATTTTAAATCTTTTTATAAAAACTTTTTGTTGTTATTTAATAACTTTTAGTTGCTTATACTCGTTTTAATTGCTCCCTACATTTGTGCTTATGGATAATTCAAGCGTAAAAAATAATATCTTTAAGTTACGAAAAGAGAGGGGGCTTTCTCAAGAAGAGATGGCTCAAAAAATGAATATCTCCATAACAGCATATAGGAAATTAGAGAGAGGAAAAACAGCTATAATAAGTGAGAGGCTCTTTCAACTCTCAGATATTTTAGGGGTCAAGGAGACAGATCTTGTGTTTGGATACAATTTACATAGCAATAGAGAGACCTCTAATAGTGGCGAACTCAATGAAGAGGAGTTAACAGCTCTTGAATATGCAGAACTAAAAGTACTACGGGCTCAAAATATTATTTTAAGCGGAGAGGTCGAGACACTACGAGGGTGGCTAAGAGATAAAGAGGAGATTATAAAACTCCTTAGAGAACGCTTAGACACAAAATAACTTATTTACTCTCCACAGATTGTAGTTTATATATGGCTCTTGAAAGGTGTTTAAGAGAGTCTGCCATCTGTAGAGACTCCTGCAACATAACTTGGTAAAGCATATATATGTTAAGATTGCTTGAATTCTTCTCTTTATGAATCCTCTTGTAAAGATTATCAAGAGCTTTATTTGCATCCTTTTTATAGGCGGAAATCCTTTTTACCAAAGCTACTAAATCCTTGTCACTACCATTGTTCTTTACGAAATGGAATGTCCCTTCAAAAAGAAGAATTAACTGATCTCTCAGAGGCATAAACTCATTCTTGCTCTCCTCCGGTAAAAGGTTAAAGTTGTTATCAATATGCTCTTTACAAGGCTCTGTTATTCTTCTGAGAGAATAGAGAAGCTGTATGGTGTTATTGCTTGTCAAGTGGAACCATGTAGTGGCTTCAAGACCTATTATAGGATCGACTTTCTGCATCCCCACAAGTTCTTTTCTTCTACTCTTTTTATATATCTCTTTCTGATCTCCAATAGATTCAGAAAGTTTCTTCATACACCTTCTATCCTGATTGATGAAACAGTCGGTGAGTTTATTATAGAAGTCAGAAACATAGTTAAGTTCATCTAAAACTGTAATATGGATATGTTTCTTTAAAGGTGCCCAAACTTCTTTAGGATCTTGAGCATTGATTATTTCTGTAAAGAGAACATCTTCTTTAGCTGCTTTGGTTTTTTTCTTGAAACGACGATTGCTTATAATTATAACAGCAACTCCCAAAAGAGCCATTCCTATCATTGCTACTATACCTCCGTAATACATTATGAGAGCAACGAGGAAACAGGCTATAAATGCAACCCCTGCTGTTAGGAACCACCCCCCGATAACTTGAATAACTCCGGAAACTCTAAAGACTGCACTCTCTCTTGTCCATGCCTTGTCTGCCAACGAAGAACCCATTGCCACCATAAATGTAACGAAAGTGGTAGAAAGAGGGAGTTTCATAGAGGTTCCTAAGGCAATAAGCAGTGCTGCTAAAACTAAGTTAACAGAGGCTCTTATCAGGTCATAAGAGGCTCCCTTCTCCATAATCATTTCATCTTTATTAAACCTCCCCTCAACCCAGGTGCTTACCCGTTTTGGAGTGTTTTTCACAATCCAATTAGAGGCTTGAATGGTATCTGAAACGACTCTTCTTGCTATTTTGGAAGAGCTGAAGATCTCTTCACCTTCATTCTGGCGCGAAAGTTCAAGTGAGGTCTTAATAACATTATGTGCTTTTTTAGAGGTTACAAGTGAGTAAACCATTACAGCACCTGCCGCAAGCAGAATAAAGACATTGGTATTAGCAGGACTGTTAAGGCTCTCCATCAAGTACCCGTTAACTCCAAGTCCTGTCCCATTTGCCATATAGTCATTGAAGGAGGAGAGACCTGCAAGTGGAACTCCGATGAAGTTCACAAGGTCGTTCCCTGCAAAAGCCATTGCGAGAGCAAATGTTCCTAAAAGAACTACAAACTTAAATACATTCCCTTTAAGGAAATGAACTATCTGCATCAGAATAGTGGAACCTACGAAACAGACTGTAACTATCAAGAAGGCATTATTGCTTATCCAGTGCTTAACATCATCTGTCATAAACGAGGCATCTTTTGCCCCTTTTATAAGCAAGAAATATAAAATAGAGGTTATTGCCACCCCACCAAAGAGACCGGCAAACCATTTAAGGTTCTTTTTATAATTGAATGTGAAGATAATTCTCGCTATATACTGAACTAATGTACCGAAGAAGAAGGCAATCGCTATCGATAAGAATATCCCGATTATAACCGTTAAAGCTTTATCTGTATTAATCATCTCTGCGAACTGAAGCGCACCGTCAGAAGAGATAGATTTTATCATAGCCAACGCTACTGTACCTCCAAGTAGTTCGAAAATCAAAGAGACGGTAGTGGAAGTAGGGAGTCCTAAGGAGTTGAAAATATCGAGCAATACCACATCTGTTACCATTACCGCAAGGAAAATACACATCAATTCCCTAAAATAAAAATACTGCGGTAAAAATATCCCGTGACGGGCAATTTCCATCATCCCATTGCTTGATGCTGCTCCGAAAAAGACCCCTGCGGCAGCTACTGCGAGTACTACTCTGAAAGAGGCTGCTTTAGCACCAAGTGCCGATTGAAGAAAGTTAACTGCATCATTGCTCACCCCCACCATTAAGTCAAAAACAGCTAAGCAGAAGATGAAAATTAAAATAATAAGATAAATGTTATCCATACGGGATGTGTTTAGTATTAAAGGACAAAAGTATCTCTACTATGTTACAAAACCATTACAAAACAGATAAGAAATTGTTAACCATTGCCAATGTCTATCTTAAACGAGAAAACAAACTCAAGTCCCGGATTACAAAGCTGTGCTTTAATGACTCCGCCGTGGAGAATTACAGCGTTTTTAACAATAGAGAGCCCAAGTCCTGTTCCCCCTAACTTTCTGCTTCTCCCCTTATCCACTCTATAAAATCTTTCAAAAATACGTGTAAGGTGCTCCTCACCCATTCCTACTCCATTGTCTGCAAAACTGAACAGGTATTCCGTTTCTCTCTTTTCTAAAAGTGAGAGGGTAATTACTGTTCCCCCTGAATATGCAAGGGCGTTGTCGATAAGGTTATAAAACACAGAGTAAAGCAATGAATAGTTTCCGTTCATTATAAGTCCCTCCGGAATATTCTTTACCACTTCAAATCCCTTGGTCTTAATCTTTACTGCCTCATCTTTTAGCACATCTTCTATCAGCTCTGATATATTCTGATGGCTCTTTTCTATCATATTGCTCCCCTCGTCCATCCTGGTTATAATGGAAATATCTTGTAATAGATTTGTCAAACGGATAATCTGCTCATAACTTTTATCGATAAAGACCCTTTTTCTGGCATCGTCAAGATCGGGATTATTAATAATGGTCTCTAAATACCCTTGAATACTGCTGACAGGTGTCTTTAGCTCATGATTAATGTTTTGGGTAAGCTGCTTTTTAATTCTTATCTGCTCCTGTTCTTGGAGTTGTGCACGATTATGCTCTGTGGAGAGAGCCTCTTGAGTCTGTTGAAGTTTTTTGTAGAGATTAACTATCTGATTAGAGATCTCCCCAAGCTCATCCTTTTGAAACGTAATTAGACTCCCTTCAATCGGACGACCTCTCTCTGCTCTGTCTGCAAACTCTCTAAGTCGGGTTATATTCTGTCCGAGTCTGCGAGTAAGGAAAAATATCGAGGAACTTATTGCGAGAGCGAACATAAAAATAAACCAAAAGAAACTCTTATCAGCACTGAGCATCTCATTTAATGTTAACGAGTAAGGGATAGCTGATCTTATAATCACAGAGCCAAATCTCTTAGCCGAATAAAAATATTCTATTTTGGTCGTTTCAGATACTCTATGAATAGTATATCCCTCCCCTTCAATAATAGCTTTTTGAACCTCCGGTCTCTCTTTATGATTTTTAATAGAGTCTAGAGGAATGGTGGTACCTGAATCATAGAGGACTCTCCCATCTAAATCTATTATAGAAATTCTAATCTTATCTGTGAGGTGGGAAAAATCTGAAAAATTAAAGCTTTCAGGGGGCTCATTACACTGCAAATGATGATAGAAATTAATGTTTACCTCCTGAAGCTCATAGTTTATTTTTTCTGCCTTAAATCTCTTTTCTCGGGAGTATTGGAAAAAGACAAACGAGAGGAAGAATAGAGATAACAGACAAAACAGATAGATAAAAAGCCTTATATGAAAGGGTACTTTATACTTCGAATCCGTAGCCATATCCCTGTCTTGTAATAATATATTTTCCGTATGGTCCTATCTTCTTGCGAAGACGGGTAATGTTAACATCTATTGTTCTATCTACCACCACGACATCATTACTCCAAACTTTTTGGAGAATCTCCTCTCTTGCTAATACCCTCCCTTTATTTTGAAGGAAAAGGGTGAGGATTTCCAACTCCTTTTTAGTGAGAGCTACCTCAACTCCTTCCACAAAACATTTTCTTTTCAAAATATCAATGGAGAGTCGATCATGGGAGATGGTCTGTTTTTCTGACTCTTTAGTCTTAGAGGTGGTCCTTCTTAAAACGCTTTTAACTCTTGCCACCACCTCTCTTGTGGAGAAAGGTTTGGAGATATAATCATCTGCCCCGAGATTTAACCCTACCACCGTGTCGTCTTCAGTATCTTTAGCTGTACAGAATATAATGGGGATATTAGCCCATTTTTCATTTTTTTTCATTAGTTGAGCCATTTTAAATCCACTTATCGCCCCCATCATAACATCGAGTAGAATTATAGAATAGCTTTCAAGAGGGAGTTCAAGCGCCTGCTCGGCACTGTAGGCTACATCAACTCTGTATCCTTCTACCTCCAAATTAAACTGGAGTATTTCGCAAAGTGACTCTTCGTCATCCACGACTAAAATTCTGATATTTTTATTCTCCATTCTCTTAATTTTAATGACACAAAGATAGATTAACATATTTTAATTACATACTGAAAACAGCGATTTAATTAAAATGTAACAATCCTTTAATAACGCAAGGCGTACTTTGCACTGCGTAAAAAAAAGACGATGATAAAAATAATTAAAGAGACCTTTTTAACACTTTTCCTCCTTA
The DNA here is from genome assembly GCA_964642235.1 of uncultured Muribaculaceae bacterium. GTDB lineage: Bacteria > Bacteroidota > Bacteroidia > Bacteroidales > UBA932 > CAYSND01. Next base: position 16,161 of record CAZXOP010000015.1, read on the forward strand.
TAACTGCTACAAACGGGTATGCAGGAGAGATACGGGGAAAAGTAATCGATAAGTCAAACGGGGAGCCCCTTATTGGAGTTACCATTATGCTCTCAGGAACAAACAGCGGTGCAAGTACAGATGGTGAGGGGCATTACGAATTAAAAATCCCAAAAGCCGGATCATATATAATTGAAGTCAGGTACATTTTTTATAAGAACATCGTTACAGAGGCGATAAAAATTAGTGATAAAAGTCAAATTGTTCTCGACTTCGCAATGGAGCCTGAAAATCTCGAACTTGAAACCGTTACTGTAACAGGAAAAGCCAATAAAGAGAATGAATCGGCTCTCCTCTCTCAAAGAAAAATCTCTGCAGCACAAATTGAAAATTTAGGAGCGAAGGAGATGAGTGTAAAAGGGCTCTCTAATGTTCAAGAGGGGATGAAGAAGGTAACAGGGGTCTCTTTTGCCGAGACAGGACAATTATTCGTAAGAGGACTTGGTGACAGATATAGTATTACCACATTAAATGGTCTGCCGATAGCATCACCCAATCCTGATAATAAACTGATCCCCCTCGATTTATTCCCGGCATCCACGGTTCAAAATATAACTGTTAGCAAGGTTTACCAGCCGGAGGCTTACGCTGACTACTCCGGTGCTCATATAGATATTAAGACCAAGGAGATACACGGCAAAAGCCTCTTCGTGGTCTCTTTTGACCTTTCAGGAAAAGCGAAAACCCTTTTTCAACCCTTCTATCAGAGTGATAAAAGATGGGGGCTATGGAACTCAAATAATATCTCTAAAAACATAGTAGAGATGTCCCCTCGTTCTTTTTCAGATTACGTAAAACAGAGTGACCCTTTTAAGACCTCTTTTTCTATTTCCAAATCCTCTGCTCTTCCCGGGTTTTCAGGGTTAGTTGCCTTTGGAAAAGAGTGGGAAAGGAAAAATGGGGACTCGTGGAATCTGCTTGCCTCTCTCTCATTGGGGAACACCTTCGAGACCATGAGAGCATCTTATGTTACCAACTTGACAGCACAAGGGGAGAAGTTAAACGAATTTTATTATGATAGTTTTACAGGGGAATTAAGGGTGGCAGGACTTGCAAATCTCTCTTATAACTTTAAAAAAGGGGACAATCTTACTTTTACCACTTTCTTCTCTCGCAATGCCTCCGATAATTTCAAACTACGTAAAGGTTATGACTCTGAGGGGATTCATTTAACAGGTAACAATTCTGTTTTTCACGAATATTCACTCTTTATAAATCAATTAAAAGGGATTCATAAAATAGGAAAAAAATGGAACCTTAACTGGGGCTCATCTTTCGGTATAACAGAGAGCAATGAGCCGGACAGAAGGCAGGTAATGTACCGTACAGACGAGGGGAACATCACTCTTTTTAAGCTAAACCAACAAGAGACCATGAGATATTTCGGAGACCTGAAGGAGAAGGAGGGGGTTGCAAACATCGGAACAGAGTATCGTTTCGGGGAGAACAATATAAAGAGTGGAATAAGTTTTAAGTATAAAAAGAGGGATTTTAACTCGGTAAGGTTTTATTATAATATCAGTAAAATTAACCCAACTATAACAGATGTGTTAAACACTGAAGACTTCCTTAATCGCGGGGAGATAGAGAGTGGAAAAATCACTGTTAATAAAGATGCCCAGCCCAAATCAAATTATTACGCTGAGAGCATGATAGCAGCCGGTTATGCCTCCACAGATCTGTTCCCCATAGAGAAACTTTTAGTTAATATCGGCTTACGATATGAATACGCTTATCAGAGTGTTGATTATTGGACAGACGCCTCCATCGGCAAACAATCTCTACTAAAGAGAGGGGATCTATTTCCTGCATTGAATTTAAGGTATCTTTTAAACCAGAAGAATACTTTTCGTTTCGCCCTTTCAAGAACCATAACAAGACCTTCGTTCATTGAGATGGCCCCCTTCCTTTATAAGGAGTCCTACGGTAGTGCAGAGATTCGTGGAAATGAAAATATCACCAATGGATACAATTACAATTTCGACCTTCGATATGAACTTTCGTTTCCTAATACCAATAATTTTATCTCAATGACCGCCTATTATAAAATACTTCAAACCCCTATCGAGCAAGTTCAGGAGTCCTCCGGAGGTTCTGCGGTATATACTTTCCGTAATGCGGAGACAGGTTCTGCGGCAGGAATGGAAGTGGAGGTAAAACAGACCATTTTCCCATTTTTAAGGGCTTCTTTCAATGCTTCGCTAATGCTCACAAATGTAATATTGCCGGAAGATGGAGGAATCTATACTGATACTCGTCGTCCATTACAAGGGGCTTCACCATACTTGATAAATGCAGATTTGGTCTATGTTCAGCCTTTAAAAAACCAATCAGAGCTTAGCATAAGCGCTCTTTATAACCTTCAAGGTCCTCGTATTCATGCGGTAGGTATCTATGGAATGGGGAACGTAATCCAAAAACCTTTAAGCACCATTGATTTAGTATGTGCGTACCGCTTTAATTCACATTGGAGCCTCTCTTTGCAGGTCAGAGACCTGCTTAACAGCGTTACAAGATTTGAACAAGAGATTAAAAACACAGGAAAAGTAATCGAGGTTCAAAGGTATTCAAGTGGAATAGGGGTAAAGCTTGGAATTTCTTATGATTTTTAACAACCATTTAATATTTTACAAAATGAAAAAGAAAAGTATTTTATTTACACTCGCTTCAGTAGCGTTTGGAATTATTTTGTTTACCTCATGCGAAAGAAACAACAACGGCGGAGGAACAGAAGAAAAGACTGACTTAATCGGTGAAGTCAAAGAGAACAAAACTCTTAAATCAGGTTTAACCTATCACCTTACAGGTGGTCTCCATGTTAAAAGCGGAGCAACTCTTATTATCGAAGAGGGGGTTACAATAGTTGCAAAAGATGATAATATCGTGGACTATATCCTTATCGAACAAGGGGCAAAAATAATGGCAAAAGGGACAGCATCTAAACCTATCATTATGACCTCTGAAAGAAAGGAAGCCGGTGCTTGGGGAGGTCTTCATATCTGCGGTAAGGCCCCTATAAATGTTACAGGAGCTACCTCTAAATCAGAAATAGGTGATGCTACTTATGGTGGTTCTGATGCAGCCGATAATTCCGGTGTTATCAAATATGTAAGACTTGAGTATACAGGTTACGCCTTCTCTGAGGAGAAAGAGTCAAACGGTCTGACACTTTACGGAGTGGGAAATAAGACCGAGATAGACTATGTTCAAGCATATAAAGGTTCAGATGATGGATTTGAGTGGTTTGGTGGAACAGTGAATGTTAAACACCTTATCTCCTCATATAGCAGTGATGACTCTTTCGACTGGACTGAAGGGTGGTGTGGTAAAGCACAGTTCCTTATTGCAATTCAGGCTCCCGAAGCTGAATTAGGGTATGAATGTGACTGTTTAATAGAGGCTGATAATAATAGCAAAGATGCTGTTGCAGCTCCTATCTCACACCCTATTCTTTCAAATGTGACCTTAATAGGGAACAACTCTACAAAGAATAAACGTGGTATCAGACTTCGCGCCGGCACAGAGGTAGAGCTCTATAATGTGTTAGTAATGGGGAAACCAGATTGTCTGACTACAGAAACTGCTGAGACAGAGAATGCATTAAAGAGCGGAAAATCAAAACTTCAATATATTTCAATGGCAGGCACCATCTCATGTAAAGAGAAAGTCTATTCAGAAGCACTATTTACTGCTACTGAAAACAATAACCTAATCAAACAGACTATTACTTTTACTGATAAATTCAAAGGGACTATTAGCGGAGGAAAAGATGTTAAAGCTTTAGATCCTTTCTTCGTTGCAGCCCCTTATAAAGGAGCTGTGTCTGCCACTGAAGATTGGACTGCCGGATGGTCATTAAAATAATCTATTCCCAAAGTGTAGGTTCGTAAGTCAAGTTAAAGCTCTTTCTATGTAATGGGGTAATCCCATACTTAGAGAGAGCTTCTCTATGTTCTTTGGTGGGGTATCCCATATTATGTTCCCACCCGTATTGAGGGTATTGTTTAGCTGCTTCCCGCATAAACTCATCACGGTGGGTTTTAGCAAGTATAGAGGCAGCGGCGATAGAGGCGAAAAGACCATCTCCTTTTACAAAACATTTATGAGGGATTATCTCTCCGCTAAGAGGGTCTTTATATGGTAAAAACTTATTGCCATCGACTATAACATATTCAGGTCTTACAGATAGTTTATCTAAAGAGCGTTGCATAGCCACTATGGAGGCTCTTAGTATATTTAGCCTATCTATCTCTTCCGGGTCAATGGCTGTAACTCCCCAAGCAACAGCTTCACTCTCGATTATAAGTCGGAGTTCATTACGAGCAGACTCTGAAAGTTGCTTGGAATCATTGATTTTAGGAGCGTTGAAATCTTTTGGAAGAATTACGGCTGCTGCAAACAGTGGTCCGGCAAGGGGTCCTCTACCGGCTTCATCACACCCTGCCTCAATATAATCCGAGTAATAAAGAGGGAGCATTATTCTTTCTTTTTTAGAAACTCCTCTACAAAAGAGGTCTCTTTTGACTCTATTTCTTCTGTAGATTTAGGGATATACTCCATAAAAAGACCCTTCTGGCCTAAGAAAAAGAGCGCAAAAGAATTTACGACGAAAAGAGTCTCGTTCAACCAAAGACTATGTTTTATTTCAGGGTTTATTATAACCAATTTAAGAACAATGGATAGAACCCCTATTAATATTGAAAAGAGAGAGAAGAGGGAACTATACTGTGTATTGTCATCTATCATATAGAAATTTTCAGCGATTTCAGTGTTGTATTTGTTGTAATAAATAAAAGTCTTCAACACAAGAAAAATAAGCTGAAGTAGTACCATTGCGTTAAAAACATATTTATTCAATATGGTTAGTACTGCAAACTCCCACCCTTGATTGCTAACAATAGTAATATTATAATAGTGACTCTTTACGAAATCAACAGATACTTCATCCCCTATTACTAAATAGGACACAAAATATAAAGAAATAATTATGATAGGGGGGATAAAACACAATAAAACCTCTGAGAGTTTAATTTTAACTGCAAATAAAGCATAGTAATATAGAATGGCAAGAGGGATAACTAACAGAGAAAATGATTGGACTATATCCATATAAACATACTCCTGATAATTATATTCATAATAAGAGGCATAGCTGAAAAAGGATATTCCTAAAAAGAAAAAACCCAAACCTAAATAGAGATTAGAGTTCCTTACTGATTTTTTTAACCAAAGGAGTACTGCGAAGATAAGGCATATAAATGTAGGTAGTAGTAATATGAGGTATTGAAACATTTGTAAATTTTTAAGTTTCTTTTATTCTATTATAGTTAAACAGGGAAAAAACACCCAAAAGGAAGAGCCCTTCCCATATTTAGAGTCCGCACCTAAACTCCCTCCCATTGCTTCCACTATGGCTTTATTTATAGCGAGTCCAAGACCTCGCCCTGTATAAACATCAGAGCCCCTTTCAAATCTTCCGAACACTTTTGCTAACTTCTCTTTACTTATCCCCACACCTGTATCAGATATAGTTATTCTTATTCCATCACTCTCAAAATTATAGCCCATTATTATTTTACCCTCTTTGGTAAATTTCAAGGCATTAGAGAAAAAATTATTAATAACCTGCTCCACTCTATACTTATCGAGTGTTATAATACATTTTTTATATGGGTTGTTTGAAACAAATGTTATCCCCTTTTCTTCCGATAATTTACGATATTTTAGTGAGAGAGAGCTAAAGAATTTTGCAAAATCAAACTCTATGGGATTAAATACAATAGCATTAGCCTCAATGTTCGAAAGGTCTAGTACATCCTCTACAAGTTTTAGTAAAAGTTCTCCGTTTTCCTTTATTACTCCCCTATAATGAGACTTATCTTCTATGGAATCTGACTCTGCAAGCAACTCAGAAAATCCAAGTAGAGCATTTAATGGCGTTCTTATCTCATGGCTCATAGCTGCAAGGAAATTAGACTTAAGCTTATCTGATGTCTCTGCTCTCTCTTTTGTATGCATCAGTTCAACGACTGTCTTTTTCCACTCTTCATTAATTCTATCAATCCCTACATATTTTATGATTTTCCCCTTATCATCTCTCTTGTATGCGGTTACATAGACTTTAGTCCAAATATACTCTCCGTTTATAAGGTAACGATACTCACATTCATAATATTCAACTTCTCCACGTTCAAGAACATTATGCATCGCCTTAGCAAATGAGAGGTCTTCGGGGTGAACAAATGAATAAAACTCTCTCAAGGACATTACGTAGCTCTTCTTATTAATAAGGCAGTATTCAATAATAAACGATTTACTCTCTATATCGTATTCCCAAATAGAAATCCCTGCAACTTTCGTTACCATGCTAACCTTATCCATAAAATCTGAGAGTCTCCGTTGCCTTAAATAGAAGTTTGTTACATCCCTTCTTAATCCCACATAAGAAATTATCCTATCTGTCTCTCTATCCCTTCTGAATGGAGCACCTGTTATAACATAGTTTCTAAATACCCCTTCTTTTCCTCCAAAAAACTTCATACTAACCTCAAGTCTAAAATCTTCATCTATCCCACTATCCATCATCTTTATATTATTCCTAATAATCTCGTCATCATCTTTAGAAATTACAGCATAATAATCAGCCGGAGAGAGTTTTATCTCCTCGTCGAAATTATTCATAGGGTCATTAAGGCATGTAAACTCTCTGTTAACTATATCATACTCCCAAAACATAACACCATTATCCCTTATAGCAGCAATAACTCTTTCCCGAAATGTTTCTAACTCTTTTTTCTCTGTATATTCTTTTTCTACATCTTTTATATAACCTGATAACTGTTTGATGGACCCATCTAACCCTTTATCGCCTGCAAGAAATATTTCGAATATTCCATTTCTATCAAAATTATTGTCTCTAAAATGAAGTGTCACTTTCCCTTTCTCTTTCTCCTTTGAGGAGACGGAGTCAAGTAGTCTTAATAGAGTTACGGCCTCTTCTTTGTCAAGGAATTTAACATAATAATCTAAAGAGAAACCCTCCTTTTTATATAAAGGGGAAGATTTTAAGCAATAAAACTTCTTCTCTGCCAAATTAAAGACTATCGGTTCTGTTTTGTTCTCTTTTAAGACACTTCTGAGCGTTTCGTTTATAAAAGCTGATCTTTTAAGAGACCTTTTAACTTGAAAACGAGTGAAAAAGATAATGAATAATACTATCAAAATGATAATACCTATAATTGAAGTAATTATCCTGGTAAAGAGAGAGATAGACCCACTCCCTTCAGGTGCCTTACCAAACCATTTTATGAACAATTCATCGTATTTCCCCGAGGCTTTAAGATCTTCAAGCCCTTTGTTCATATCCAACAAAAGCTTCTGCTTGTCTCTGTTTATACCAAAGCAGAACTGTACAGGCTTAATATCATCGACATAAGAATATTCTAAGTTGTTAATATTATTCTTTTTGAGTAGATATCTGATTATATTCTCCTCACAAAGGGCTACCTCCCCTGTTCCATTAGAGAGATCATTTATTCCATCTTCTATTTTTTCATAGCGAATAAGTCTATCTCCGGCTCCTGCCTCTGAAAGTAACTGATTCGCTAATGTATAGTCTTGAACTATGATTTTTTTAGTAAAAAACTCTGCAAGAGTCTTTATGGGGTTATCTTTTCTAAAAACAAGTGTCTGCTTTATATATGAATGAGGCTGACTGAAATAACACATTTTACTCCTTTCAATGGAATAAGAGAGCCCCATTAGCATATCTATCTCCTTCGCACCTAAAAATTGAAGTGCTAATCCCCATTCTATAAGCTCTATATCATACTCATATCCCATATGATTTAATATCTCTTTGGTCAAATCGACATTAAATCCGTCCGGCTCTCCTTTATCATTGAGAAACTCATAAGGAGGGTAGTTAGCATCTCCTTTTATTATTAATTTATTTTGATGGGTTTGGGAAAATAGAGGCAAAGTGCTCATTAAAAGCACTATAAAAGAAACAAACATTGTAGTAATACCTCTTTTCATCCCTTATTTACCTTCGAAGTTATCGTACAAGTTTAACAATTTTTTTTTACAAAATAAAATTTTTAAATACTAACCCTTTTTTTTATCAATTCGAACGCCTCTGAAATAGCCCTTTTTACGTTAGGTTCAATATCTGTCAGAGGCATTACCCTCTCTATTCCAAGCCCTCTCCACTGCTCCTCAGGAACCATATTCTTCCCACATATTACCCATACTCTTTTATTATATTTCCTACAAATTTCAATAATTCCACAAGGGAGTTTCCCCTCTAAAGACTGGGCATCAAATTTACCCTCCCCGGTTATTACCAGATCTGCTTTCTCAATCTCTTTCTCAATCCCCATAAGGTCTGAAAACAATTTCCAACCCGGAACAAGTTCTGCTTTTAACACGCTTCGCAATGCATAACCCACCCCTCCTGCTGCCCCTGCTCCCGGAAAATCGGCACCCTCCTCTCCAAGCACTGAGACAATATTCCTCATCCCCTCTTCAAGTGAAACAATTGCCTCCGGTGTTGCACCCTTCTGCGCTGCATAAACCGCAGTGGCACCATTGGGTCCCAGTAGAGGGTTTTTTACGTCGCAAGCAACTTTAATCCTCACCTCCTCTAACCCCGGAGTTACCTCATTAACCAGAGAGGTATCCAAGGATTTTATTGTCTTTAG
>CAZXOP010000016.1:0-24693 GCA_964642235.1 uncultured Muribaculaceae bacterium
ATAGAATAAGTCAGGATGAAGGTGGTCCCTTAGGACAATATCGTACAAGAGCACATGGATATTTTGCTTTCCCGAAATTGGAAGGAGAAATTCAGCCCAGGATGTATTTTAACGGGCACGAAGTTTTATGTTGGAGTCTAAATAACTATTTAGGACTTGCAAACCATCCCGCCATTAGAAAGACAGATGCTGAAGCAGCTGCAAAATGGGGAATGGCTTACCCGATGGGGGCGAGAATGATGTCAGGACATACCTCACTCCACGAACAACTTGAGAGAGAACTTGCTGACTTTGAAAAGAAAGAGGATGCTTTCCTTTTTAACTTCGGATATCAAGGGATAGTCTCTACCATCGATGCACTCCTTAGCAGACATGATGTAATCGTGTATGACTCTGAGGCTCATGCTTGTCTAATAGATGGTTGCAGACTTCACATGGGAAAGAGAATGGTCTATCCTCATAACGATATAGAGAAATGTGAAAGGACTCTCCAAAGGGCTACAAAACTTTGTGAAGAGACAGGTGGTGGTATCCTTCTTATAACTGAGGGGGTTTATGGAATGACAGGAGCTCTTGGAATTCTTGACCAAATCGTGGCTCTTAAAAAGAAATATAAATTTAGAATCTTGATAGATGATGCTCATGGCTTCGGGGTTATGGGAGAGCACGGAAGGGGGACTTCAGAGCATTTTGGGGTTATGGATGAAATTGATCTCTATATAGGAGCTTATGCAAAATCAATGGCTACTATCGGAGGTTTTGTGGCAGGACCTAAATCTATAATTAACTATCTAAGATATAATCTTCGTTCTCAGATCTATGCCAAATCCCTCCCTATGCCGATAGTGGAAGGGTGTCTAAAGAGATTAGAGATTATCAGATCTGCAGAGGGTGATGAGTTAAGAAAGAAACTCTGGACGATTACTAACGCTTTACAAGAGGGTTTACGTAGCAGGGGATTTGATATTGGAGTGGCGGAAGCTTGTGTTACCCCTGTATTTATCAATGGTACTGTACCTCAAGCTACTAATATATTGGTCGATCTACGCGAGAATTATCATATTTTCTGTTCAGTAGTGGTATATCCTGTTGTTCCAAGAGGGGTTATTATGTTTAGAATTATCCCTACAGCAGTCCACTCACTTGAGGATGTTGAATATACGCTAAATGCTTTCTCTGAGGTTAAAGAGAAACTTGCAAAAGGCGTTTATGATTCAGAGGAGATACAGGATAAGGCTATTTTATAATAGCCTTATTCCATTCTTAGTATCCTAAATTTTCCCCTTTCAGTATCTTGGTAAAGACCCAAAGGTGCTGTTCGAGGGTAAAACCCCAATATTTCCAGCTATGTTTCCCTTTGTTAAGGGTTCCAATGCAGGGAATATTGTACTCTTTACACTTATAGGTGAAATCTAATGCACATTTTTCATAGATATCCTCATATCCACAAGAGATAACAAAAACCTTCTCAGCAGCTTCTGTGGGGTAATCTTTTCGGTATTGTTCTAACCTATTCAGGGCAGACTCCTTGTCGTAGTTTTTGTTCTCTTCCGAATATTCTCCGATAATCTGAGAGACGAACTCTTTTCGAAGTCCGGTCATTCGAAGATCGAGCACTCCACTCATACTTCCGGCGGAGCGGAAGAGGGTAGGATTGTCTAAAAAGAGGTTAATTGCCCCGTGACCACCCATGCTAAGTCCTGTGATGAAGGTATATTTTGGAACGAGGGAGTATTTTGTTTTCATCTGGGGATAGAACTCTTCGTGGAAGAATTTCCTCCATTGCATTTTAGAGGGGTCCAAATTATCAAGATACCAGCTATTGTAAAAACCATCAGGACAGATAATTCTGAAACCACTGCGGTTGCTTATCTCCTGGAGGTCATAATGGGAACTCCAATCTTTGTAGCATCCACTCCATCCGTGCAGAAGAATCATGGTAGGAAGGGAGTCAGCAGATACTATTGTTTTAGGGGTGAAAACTAAAATTGTGTCATTGCATTTAAGGTTTTTAGAATTAATAACCATTAGCTCCTGTGCACCCGATTTTAGAGTGGTTAGGAGTAGCAAAATCGCAAGAAGAAGAGTTCGTTGTCTCATATTTGATTAATATTATTTATCTTTACCTTTACAAATTTAAGAAAAAAACGATGGATAGGACTAAAAATCTAAAAAATCCGAGAATCTATATCGCTTTTACGATAACATTGGTTATTGCATTAGCAGTTTTTCCTCATGAGGGGAGGTTTAAGTATAAGTATCAGAAAGGGCGCCCATGGATGTATGAGACACTTATCACACCTATCGATTTTCCACTACTTAAAACTGAAGCGGAGTTATTAAGCGAGAGGGAGGAGCAAGCTTCTAAGATAGTCCCTTATTATAATTATGATGAAGCTATTACTGTATCTAAACTCAAATTAGTCAGCATTTTACAGGCAGACGATGCTTTTAATACAGAGAGTCTTTCTAATTGGGGGGCAACAGTTAAAAAGTATTATGACAGGGGGATTCTTTCGTTGGTATATGATGAGGACTTCTCTGATAAAGTTATAGTGGTTCAGAGGGATAAAAGGGCTACTACCATCCCCGCTACTGAGGTTTACGATATCCAAAAAGTAAAAAGACTCCTCTTTTTGGAGTTTGGGGAGATTCCCGGGGTAAATATAGATGAACTGATAGTTCCTAATCTCGTTCTTGATAGGAAAAAGACGGAGCTACTTCAAAGAGAGGCTGTAAAGTATATTTCTCCCACTAAGGGGATAGTCTATACAGGACAGCTAATAGTGGCTGAAGGTGAGATAGTTACCTCCGAGATAGAGCAGATGCTTGACTCATATAAGGCGGAATACGAAGTTAGTTTCGGTTATTCAGGCTCATATTTTGGTCTTCTTACAGGACAAGCGATAATTATTATGGTGATTCTCGCTCTACTCTTTGTTATTATATATTTTGTTGACATTAAGATATTTAACAATAAGAGGTCATATTATTTTCTTCTTACTCTTTTTATTCTCTTCTTCTGCCTTATTGTGTTTGTGAGGAATGTTGAGACCTCTTATCTCTATTGTGTTCCATGTGCTGTTTTTGCACTCTATCTTGTCTCCTTTTTTAATCAATCCTTCTCTTTTCCTGTTTATGCACTTATACTTCTCCCTCTCCTTTTGATATCGCAGCTCGGTGTCGAACTCTATGTGATGAATCTATTTGCAGGGGCGATAGCTATGGTATCTCACTATTACTTGAATAGGGGATGGCTTCAGTTCTTAAACTCATTCTTTATATTTATTGGGATAACTATTGTATATGTGGCCTTTAGATTGATTACCGATGGACTTTTACAGACCTTTGATTCGAGGATTTTATTATACTTATCGCTTAATGCATTTTTCGTTATAGGGGCATATCCATTAGTATTCCTTTTCGAGAAGATATTTTCATTAGTTTCTAATTCGAGACTAAGGGATCTTTCCGATACAAGCAATAAGCTCTTACTCGAGATGTCAAAAAAAGCACCCGGTTCTTTCCAGCACTCGCTTCAAGTAGCCAATATGGCTGATGCTGCAGCGCGAGAGATAGGTGGGGATACCATGTTAATCAGGGTGGGTGCGCTTTATCATGATATCGGGAAGATCTTAAATCCTCAGTGCTTTATTGAGAATCAACCTGCGGGTATCGATTTTCATAGCAGATATACCCCATTAGAGTCTGCCCAAAAGATTATCAGCCATGTTGATGATGGGGTGGAGCTGGCAAAGAAAAATAATTTACCACCTGTGGTCATAGATTTTATTAAGACTCACCATGCGCGTTCTCTGACCGCTTTCTTCTATAATTCTTATTGTAAACAGGGGGGTGATCCCGAGAATAAAGAGCCATTTACTTATCATGGCGACCTTCCCCGTACGAAAGAGCATGTTATCGTCATGATGGCTGATGCAGTGGAGGCAGCATCGAGAACTCTGAAAGATTATACGGGTGAGAGCATCTCTAATCTTGTGGAGAACCTTGTGGCTGCAAGAATCTCTGATGCCCAGTTGGTAGAGGCTGATATCTCCATACGCGAAATCAATCTTATAAAAGATGTCTTTAAAAAGCATCTAAAGCAATTCTACCATGAGCGTATAGTCTATCCTGAGTTTCCAAAACCCACTCTTTAGATTAGGGGAAATTACACTGCTATAAGTTCTTCTCCTAACTTATGTAGTGCCGATTTAATCTCTTCTGTCCGTTGAGGACTTGGTTTTTTAATGCCGTAAATATATTTGGCGAGCAGGCTTTTGTTAATACCTATGCTGAGAGCCACACCGGAAACATTAAGCCACCCAAAGCGGTTAAATATTTGTGCTATCTCATTATTGGGTTCCGGCTCTTCAGTGTTATAAAAACTGCTGATATGTATATCCTCGTCTAATGTTTCCCAACGTACATCATCACCAAAACGCCCAACAATGTATTTATTGCGCTCTGTAGGGGTTGCCTCTTTTAACCTTGGAAATGCCTCTAGAGGACGGCTTAATGTCTCTCCTGTACTTGAGAGCATATAAATACGCTCATTGGTAAACCATATTTTTTCTATTGTATCCATAATTTTTCAATTTATTCACCATGAAATTCATACCAAGCTGAAATAATTTCTTCTTTGAAAGTCTTAATAATATTCATTGCTTTCTTTAAGTCTTGTGGCTTTATACCATTGTTTGATACTAATTTTATGGATGGTAATATGTCTATTTTAGCTCTACCATCTCCATTCTCAACGTGTACATGTATAGGTAAATGCTCATCAGCATAAAAATAAAAACGGAGTCCAAAAATAATAAAAAGCGTTGGCATTGTCTATTTAATGATTTAATACCACAAATATAGGGATAAAAATTTATCCCCCAAAAAAAATAAGCATTTTTTACCGGATTGTTTTTGTGAGAGAATTTTTCATACCTTTGCACTGCTTAAGGGGATGTTTTGGTTTTGACAGCATAAGACATCGGAAAGTAAGCATGCCGAGCATGGTGACTAAGCTCGTAAATATCAGTTACAAGCCATAACAGGCAACAATAATTACGCTCTCGCTGCGTAGTAAACTCAGTTTACTACCTTAATCGCGCTGCCTAGGGCAGTAGCGACGAGTATCTCACCAAACTTTAATTTGACTCTGTTTGGAATTGAGGTATCGTACAAGTCAAATGCTGGCGTGGATTTCTCTAAAGCGTCTTAAGATTCAGGGAATAAGGGTTAGATGGCCTGTCCATCGGCAGTCTCTCCTCGAAAATCAATAATGGAATAAGCATGTAGAAAGCTTTTGGATGCTGTGTTTGGACGGCGGTTCGAGTCCGCCCATCTCCACAAAAAACTTTAAACTGCGCTTTTTTTGTGTTAATAAGGAGTTGTGATTATGGATGATGTTGTTAATATTGAGACTTATATCTTTAATATTAGAGAAAAGCAGGTAATGTTCGACTTTCATTTAGCAGAGTTTTATAATGTTGAAACTCGCTCACTGAAGCAATCGGTCAGAAGGAATATAACAAGATTCCCAGAGGATTTTATGTTTACACTCACAAAGGAGGAATGGTCTGAGCTTATCACAAATTGTGATAACCTCCCTGATAAAGTAAAGTATAGCCCATCACTCCCATTCGCCTTTACAGAAATGGGTGTAGCTATGTTGTCAAGCATATTAAGAAGTGAAGTTGCTATCTCTATTAACATAAAAATAATGCGTGCGTTTTCAGGAGTAAAGAGAATAATTTCTAGCTCCCCAATTGATAAATATAATGAGCTTAAACAAGAAATTAAAGAGATAAAAGCATACATTGAGGAGGTATTTGCTGACTATAATGATATTAATGAAGATACCCGTATTCAGTTAGAATTAATCAACCAGTCTCTCGCGCAGCTTCAAGTATCTTCAACACCGCCACTTGCTTCGCCCCGCCCCAAAATAGGGTATATAAAATAAGTAGTAATATAAAAAAGAGAAAATAGAGATAAATGGATATAGCAGTAGTAGGTACAGGTTATGTTGGCTTGGTTTCAGGAGCTTGCTTTGCTGAAATGGGGGTCAATGTTTATTGTGTGGATATTGACCAGGAGAAGATTGAGAATCTGAAGAAAGGGATTGTTCCTATCTTCGAAGAGGGGTTAAAAGAGACTGTGGATATGAATGTCAGAGAGGGGAGACTCTTCTTTACCACCGACCTTGCAGAGTGCCTCGATAAAGTAGAAGTAGTCTTTATTGCCGTAGGGACTCCTCCCGGAAAGGATGGTGCCGCTGACCTTGAGCAGGTTTTTCAAGTGGCTCACACCATTGGAAAAAATATAAATCAATATCTTTTAGTGGTTACTAAAAGCACAGTTCCTGTAGGTACCACCCATAAAGTCCAAGAGATAATAAATCAAGAGATGCGCCTCAGGGGTGTCGATATCCCTTTCGATATAGCTTCAAACCCTGAATTTTTAAAAGAAGGAACTGCCAAAAAGGACTTTATGATGCCTGATAGAGTAGTAATAGGGTTAGAGAGTGAAAGAGCGCAAAACATAATGTCCTCACTCTATCGTCCATTCCTCCTAAATAACTACAGAGTTATCTTTATGGATATTCTCTCCTCCGAAATGACTAAGTATGTGGCAAATGCAATGCTTGCAACGCGTATAAGCTTTATGAATGAGGTGGCAAACCTCTGCGAGTTTACCGGTGCCGATATAAATATGGTAAGAAAAGGGATCTCAACTGATACCCGAATCGGCAACAAATTTCTCTATCCCGGATGCGGTTATGGGGGGTCTTGTTTCCCAAAAGATGTTAAGGCTCTAATAAATACCGCTACAGAGAATGGGTATTCAATGAAAATCATGCAGGCAGTGGAGGAGGTCAATGATGTTCAGAAAGGGGTGGTTTATAAAAAACTCCATGAGGCATTTAATGGAGACCTTAAAGGGAAAGTAATAGCCATCTGGGGACTCTCCTTCAAGCCCGGAACAGATGATATTCGTGAAGCTCCTTCGCTTATAACCATAAATCAATTACTCAAGGACGGTGCCACTGTAAGGGCTTTTGACCCTGTGGCAATGGAGGTTACACGAGCTATTTATGGTGATAAAGTGACATTCTGCGAAGATATATACGATGCCTCCTCAGGGGCAGATGCAGTAGCTCTACATACAGAGTGGAAACAGTTTAGGATTCCTGATTGGAAACTATTAAGAAACACCATGCGCGGTAATATATTCGTGGATGGTCGTAATATCTATATAAAATCGGAAGTTGAAGCAGAAGGGTTCTCTTACAGATGTGTAGGACTTATTTAATCTGAATCAATAATCTTATTAGCCCCTCAAAGAAAGTAATTATTCCAAGCACAATTATCACCACACCTGAAACACGGTTGATAGTGAGTAGGTGACGAAGTCTAAAACGATTCCTAAACCTATTTACGGAGGTAGAGAGTAATAACCACCAAGAAAATCCCCCTACAAAGACTCCAAGCAGAGTACTTCCAACCAAAAGAAGAGACCCTTTCTCATAATTGACATTGATCCCCACAAAAGCCATTATCCCGATAACGAGAATAAGGGTAGCAGGGTTAGTTATGGTCATTGCTACTGAAGAGAAGAAGTCCTGCCAATATCTATTACTTCCCGCCTTTATTCTTTTAATCTGTTTAACAGGGTTTTTTAAGAAGATATTGACCCCGAAAAGTACCACTATCAATCCACCGAAAAGCATAAGATAATCGGTTTGGGCCATTATAAAATCTTGAATGAAAGAGAGGCTTAACAGGGCTACTGCCGCATAAATGGTATCAGAGATCGCACTACCCATTCCGGTTATCAACCCTGAGTTTCGTCCCTTGCTTAGAGTTCTTTGGATACACATTACCCCTATTGGACCCAATGGGATAGAGGCCCCTAGCCCGACGATACACCCTCTTAGAAAATCAATTATCATAATTAATTCGATGAATTGCAAATATACAACAGAAAATTTTACCTTTGCCAAGAAAATGTAAAACATATAAACAAATGTCCAAAACTTTCGATAAACCGGTAGTGAAAATTCCACTTTTAATATCACTCTCAGTACTCTTTTTCTCAATTCCCTTTCTGGTTCCTCATACAGGTTTCCTGATACTTTTCGCATTTGTTCCACTCTTCTTTCTGGACGAATACTGTCTAAAACACTCTATTAAAAGGGTTTGGATATATTACTACACAGTTTTTCTACTTTGGAATTTCTTTACCACTTTCTGGTTACACCATGCTACCCTCCCCGGAGCCATAGTGGCAGTCGTAGCAAACGCGCTCCAGATGGCAGTAATTTTCGGACTTTTCAGAGTTTTTAGAAAACAATTATTGAAGTTCAATAAAATATCCCCCACAAGCACCCTTCCATATCTCTTTTTCATTGCCACTTGGCTTGCTTGGGAGCATATCTATTTCAATACTCAAATCTCGTGGCCCTGGCTCGTCCTCGGCAACGCCTTTGCCACCTCCATTAAATGTATCCAGTGGTATGAGTTCACAGGGAGCCTCGGTGGTTCACTTTGGGCACTCTCCTCCGGATTACTGCTTTACAAGATTCTTAGCTCTCGCAATAGTACAATGAGGGTTCGTGTATCGAGGATTGTGGGTTACGCACTTTTAATAACCCTCCCCATAATAGCCTCCCACATAATCTATTATTCATACAAAGAGACCCCCAATCCAAGGGAATTTGTTGTTATTCAACCCAATATTGAACCTTATCAGACGAAATTTGACCCTAATAGTCGTGTAAAACAGGACTCGATTCTTTTCAGACTTGCAGAGCTTTATATAACTGACACCACTACTTTTGTGGTTACACCCGAAACATTTACCACCCAACTCGATGTAGATGACCCCGCCTCCTCTTATTCAGGTCTGAAGGTATTGGAATTTAATCATAGGCACCCCTCCTCTAATTTTATTCTCGGTTCAATATCTTATAAAATCTACCCATGGTACCAATATGCAGGCTCCTCTCCAACTCGTGCCCCAACCCTTACTGCCAAAAAAGGGAATGGGTATTGGTACGACACATTCAATTCAGCATTTATGTTTGATAACCTTGGGGGACATGATGTATTTCACAAATCAAAATTAGTTATACTTGTGGAGTTCGTCCCATTTCCTAAACTCCTTTCAAGATTTAAGATGCATTTAGGTGGGAATATGCTCTCAAGCTATGGCACACAGCCGGAAATCTCCATTTTTACAGCAGGGGACGGAACCAAGATAGGTACCATTATCTGTTATGAATCAGTTTACGGAGACTACTGTCGCGGATATGTTCAAAAAGGGGCACAGGTAATGTCTGTGATTACCAATGATGGATGGTGGGGGAAAACAGACGGTCATAAACAGCACCTAAGTTACTCCTCACTCAGAGCAATAGAACTTCGCCGCTCCATAGCAAGGAGTGCGAATACAGGTATCTCTGCATTTATCAATCAGCGTGGAGATATCACAGAAAGGATAGGGTGGTGGGAAGAGGGTGCCATTCGTGGCAATCTTAACCTTAACGATAAACAGACACTCTTTGTAAAATACGGAGATGTAGTAGGCAAAATAGCCATTTTCACTTTCTGGCTCTGTATAGCTCTATTCGTCAGCTTATTCTCTATGAATTTATTTAAGAAAAAGGGTAAAAAATAGTTTACCTGACTTCGGGGGGCCAGGGGCGGTGAAAGTCGGGGCGTCCCTCCTTAGAGGTCGCATCTAAGATAAGTTTTCCGTTGACTATCACAGAGTCGCGAACAGGATCACAATTACACCCTAACAACCAAAGATTTCGATAAATGGTTTCAGGAGAGGAGTCTATTGACTCTTTACTATCGAGAAGTATCTCTATATGAGGTAGCTCAAAACGGACAAAAGCAGACTTTAGAGAATCGGCATTAAAGGTCTCACCCCGTAATGAGAGGGGGAGAGCACCGGCACCATCCAGCTCCTCAATTAGTTTGACTGTAAGGTCTAAGCACATTTTTCCTCCATACCCGCATACTGGAGAGGTATGGTCGAGTATATCGAGTACCCCCTTAGTGGTATAAACATCCCGCTCAGGGAGGAAATGTTCATTAAGTACAGCGAGAAGTGCCTTCTTATCACGTATATCTATCTCCGAACTTACTATAATTATAAACTTATTGAACATCATCTGCCCCGCACCCCAGAGTGCATTTGCCACTTTTTGTGCCTGCCCGGGGTAACTCTTTTTTATCTTGACAATAGCAAAATTATGCCCCACACCCTCCTCAGGGAGGTAGAGATCCTCTATCTCCGGAGCAATGGCAAACTGAATAGGGGTCAGAAAAATTTTCTCAGTGGCAATGGCAATATATTTATCCTCCATCGGAGGGATTCCTACAATGGTCGCAGGGTAAATGGCACCCTTTCGGTGAGTTATGCAGGTTACGTGAAATTTAGGATAATAATCCTCCAATGAATAAAACCCTGTGTGGTCACCAAAAGGCCCCTCAATTACTTTCTCCTCTAAAACATCCACATACCCTTCAATCACGAAATCGCAATCTTCGGGGACTTGCAGTGGTTGGGTAAGACAATTCACAAGTTTAACAGGAGCATCCCTTAAAAACCCTGCAAGGAGATATTCATCTATTCCGTCAGGCATAGGTGCAGTGGCTGCATAAGTATAGAGAGGATCACCTCCAAGTGCCACCGCCACAGGAAGTTTGCTATCGGAGCACTCCCCTGAAGCCACCATCGAGGCGAGTAGGTCATAATGCCTTGCCCCTGTCTTATGTCTGTGCCAATGCATCCCCGTGGTCATATCATCGAACACCTGCATTCTATACATCCCCACATTTCGTCCCCCACTCTTAGGGTCGCGGGTATGAACCAGTGGGAGGGTAATAAATCTCCCCCCATCCAACTCCCAACATTTAAGAATCGGAAGCAGTGAGAGGGAATCGCACCTTACCTGCTGACAACTCCCCTTACCTGAGATGGTTTTAGGGAGCCATCTCGAAACCCCTGAAAGGGTAGGGAGTATCTTTAACTTATCATAAAAAGAGTTTCTCTGCTGAAGTACCTCACCTATAAGGGAATCCATTCTCTTATTTATCTCATCCCACTCCTCTATACCGAGTACATAACGAATCCTCCTATCTGACCCCATCATATTGGTAATAACAGGAAAATCACTCCCTGTATTCTCAAATAGAAGAGCCTTCCCTCCTCCGGGGGATTTACATTCCCGATCAGTAGTCTTCGTAATATCGAGGACAGGATCAGTAAACTCTTTAATTCTAAGGAGTTCCCCCTGCGATTCCAGAAAATCGATATAGTGACGCAGAGATTTATACATATAGGTAATTACCTGTTATATTGCGTAAAATAATTATCAATTTCTGGTCTTAATTCTAAACCTACCCTTTCAAAAATATCTAGTAGTTGTAAATATGTTCCTTTTCCGCTTAGAAAATCCCAAAACTCATCGGCCACCTTTAACTCATTTTTAAGGTCAAGCATCCCTGCCATAGTCCAACGTGAATATGGTTTTGGTTCGTAAGGGTTGTAGGGAATTGCAATTAGAGTATTAATATTTGCATTTGGATTTTCTGCTAAAACAGAAGCAGTCCATTCTAATAATGTTCGTTTGAATTCTTTAAACCCTCCTTTATTTGGTTTTGCAGTTTTAATATCGAAAAAATAGAGATCATTATTGTTTCCTTGCAACCAAATATCCACTTTAGTAGTTTTAATAGCTTTCATGCTCCCTGTTTGACAAACCCTCCTTATTGTTTCAATCTCTTCAATTTTATTAGGTTTTGATTGTGCAGATGTTAAATCATCCATGATATCTTGTATAACTCTTTGAGCCTTTTCGCTGATTTGTGTTCCAGCGGTGGCTTGTGTTTTTGCCTCTCTGAATGACTTTGAGGCTAATGCTAAAGCGACAGGTTCAAAAATGCTTGTTCCGAAATTTGTATTTAGGGAATGTATAAACGAAAACAAAGCCATTCTGTCCTTTCCTAGAAGTCGTGTGTGAAAAGGCATTGAGGCTGGTTCAGGTTTGTAGTTTTGAAACTTGTTTCTTAAATTTTTTTTCAAAACATCTTCTACTTGCTCTATCTGTTGATTAGTTAGTGCCATAATTAACTTCGTTTATCCATTTATTCATTGTTTTGCTTTTAAATGAAATATAGTTTCTGAATATGCTCCTTTATCTTTTTCAGTTCTGTTTAATACAGGGCGTTTGAATTGATTTACTATGTTCATTCCTGCATTTTTGGCAATAACTGGATATATATTGTATTTGTCATTTGCGACTAAAAAAACATCATAATCATCGACAAGATATTTTTTACAATTATTTAAGACCTCTGAAATCCCTTGAATATAGCTTTGTTGTGCATCTTTTGTTTGTCCTTTAAATAGTGGCCCTATTTCTAACTCATCTTTACGTGAAAAACCAAATAAATCGTATGCATAAGCATGCTGTTCGTGATAGTCAATGAGCCCAACATAAGGAGGTGATGAGAAAATCCCTTTGATTTTTTGTACTTTTGCTAACTCTGCAAAAACAGGATTCCTTTTATCTAGTTCATCAAAAATATTAAGTGTTCTACTATCGCCGGTCAGGCATGTTTGAAATGTGTGTGTTCTCAAATTGTCAAACTGAGCAAGGCGTTTTATAGTATCTTTTGAGTATGTTTCCCACCATTTAAGGATTGAAAAAAGTGGTTTGCATATTTTTCCATGTTTTGAACAGTAGTAAGTTGCATTAATAGGTTCTACTAATGTAGCTAAATCAGCGTGTGTAGTAGCTCTACAACTGCGAATAGTACGACTTAAAATAATAGCAATGATTTTTTTTGTTTTAACATTTTTAATTTTTTTAATCTCGTTGAAAACAAATTCTATCTCTTCCCTAATGTGTTGTAAATACCATTTATCCAAGAAAGTATCATTGTTATCTTGTAGTAATTTAATATTATATTCTTTTACTAGTTTGTTGTAGATTGGCAGGAATTCTTTTTCTTTTTCTACTCCATATTCTTTCTCTTTGATTTTTCCTTGTCGTAAGTTGTATTTATATTCAGTGGCAGGGAAGTATTTATTATTAAAGTCGCTCAGTTCTTTTAGTAACTTAGTTTCAAATTCTATAGTATGTGAATCACTAAGGAACTCATTTAATGCTTTTGAAATTCGGTTTATTTCTTTTTGAACATCATATAAGTTATATTGTATCACCTTACAATTTCCAATCAATACATTGAAAGCTGAAATGTCAATACCTATTGCGTGCATTCCTAACTCGCAAGCTTGTACCATTGTTGTTCCACTTCCAGAAAAAGGGTCAAGCACTATATCACCTTTTTTAAAATATGTTTCTGTTTTAAAACTATCTGTGTGATCATCTAAAAAGTATTCAACAAGCTGTGGAATAAACTTACCTTTGTACGGGTGTAGTCTATGAACATGTTTAGTCGTTTCAGCTTCTTTATACTGTTCAAAAGATAAAGCCCAATTTAAGTCACTCCCAAGTTGTTCCTTCCAGCTATTCTCTCTATTTCCGTTATATGATTTATAGTAGTTAATTAGATCTTGTAACTCAATTAGCACAGATCCGTTTTCTCCATTTTTTTTAATTCTTCCATACTGAATAAGGTAGGATATATTAGAGGTTGTAACCGTTCTTCGGGTGTGTTCTGTAGCCCACTCGCTTGCTTCTTTTATACTCAAAAATTTTCCCGCTTCCATCATTCTCTATTATTATGTCAATACCACAAAGATAGTTTTTTCTTTTGAGTCATCCAAAAGTTGCAGGATACTTTTTAGTTCTTTTAATGGTAGAAAATTATGGGTAATTGATACCTATCCGCTACATCTATTTAGTAAATATAGGATAGACTTAAACTCTATTCCGCTATGGTGGGAGAGTCCTATTTCGCAAGTGCGGCTGGTGGCATATCCTGAATCACACCCATAGACCTGCTCTTTTAAGAATCTCAGCCCGTGAGCATTCAGTTCCGGAAGAAGAAAACCTCTGTCCCCTGCAAATCCGCAGCAGTTGCTGTCGATTATGACCACCTCCTTAGCACATTTTTTGGCAATATTATATAAAGTCTTGTCAACCCCTAATTTCTTAGCCGAACAGACTGCAAAAATGGCTACCCTCTCCTCAATAGGATTTATAACAAGTTTGTTAAGTAGGTATTTTTCCGCAAATTCTGCCGGTTCATAAAGCTTGAGTTTCCCATCCATATTTGTATGCATAGTATAAAGACAAGGGCTCATATCACAAAGAATCTGGTACTTACCTCCATTGGATGCCTCTAAAAGTGCCTCCATAAGGTCGTCTGAGGCCTTTTTACCTGCCTCTACAAATCCTTTTGAAGAGAAGGCCATACCACAGCAGAGCTTATCCAAGTTTTTAGGATAGATAATATTATACCCCGCTTTTTCAAGTAACATTTTTGTTAGCAGGGTTATTTCCACCTCTTTCGAATAACTCTTTGAAACCCCCATGCTTCGAGTAATACAAGAGGGGAAATAGACCACATTCCGAGACTCGTCAGCAGATGGAGTGCTATTGTTCTTATAATCTATACGATGTGCCCCCTTAGGGAAATGCTCGTTCCATTGGGGAATAAGTTTAAAAGTTACCACTCTTGCAAATTTTGCCAAAGCACCAAAGACCCTCTTCCCGAAAAGAAGACGAACTCCATAAAGGAGATTAAGCCCGCCACGCATTGCGGAGGTGACTTTTCCCATATTAGAAGCGAGGGAGAGGGCTATCTTCTCACTAAAAGTAGAGTGCCCCTGATGGCGAAGCTCCTTTACAAGCTTCCCTGTATCCACCTTGACAGGGCATTTCATTGCACAGAGGCTATCTGTGGCACAAGTATCTAAAGCATTGTATTGGTACTCCTTAGCTATCTCCGCAGCACGATGAGGTTCCCCTCCGGAGTTGCGAAGCGCCTGCATCTCCCTGAAAGTTGCCACTCGTTGCCTCGGAGAGAGGGTAAGACCCTCTGCCACGCAAGCCCCTTCACAGAAACCGCACTCCATACATTTATCCGCAGTTTCGCAGATAGAGGGGAGCGGTTTTAAGTCCTTTAGGTGTGCCTTCGGGTCGTCATTAATTATTACGCCGGGGTTAAGAATACCGAGAGGGTCGAGGAGCGTTTTAACCTCCTTCATAAATTCATAACCCTTTGAGCCCCATTCCTTTTCCACGAAAGGAGCCATATTCCTCCCTGTCCCATGCTCTGCCTTTAGAGACCCTTCATATTTCCCAACCACCAGCTCCGCGATCTCCTCCATAAATTTATCATATCTTGCTACCTCCTTAGGATCCTCAAAGTTCTGATTGAAAACAAAATGGACATTTCCTGCAAGTGCATGCCCGAAAATCACCGCTTCATCATACCCATGCTTGGCAAGAATCTTTTGAAGGTCAATAACAGCCTCTGCCAGACGGCAAACAGGGAAACAGACATCCTCGATAATAGGGGTAGTGCCACTCTTGCGCATCCCTGCAACAGTAGGGAAGGTCTCTTTCCTAACTCTCCAGAGGGCTGCCTGCTCTTTTGGATCATCAGTAAAAACAATAGGACACAATGTCGGAATAGACTTTATCCCTTTGGTGATAGCTTCGCTTTTTGCAAACATTTCAGCTTCGGACTCTGCTTTAGTCTCCACCAAGAGTACACAAGCATCGTCAGGGAGCCCTAACAGTACTGAGGGGATTTCGTGGTACCCCTCCACAGAGCGGATAGCTGCTCTGTCGAGCAGCTCAACAGCCTTAACCGGCAGCTTGCTCATGAGAGTTACAGCTTCACAAGCAATCTTTATGTTAGGGTAAATAATAAGGGAGAGGGCTTTATGCTTCTCATTTGGTACAGTATGGAAAGTTACAGAGGAGATAAAACCAAGAGTCCCCTCTGACCCCACCATAAGGTGTTTAAGAATATCGATCCCATCACTATAATCCACGAAGGAGTTAAGTCCATAACCCGTGGTATTCTTAATAGAGTGCTTCCTTATAATCTTAGAGCGTAGCTCCTCATCCTCATTGATTTTCCGTGAAATCTCCTCAAGACCACTCACTATTTGGGGGTGCGAAGAGCGAAAAGCTGCAACTGATTTTGGGTCGGCAGTATCGAGAATGGTCCCATCAGCAAGCACTATGCGGAGATCCGCTATTGTCTTATATGCATTTTCCCATGTTCCACAATACATGCCGGAGGCATTGTTTGACACTATTCCCCCTATCATTGCAGAGTCAATCGAAGCAGGGTCGGGACCTATTTTTCTACCGTAGGGTGCAAGTTTAATATTGGCACGATACCCTCTGACACCGATTCCGAGCTTTATTTTCTTCCCCTCTTCAAGAACTTCCGCTCCTAACCACCCATGAGAGGCTATTAATAAAACAGAGTCGCTAATGGACTGTCCTGCCAAAGAGGTACCTGCTCCCCTGAAAGTTACAGGGATGCCTCTTTTATGGGCATTTTGGAGCACAGCCACTGCCTCACCTTCATTCTCCACCTTAATTATCAACTTCGGAAGTAACCTATAAAAAGAGGCATCTGTCCCAAAAGCTATTGCACTAAGGGAGTCGTGAAGCATCCTTTTAGGAGGAATAACTCCCTTAAGGTCATTGTATAGTTCTTTAAACTCTCCTGAAAGCATTTTTTTTATGTTATTTATTCTGTTCAATGATAGAGAGTTGACGAAGTAGATCTTCGAGAGTAAACGGTGTTATATCCTTAGCGATAGTTCTTTTTTCGCTATCCAAAAGATAGATAGAAGGGACCCCTGTGAGATTATATTTATTAAATATCCCTGATTTGCCACTCTTATCCCAGATGGTTTCCCATTCGAAATTATTCTTCTTTAGGTATTTTTTAAGGGCACGTCTGTTTTTACCGACATAAACAGCCACCAAATTAACCCCCTTTTCCGAATAGGTGCTGTGGATATGTTTTAACTCCTCAGCCACTGCCTCACATACCGCACAGTCGAAATCGTATAAAAAGAGGACTGTGTATTTGCTTTCAGAGCCGAAAGCCTCATAAAGAGTCTTCTTCTTCCCCTTTACAGTGTAGAGTTGGAGGTCAGTAACAGGTTTACCCAATGGATTCCTATTAAATAAATCGACAGCTAACTCTATTTCTGCTAAATTAAGGTCAGATTTTTCCCACATTTGGGGCTGATCTATCATATATTTCTTACCTAAATAGGCTGCACCTTTCTGAATACCATACTCATAATGCTGTTTTAGATATTTGTAGAGGCTCTTGAAGAGGTCGTTAAAAAATGCTGTATCCTTTTTAGAACTTTCGTAGAAAGTGTCTATTAACCCATATACATGAGTGGTGTCTATCTCTTTAGAGAGGTCTTGAGGTATAACCGAGTTGAAAACCTGATCGAAGAAGTTATGCATCTCATCACGCTTCTCACTATGAATCTCTATTAACTGCGAAAGAGCCTTTGTATTTAGTCCACGCCCTATAATCACATTATTACTATCGAGAAGGAATATTTTAGGAGTGCTTAGAACCCCATATTTTTTTGAGAAATCAGAGACCATATCGGGGTCCCAAACATCAAACTTGTTTACCGAAGAGGGGAGGGGGTATTTAGCATCGAGGTCTTTTATATATGCTTCCCAACGTTCCCTATAAGGTTGAGTATAGACACGGTAGAGTACCAATGGGGTATTTGTCCCTTGAAGGTACTCCATCATTTTAGGAAACTCCGATTTACAAACCCTGCATTGGTCTTCATAAAAAACAACAATCTTAAACTTCCCTTCAGTTTTCAGAAGAGATGTCTCCTTTCCAAGAAGATTAGGGAGAACCAGAGAGGGGGCCTTCATCCCGATCATAGAGCTACGATTATAATCCGCAAAGAGTGCGACTTCTATAATGTCTGTATCATTCGGAAGATTATAGCGTTTATTAAGGAAGTAGTTGTCGGCTATATAGATAGCAACTTCTTCATACCCCATTATTTTAGACGTGCGATAATACTCATAGACAGAGTATGCTATCATAGCCTTCTCCGCAGGGTCTTTCCCGGCAGCCACGACATTATCCACACTCTGGATGATCTTAGCAACAGTCTCCCCATCCATTGTTTTGAGTATAAAGTTAACGTCCTCTTTGGTAAGAGATCTTAATGTATCTTTTGCTACCTCTTGCCCATTACATAGAAGCAATGAACCAAAAATCAGGAGTATAGATAGTAGGTACTGTTTAATTATTTTCATTTTTTAGGAAGATATTTGTTGAGATCAATATTATTAGGAACAAATGCTGAGGCATCTCCTCCATTTATAAGGAGGTCGCGAACAACAGTAGATGAGATAAAGGAGGACTCTCCGGAAGCAGGAATAAAAATAGTAAGAATATCAGACGATATCTTTCTATTAGCCTGTGAAACAGCATTCTCCAACTCAAAATCAGTAGTGGTTCTCAGGCCTCTTATAATATAGCTTGCTCCTACCTCCTGGCAGAAGTTTATCGTAAGTCCCTCATAGGAACAGACATCTATATCTGCCCCTGCTCTCCTTAATGGTTCTATGGCACTATTAATTATCTCTATCCGCTGCTGTGGAGTAAAAAACCCTTGCTTACGATGATTGTAACCGACACCTATAACCACTTTATCAAAAAGTTTAAGTGCTGAAGTAAGGACATCGAGATGCCCGAGAGTAAATGGGTCAAATGACCCCGGAAAAATGGCTTTTTTCATCTAAATATGAAATTAATCTACAAAAGTAGTGTTTTTAAAAAAGAAATGCAATAACTCTTTTTCCCTCATAATCACCCTTGCCAATTTATTGGCGAAAGCCCCTGGGAGAGAAGCAGTTTATTGGTTTTAGAGAAGTGTCGGCACCCGAAAAATGCTCCTCTTGCAAGGGGAGAAGGGTGAGCAGCTTCTAATATAAAGTGTTTAGAAGAGTCGATTAGTTCCCTTTTACTTCGTGCATAATTGCCCCAAAGTAAAAAAACAACCCCTTTTTTATTATCTGAAATCTCTTTAATAACGGCATCTGTAAAGAGTTGCCACCCTATATTGCTATGTGAGGTAGGTTCCGAGCCTCTGACTGTCAGCACAGCATTGAGCAAAAAGACCCCTTGAGAAGCCCAATCTTCAAGAGACCCATCACGATTAACTTTTACCCCAAGATCTGTTTCTATCTCTTTATAGATATTTTTCAAAGAGGGTGGGGGAGGAACCCCTTTCGGCACAGAGAAGGAGAGGCCATGTGCCTGACCTGCTCCATGATAAGGGTCTTGTCCAAGGATAACCACTTTTACTTTATCGAACGGGGTGAGATCAAATGCATTGAAAATCAATCCTCCCGGAGGGTAAATGGTTTTACCTGAAGACTTCTCTTTACGAAGGAATAAAACAAGTTCCTCGAAGTATGGCTTCCCAAACTCCTCGTTCAGAACCCCCTTCCAGGAACTATTAATTTTTACCTCCATTGTTCTCTCTATTCGAAAATATAGTTAAGTACATCGGATATATTGCCCACATAGACGAAATCGAGACCTTTTATATATATATCCTTAATATCTTTAATATCCTTTTCATTTTCAGTAGAGAGAATAATAGTCTTTATCCCTGCCCTTTTGGCAGCAAGAATTTTCTCTTTGATACCACCCACAGGGAGAACTCTTCCACGAAGGGTCATCTCTCCGGTCATTGCAATCCCTTTTTTAACCATCTTTCCGGAGAAAGCAGATGCCATAGCACTTACCATGGTGATACCTGCAGAGGGACCATCTTTAGGGATTGCCCCCTCAGGGACGTGTATGTGAATATCTTTTTTAGTGATATCGTTAGTGGTCAGATTAATAAGAGATGGGTGAGCCTTTATATATTGATAGGCAATAGTTGCCGACTCCTTCATTACATCCCCAAGATTACCGGTAGAGGTCAAGACCCCTTTCCCATTACTGAGACTACACTCCACAAAGAGGATTTCCCCACCATTTTCCGTCCAAGCTAACCCTGTTACCACTCCCGGAGCCTCATTCCCCTTCTGCATATCATGCTGATTAGTAGGGAGACCGAGATACTCTCTTACCATCTCAGGAGACAGTACAGCCTCAGTTAATTCATCAGTAGCTATCTTTTTAGCTGTAACTCTGGCCACCTTAGCTATCTGTCTATCCAGTCCGCGTACCCCTGACTCTCTGGTATATTCATTTATAATCTTCTCGATAGAGGGTTTGGTAAACTTTAACTGTCTCTTCTTTAATCCGTGAGCCTCTAACTGCTTGGGAACCAAATACCCTTGAGCAATACTTACCTTCTCCTCAGCAAGATACCCTGTAACAGGTATCATCTCCATCCTATCTTTTAGTGCAGGGTGAATCGCACTGATATTGTTGGCAGTGGTAATAAAAAGCACCTTCGAAAGGTCGTAATCTATATCGAGATAGTTATCGTGGAAAGTGTTATTCTGTTCAGGATCCAATACTTCTAAGAGTGCATAAGCGGGATCCCCCTTAAAATCACTACTTATTTTATCTATCTCGTCAAGAACAATAACAGGATTTGAGCTCCCTGATTTCTTAATATTGTGCAATATCCTCCCCGGCATCGCCCCGATATAAGTTCTGCGGTGCCCTCGAATCTCCGCTTCGTCGTGGAGACCCCCAAGGGAAATTCTTTCATACTTGCGTCCCAATGCCTTTGCAATGGACTTCCCAAGGGAGGTTTTTCCCACCCCCGGAGGGCCATAGAGGCAGAGAATAGGGGACTTCATATCTCCTTTAAGTTTCAATACTGCAAGATATTCAATAATCCTCTCCTTAACTGTTTCAAGCCCGAAATGATCCTTGTCAAGCACTTTCTGTGCGTGTTTCAAATCGAGATTGTCTGTGGTTAAGTGGTCCCAAGGGAGGTCAAGGATAAACTGAACATATTGGTACTGAATATTATAGTCAGGGGAGTTCGGGTTTGTCCTCTGGAGTTTGCGAAGCTCTGCCTCGAAGGATTCCGCTACTTTCGCCGACCATTTTTTGGTCTTGGCTTTTTCTCGAAACTCCTCAAAGTCGGTATCGGTATCCATTCCAAGCTCTTCCTGAATCGTCTTTAGCTGATTATTAAGGTAGTACTCTCTCTGCTGCTGGTCCATCTCCATCCTAACCTTCTGCTGAATATTCTCTTTAAGTTTCAAAATCTCCACTTGGCGATTAAGAAGTTCAAGTAACTTCATTGCCCTAACTTTCACTCTATTCTCTTTCAGAAGAGCTACTTTCTCTAAAATATCATCTATATCTATGCTTGATGCTATATAATTAGTGAGAAATTCATACCCTTCGAGATTCTTAATCGCAAAAGAGGCCTCCTGTGGGAGGTGGGGAGAGAGTTTTATAATATGGAGGGAAACATCTTTAATGGAGCCTGTAAGTGCCTCCATATCTGCTTCATCTCTTTTAGTCAATATATCTTCGAGATATTTCACTCTCGCAAATAAATATGGTTCATCAGTGGCCTGTTCCACGATTTTAAACCTCTTAAGTCCCTGAAGAATAGCTGTAATGCTCCCATCCGGCATCTCTATTATCTTAATAATGCGTGCAAGCACCCCTACATCGAATAGATCTATAATAGATGGGCTTTCATTAGCTGCATCTAACTGTGTTACAGCCCCAAGTATCTTACTTGTCTTATAGGCGTCTCTAATTAACTTTATAGATTTATCCCTCCCTACCGAGATAGGAACCACGGTAGATGGGAATAGCACTGCATTCCTTAAAGATAATATAGGCAAAATGTCAGGTAACTCAGAGTCGCTTAATTTCTGCCCTGAATCTACATTCACAACAGGAATTATATTCACATCTCCAAATCCGGTATCAAACAATATCGTCTCCTTTTTCATCTGTCAAATTGTCATTAGTTTATTAATAAAAAACAAAATTAAACTTCTTTTTAAATATGGTCAATCATTATGCCAAATTAAATAAATAAAAAAAATGCATTAGTTTTTGTAAATTAAAAAAAATGAGATACTTTTGCAATCCCAAAAAGGTATATATTAACCAATTAATTTTTAATATCATGACTAAAGCAGACATCGTAAATGAAGTTGCAAAAGCAACTGGAATGGAAAAAAACGCAGTTCAGAGTGTTGTTGAGGCATTTATGGAGAGCGTAAAGGACTCACTTGCAAAGGATAAAAACGTTTATCTTCGTGGTTTCGGTAGTTTTATCGTAAAACATCGTGCAAAGAAGACAGCAAGAAATATTTCAAAAAATACAACTATTGTTATC
The DNA here is from genome assembly GCA_964642235.1 of uncultured Muribaculaceae bacterium. Classification (GTDB taxonomy): domain Bacteria; phylum Bacteroidota; class Bacteroidia; order Bacteroidales; family UBA932; genus CAYSND01. Next base: position 22,297 of record CAZXOP010000016.1, read on the forward strand.
CCAGCTCATAACATCCCTGCTTTCAAGCCTTCAAAGACTTTTATGAATAAGGTGAAAACCAACGTTAAATAATATCAGAGACCATGCCTAGCGGAAAAAAAAGAAAAAGACATAAAATGTCAACGCACAAACGTAAAAAGAGGTTGCGTAAGAATAGACATAAAAAGAAGAAATAATTGTCCATTTTTGTCTTTAATGTAGTTTATAATCTAAAGCAGATTCTTTGTAAACTGCTTTAGATTATTTGTTTATAAATATATGAGATTCGATGGATAGAGACCTGATTATAGATGTGACCTCGAATGAAGTAACGATAGCACTTCTTGAGAATCACAGACTTGTTGAACTAAACAAGGAGCAGAACACAGGCAGAGCCTTCTCGGTGGGTGATGTGTATTTGGGAAGAGTTAAAAAACTTCTCCCCACCCTGAATGCAGCCTTTATCGACATCGGAGACCAAAAAGACGCATTTGTTCATTATCTTGACCTGGGACTGAATTTTAAGGCTTTTGACACTTTCGCACGTCAAATTAATCCCAATCGTGATTTTTCCACATTCTTTAAAAGTATTGACGTTAGTGCAATACTTGAAAAAGAGGGGAAAATCGAGAATGTTCTAACCCCCGGAAACCCCATCATTGTTCAAATAGTGAAGGAGCCAATTTCCACTAAGGGTTCGAGACTCACTGCGGAAATTTCCATTGCGGGACGCAATATTGTACTTCTCCCATTTGGGGAGAAAGTAAGTATTTCCCAGAAAATATCTACGAGGGAGGAGAAAAACCGCCTCGAACGCCTTATGTATAGCATATTGCCCCCGAATTACGGAGTTATCCTTAGAACGGCGGCAGAGGGGAAAAAAGCAGCAGTACTCGATGCAGAACTTAAATTGTTGATTAAGAAGTGGGAAGATTCTTGGCAGAAACTTGCCACTCAAAAGCCACCAAAACTCCTATTTACTGAAAACAGTAAAACCACTACCGTGCTTAGAGACCTGCTAAACGACTCTTTTACTAATATTTATGTAAATGATGATGCGGTTTTAGAAGAGATCAAAGATTATATTTCACTGATTTCGCCCGAGCAGGAGAAGATAGTAAAACAGTACAAAGGTCGTGAACCCATTTTAGACCACTTTGATGTAACCAAACAGATTAAGAGTGCTTTTGGAAAGGTTGTCCCCATCAGACAAGGGGCATATCTTGTGATAGAACACACAGAAGCTCTTCATGTGGTGGATGTTAATAGTGGAACTCGTGGAAAAGGGGGGAAAGACCAGGAACAAAACGCTTTTGATGTAAACTGTCATGCGGCAGAAGAGATTGCCCGACAGATTAAACTCCGAGACATGGGTGGTATCATAATAGTCGATTTTATCGATATGGATACCAATGATCACAGAGCGAGACTATATAAATATATGTTAGAACTTATGCAAAACGATAGGACTAAACATAATATACTCCCGCTTACTAAATTCGGTCTAATGCAGATTACTCGTCAGAGGGTAAGACCTGCTACCGAAATTAATACTCAAGAGACCTGCCCGACTTGTGGCGGATCCGGAAAAATAGCCTCATCTATATTAATAAGTGAGATGATAGAGCAGCCTTTGGGCTACTATACAAAAGAAAAAAATATAAAATCGTTCATTTTAAAGGTAAATCCTATTATCGAGGCTTACCTCACAAAGGGGTTTAAGTCCATATACAGGAGATGGGAGAAGAAGTACAAGTGCAAAATTTCTGTCAAATCATCGACAGACTTTGCAATTTTACAATTTGAATGGCTTGATAAAAGTGGCGAAAAGTTTGAAGATTAAAAAAATAGTGTTATTTTTGAGAAAATATTTCGACAGTGAGTAAAAATAAAGAGACGGTTACACCCGATTTTATTAGACAATCGAAGAAGTCTCTGCTTAGAACAGAGCAGAGGTCTATTCGTTTTAATGAGAAGGAACTCGCCGTTATCGACCAATACTGTAAGAAATTTAACATTAAATCTAAATCCGCTTTTTTTAGAGAATCCATAATAAGTGCGGTACTTCAGCAGTTAGATGATTCTTCTCCAAAATTATTCTAACTGATAATCAGGATTATAAAATTTTTATTAATTTTTTTTGAAAAAAAGATTAAAAAAATTTGGTTATTACAAAATGACCCTTTATCTTTGCGCTCCCTTTCAGAGAAGATATGGGCTGGAGAGTAGGAGAGAGGGTAAAAATAGTTGATTGAAATATTGAAGAACAAAGTACAACAATAAGTACCAAGAAAGAGAGAGCGTTAATTTTTTTGAGAAAATTAATTAATAAACACAAGTGTCAGGATAGCTAAAAATTTTATAAAAACATATACAATGAAGAGTTTGATCCTGGCTCAGGATGAACGCTAGCGGCAG
>CAZXOP010000017.1:0-24304 GCA_964642235.1 uncultured Muribaculaceae bacterium
AAGAAGTCATGGCTATGATGACAACGCTTGCGAGAATAAAAATTTTTTTCATAATAGAAATGTGTTTGTGAGTTTGTGAATAAATTAATTGTTAATTGTTAAATTGTTTGTTGTTAATTGTTTTGTTTTTTTATTATTAATGTTAATTCGTTAATTTCTTTTAAAGTGTTATCGGGATTACCACCTCATCCCATTCACCTACATCTATCTTCCACCCCCCTTCTCCTCCGACGTCGGGGATAACAATAGGTTCTTCCAACCCTATTTTTATATTAATCTGTATCCCTATCTCTATATTTATGGTAGAGATACTTGACGAGATGTCGAATGACCTGCTAAAACCGGAACCATCTTTAAGGGTAGCTCTGAAATCGAGGTCATATCCACTTAGTTCGGGTCCTCCCTGTTGGTCCCTTAACCCAAAGGAGGTAAATGTTCCGGTTGCAGAACCATTTCTTGGGGAGCCTGCTTCGTATTTCACCTCAGAAAAAGAAAATTTTTGACGTGTCGAGAATGGGGAGGTTTTATAGTTAGATAAGTTAACCGATTCGGTAAAGCCACTAACATAAGCACCTGCTGCAGAGATATTATTCAAACCATTAATCTTGGCTACCACCACTGCCGGATAAACCACCCTGCGAGGCTGGAGGGTAATGGTAAGGGAGGGGGAGAGAACCAAAGACTTAGACTTGGTCCTGGTCTTAGTTCTGGTTCTGGTACGAGTCTCTTGAACCATATCAGTAGTTACCACAAAATCTCCGATAGATGCAGAGGCGAGTATGTCAGGATTTCCCCAGATATTAGGATCGGTTTTACTCGCTTCTTTCTTTAATACTGCCTCATAAGTAGCAAAATGGTCTGTCCCTCTGAACTCTATATTATCAAAATCGACAGTGGTCTCATTAAAACCAATGATAGAGTAACGTCCCACCTTTAAGGCTACTATGGTCGTATCACTATGAGTAAGTTTAACTATAGGGGCTCCTCCATCTATAGGGAAAAATGTAATGGTAGCTCCATCAGGATTTATATCGGCTTTAGTCCAATCAAATACCACAGCTATCTCTGCAGAGTCTATGTACTCCATATCCAAATCTCTCCTAACACAGCTCGATGCTAAAACCAAAGCCGCTAAGGTTACGATTATAAATATGTTACTTAGTCTCTTCATTATCTTATTCCTCTCCTATTATAATTACTGCTGCATATATTCCATACGAGAGCTATTTTCGCCTTTGTGGGAACATAGTTTCCGTATATACCCCTATGCTGATATGCAAGTATGGTATAATCATCTTTAGGTATATAATATCTGTACTTGGTGTAGATGTAACCACCGCCAACAGATAATTCCAAATTGAAAGTTCTATTTAACTTAATGGAATACCCTGCGGATAATCCTCCTATCAGAACTTCCCCCTGATACCCTTGTGTCTTGGACTGGAAGTCGTAATAACCGATTCCGGCATGTGCACCTACGAAGAAACCCTCTAACATTCCCCTTTTACTTCTATCTCCAAACCAGTAACGTCCTTCGAGAGTACCATATATAAGTTGAAAACAGTAGTTATGTCCTTTGGTTAACCACCAAGGGAAAACATACTCAGCAGCAAGTGAGAAGTGAGGAGTTATAGGGACCTCAAGCTCCACATTCAATGCTGTAACTGCATCGAAAAGGAGATTTGTTTTTAAAGCAAATGGGAAAAATCCACACCCTTTGGTCGTAGTAGATTCAAAAGTGGGGAGTTTGGAGGCTGACCTCATAATCTTCCAGTCAGAGTTAGGAATCGATATAGGGGTTATATTTAAAGGCCTTGGTTTATATAGCTCCTGATCAAGTGGCACATAGTATTCATGTTCGAGTATAGAGGAGCTTCTTGCAGTGGAGGCAACAGAACCTCTCTCTTTTTTAGTCCTCTTGGAGACTAAATTAATATGTGTTGAACGGGAGTCTCCCATCTTTTCCATCATCCTTCTCCAAGGGGCGCCACCGGCGAGTGCCCTAAGGGATCTCTCTCTCTTATCAAAATCTTTCTCCTTTTCTATAATTGAGAGCATCTGGTCAGTATAAACATCACCCGAACTCTTTACTAAGGCAATAAATCCATCCCAATCCTCAGAGATATTAAATGTTCTTAAAACCACATTCTTAGAAAAAGTATAGTGTCTCTCTAACCATCTTCGAGTAGCGATTGCCCTCATCTGAGATATATAAACATTGGTTTTATAGGAACCATCCACAGAGCAAACCCCGGTAATATCGAGAGTATGAGTTATAGGGTCGTTAGGATCAATGTTTGTAAGCCAGTCATTCATGAACCTATCGAGTTTTGCCAACTCTGTAGAATTTGAGCCCAAAGTGGGAACTATTACAGACTGACCTATACGATAAGTGATAACGATACTGAGTGTATCAAGATATTCTACAGGCTGTCTCTGCTGTCCATAAACAAGATTACCACCTATAAAAATAGAGGTGGTTATTAAACTTAAGACAAACTTGAAGAAATTAGTCGTCATTCTTTCATGGTATCCGACAAACAGTTTGGAGCTGTGGGATTACTGTCTGTCAAGACTGAGTTAAACATTAATTATTCTAAATCGCGGTGCAAAGGTAAGAAGTTTTTTTAATACTCCAAATAATTTTTTCCTTTTCGGCAAAATATTTGTAATTATTTTTAGAAACTTATAAAAATGATAAAAAAACATGAAATAGGGATAACTCTTAGCGGTGGCGGAGCTCTCGGTTTTGCACATTTGGGGGCATTAAAAGCTCTTGAGGAGGTCGGAATACACCCTACGTGCCTCTCCGGCTCAAGTATGGGGGCTTTAGTGGGGCTCTTCTACTCGAGCGGACTGAGCGTTGAAGAGATTATTCAGATTATTAGAACAGAGAAGGTGTATAAACTAATTAAAATTTTCTCTCTCCCCACTTCACATAAAAACAGATTAGGATTATCTACCCATAAGTCTATTAGTGGTATTATAAATAAGTATATCCCCTACGAGCGATTTGAAGATCTTCCTGTGGAATTTGGGGTTAGTGTGGTTAATATCTCTAAGGAGAGGTGTGAGCTAATAAGCTCCGGAGAGCACCTTAAAGAGTTTGTATTAGCTTCGATGACACAGCCTGGGATTTTCGACCCTATAAAGATTAATGGTGATTTGTATGTAGATGGAGGGGTTCTAAATAACTTCCCTGCTGAAATAATACGTGATAAGTGTGAAATCCTCATCGGGGTAAATGTCCATCCTCATACACCTATATTTAAAGGGGACTCCATAGCAAATATAGCACTTCGAACTGTTAATACCTTAATGGTCGCAAACTCTACTCCGGGGATGAAATTATGCGACCACCTTATTCAGTCATATTCTAATGAGGAATATAATATATTTGATTTCCCGAAATTTCCCAAAATCTACAAGGAGGGGTATTCTCAAACCCGTAAATATTTGAAGGCACACCCCGAGCTGTCTCGATTATACAATAAATAGTTTAGTTTTTACAAGGAAGAGCTCTGTTTACGCTGTACTTTTGTGTCGAGTTAATACTTAAAATAGTTCTTTCGAGGGTAAGTCTCTTCTGTTTGTGGGAAATGGAAGAAATCCTAAAAAATTAATCATGTCGCAAAAAAAACACCGCCAATTTTGACGGTGTTTTTTCTTTTTATTCCTCTTTTTTTCTTGTTTTTAATGAAAAATTGCGATTTTGTCGCTTCTTTACATGATATTGTGTATTCTTTACAATATAACGCCTCTTTGTCATCATACTTTTGTATCGAGTTAATCATTCAGTTCTTTCATAGGATTTGATCCTACTTTAATTAATCATGTCGCAAAAAAAACACCGCCAATCTTGACGGTGTTTTTTTTAAATCTCCCTCAGTTTTATTTTTTAATCAATTCATCTATGACCTCTTTCAATGTGGCTTTAGGGAGGGCACCTTGTGCCATCTGCGGTTCACCGGTCATCGGTATAAAGAGAAGAGTGGGGATAGAACGGATTCCGAATGCTGCTGCAAGCTCTTGCTCTTTTTCTGTATCTATCTTATAGATATAAATCTGTCCATCATACTCCTGTGCTAACTCTTCAAGTATTGGTGCTATCATTTTACAGGGACCACACCATGATGCATAGAAGTCTATTATTGCAGGTTTGTCTCCTAAATATTTCCATTCGTTTGGACTCTCTTCGTAGTTTACTACTTTTTTAAGGAACTCGGCTTTGGTAAGGTGAATTGTTTTCATTGTCTTTTCTTCTTTGTCTTTAGTATTAGATCTGCCTCCGGCACAGCCGGTTAAAGGGAGTAATGCTAAAAGAATGATTGTAATAATTTTATTTAATCTCATTATCTGTTGGTTATTTGGTTTTGCCAATTTTCTCTTCGACTTTCTCTTTAGAGAGAGGTTTCGTACAGAAGAACCAATCGTGGCAGGTAACACCCTCTTCTCCCCCTTCCATTCTGCTCTTTGCTACTCCGCAAGAACCTGCTGTCGGTACGATTACATCATCTCCCGGTCTCCAATCTGCAGGGAGAGCTACACTGAATTTATCTGCTGTCTGAAGTCCGATGATAATTCTCTTTATCTCATCAAAATTTCTGCCAAGTGCGAGGGGGTAGTAAAGGATAGTCCTGATTACATCATTTGGGTCAATGAAGAAGACTGCTCTTACTGCTTTGGTGGAACTTTCGCCGGGTTGGATCATTCCGTAGGTTTTGGCAACCTCCATGGTGATATCTTCGATAAGTGGGAATTTAATCTCCACATCTTTCATCCCTTTATATTCGATTTTCTCTTTAATGGTACGAAGCCATGCTATATGACTGTAGAGTCCGTCAACTGATAACCCTACAAGCTGTGTGTTCAGTGCCTCGAAGTCTGAAGCCAAGGAAGCAAAGGTCATAAATTCAGAGGTACAAACAGGGGTAAAGTCAGCAGGGTGGCTGAATAGGATTTTCCATTTACCTGAATAGTCGGCAGGGAAGTTAATGGGACCTTGAGTGGTAACTGCTTTGAAAGCAGGTGCTTTTTCGCCAATACGTGGCATTTGATAAACTTGATTTTCCATGATATTATATTTTTATTGTTATTATTATTTCTGTTTTTCTATTTCAGTGCAAAGATATGGTGCTATTTCATATAAATCAAACAGATATTTTCTATCATTTTATAGATTATTTCTATATTTGTAAAAAATATCATTTATGACCATTAGTCAACTGGAATATATCGTGGCGGTGGAGAGACACCGTAACTTTGTAAAAGCTGCCGAGGCTTGCGGGGTAACGCAGCCTACACTTAGTTCTATGATTCAGAAATTGGAATTTGAACTCGATGTGATAATCTTTGATAGAAGCTCTCATCCTGTAAAACCGACTCTGCTCGGGGAGGAGATTATAAAGCAGGCAAAGGTGACTCTATACAATGCTTCGCAGATCCAGGAGATAGTGAGTTCAAAGAGGGAGGAGCAGAGGGGGGAGCTGCTGCTCGGGATAATTCCCACCGTGGCCCCTTATATCCTGCCGAAGTTTTTTCAGGTGTTCCGGAGTAAGCATCCCGGAATTAAGATGAAGGTCTCCGAAGAGAGAACAAAGTTAATCGTGGAGCAGTTGGAGAGAGCGGAGCTCGATATGGCAATCCTTGCCACTCCGCTTGCAAATGAAGGGTTGCTTGAGATTCCATTGTACTATGAGAAGTTTGTAGCCTATGTCTCCCCCTCGGAGAGTTTTTACGCAGAAGAGGAGATCATCTCCGCGAAGATGCCCACGGAGCGACTTTGGGTGCTACAAGAGGGGCATTGTCTTAGAAATCAAGTGTTTCATTTTTGTCATAAACAGGCAGATACCTCTTCGATTTACGAGGCGGGGAGTATTGATACGCTTGTGAAGATAGTTGATGCCAACGGGGGTTATACGATTATTCCTGAATTGCATATTGACCTTCTCTGCGAAGCTCAAAAGAAAAATGTAAGGCAACTCTCCTCTCCGGGACCTGTAAGGGAGATATCATTGGTCATAAGGAGGGACTTCGTGCGGGAGAAGATGCTGAATATAGTCGCAGATGGTGTTAAGGCGGTGATTCCGGAGCAGATGTTAGACGGGAGATTGAAAAAGTTTGCGATAAAATTATAGAACTTTGAGTGCTGTCGATGTTTTTTGCTAAATTTGTTTTTTGGATTAAGAGCTAAATATCTTTTTATTATGAGGAATATACTTTCAAAATTTATGGCAGTCGGAGTGATGCTATTGGCACTTTTTGGCTGTAAGAAAGAGCTCCCTTATTTAGTCATTTCACCGACTGATGATATTGTATTTTCCGCTGCTGCAACAGAGACTTTTACAATACAGGTAGCCACTAATATAGAAGTTTGGAAGGTCTCCTCATCTCAAGAGTGGTGTAAGGTTTCATCTTCAGTGGTTCCAACAACTGACAAACCGGTACCTGTTACCTCTTTTATTGTAAATGCCTTGGAGAACAAAACGATGAAGAGTCCTGAGGAGGCGATTATTACTGTCTCTGCAGAAGGGGTCCCCTCGGTTACACTTAAGGTAAGACAAAACGCCGCTAACGCTTTTCTAAAAACCTCTCCGTCAGGGAATATCAAATATACTTCTCAAGGGGGTGAGACCTCCGTTACTGTTACCACAAACCTCCCTGAATGGAGTGTTGCCTCTAATAAAGAGTGGTGCAAGGTAACTAAAACAGACAATGAAAAATTCAATATTGTGGCAGCAAAGAACACCATTGCGGTAGCAAAGGAGCAGGCAACTATTACTGTCTCTGCAAATGGTGCCTCTCCTGTTACCTTTAAGGTAGATCAGAGTGCTGCTGATGCGGTATTGACATTGACCCCCGGAGATAATATAAAATACCCTTTCAGGGGGGGGACTACTGTTATCACTGTAGCTACTAATTACCCCGTATGGTCTGTTGCATCTAATAAGAGTTGGTGTAAGGTGACAAAAGGGGAGGGAATTTTTACCATATCCGTGGGGCTCAATTCGAGTATGACAGCACCTGAACCGGCTACTATTACTGTTAAAGCAGGTGAGGTTAAGAGTGCTACTATTACTGTTTCTCAAGACCCGGCAACTGAACTCGGAACGGAAAGCAACCCTTTCCTTATTACTAATGCTGCCGAGTTTTATGCTTTTGCTTCAAATTTCAATGCTGATCCTACTAAATACAACAATAAATATTTAAAGCTCTCTTCGAGCATAGATATAAGTGAGTACTGCACCTCTGCGGAGGGGTGGAAGATGATAGGGAATGGAGGGGTCGCTTTTAATGGGCATTTGGATGGGGGTGGAAATACTATTTCAGGGTTTGCCATTAAGAAGAATGAGAATAATAATGTAGGGCTTTTCTGTTCTGTGGGAGCCTCAGGGTCTATTAGGAATTTAACCGTTTCCGGGTCTATTGATTTACCGTTTAGTTCCAAAGAGAGGAGTGTCGGGGGTATTTGCGGAATAAATCTTGGGAAAATAATTAATTGTCATAACCGCGTGAATATTACTGTCGAGGCTTATAGTGTCGGAGGGGTAGCCGGAACTTCTGCTTCCACTTCGGTTTCAGAGCCAAGTATGGTCGGATGTACTAACTCCGGGATTATTATTAACCTCTGGAAAGGGACAGGTAATCCATCTTCAGACTATACCCCTTCGCTTTCCGGTGGTATCGTGGGGAGTAGCAGCAATATAATAGAGGGGTGTAGTAATAATGGGGAGGTGCGTGGCTATGTCTATGTTGCAGGGGTGGCAGCCCAATCTTCTGAAGCTTTGATAAACTGCTATAATGCGGGAACGCTTATTCTCATAGTAGATTACACAAATAGTTCGGGAGATATTTATATGGGGTACAATGGTGGTATAGCAGGGAGGCTTTCCGGGGATAAAGGGAGGGTAATTAACTGTTATAATACCGGTCAAGTTTATGGAGGTTTTCCTCCGGCTGCTTCTGTTAGAGGTGTTTTGGGAGGGATAGTTGGGGAGTCTGGAAGTGGTTCTAAACCATATATGGTTAACTGTTACTCTTCGGGAGTAGTGTTGGTCTCTGCCGGCAATGGAGCTAATTATGGAATCTCTGCTGCTAATGAGGATGGTTATACTAACTGTTATTGGGAGGAGTATAAAGGGGCGACTAAAGGGGCAAACACTCCTGATAAAACTGTGAAACTTAGTGAAAGTGTTATGAAAAACGGAGCGGCAAAAGAGATTAAGGTTACCGGCGGGGCTACTGTCAATAAATTTATCGATGCTCTGAACGAAGGTACCCGTCTATATAATGCCGCCAATCCATCCGGAGCAAAAGCTTCTGAATGGAGCTGGACATCGGGTGCTTATCCTAAGTTCAAATAATAGAATTACCATATGTAGGGGGAGGACCCAGGAGGGAGTGGAAACAGATTGCGGAACAAGTCCGCAATGACAGTAATCTTGCCAACTCCAAGCACAAAAAATAATCTTTAAGGAAAAAAGCCAGGTATGTCCGTGCAAGCTGACCCAGGTTGCAGGGTATGTCCCTTGGAAGGGGTTGTGGAGGTGGTGGCGTGTAACCTGACGCAGGGATTTGGGGAAAATGGCCGAATCTGTGAGGCAGGTTACAGGGCATGTGCCTTGGAAAGGCCTGTGGAGGTGGTGGCGTGTAACCTGGGTATGTGAAAAGGTCGGGTTTGTTCTGGATGCTGACCCAGGTTGCAGGGAGGTGGCCTTGGAAGTGGCTGTGGAGGTGGTGGCGTGTAACCTGACGCAGGGTTTTGGGGAAAATGGTCGAATCTGTGAGGCAGGTTACAGGGCATGTGCCTTGGAAGGGGCTGTGGAGGTGGTGGCGTGAAACGTGACGCAGGGTTTATAATGAGATTGCGGAACAAGTCCGCAATGACAGTAATCTTGCCAACTCAAGGCGCAAAAAATATCCTTTAAGGAAAAAAGCCAGGTATGTTTGTGCAAATCGTGCGCAAATTTAAAAAATCGAAGGAAAAAAGGGGCTGAAAAAGTGACTGCGATTGGTTAACCAAACCTGGTTTGGTGTCGTCATCAGACGACCGCTGCGGGTCGCACCTGCGAAGCAGGGGAAAAGACAAAAGCAGCGTGTAGCCATCCCCCAAGGGGGATTATAGGGGGGTAGAAAAAAGGCCCGACACCGTCGGGGACACAAAAAAAGCTCTCCCGAAAAGGAGAGCATTTTTTTGTGGACCCGACTGGGCTTGAACCAGTGACCCCCTGATTATGAGTCAGGTGCTACTAACCAGCTGAGCTACGGGTCCTAATCACTATCTTTGAAGAAAAAGTTCTCGGATATACTTGTGATATAGGGTGCAAATATAGAAACTTTTCAGATTCTATCAAACTTTGATTTCAACTTCGACTCCGCTGGGAAGCTCTAATTTCATCAAAGCGTCAACTGTATTAGGAGTTGAGCTGTAGATGTCTAAGAGACGACGGAAAGAATTGAGCTCGAATTGTTCACGAGCTTTCTTATTTACGAAGGTGGAGCGGTTTACAGTAAAAATTTTCTTGTCTGTAGGAAGCGGAATAGGTCCGTTAACAACAGCACCTGTAGCTTTTACAGTCTTTACGATCTTATCGGCTGATTTGTCAACCAATGCATGATCGTAAGATTTTAATTTAATTCTGATTTTTTGGCTCATATTGTTTTAAGTATTTTATCAAATAATATCTATTTATTCATCGCTATCATTATTGAATGAGGATCTGCTTCCTCCAAAAGTGGCAATAATCTCTTTCTGGATGTTAGCAGGAAGTTCTGCATAGTGCGAGAACTCCATGGTGCTTGTAGCTCTACCCGAAGAGAGAGTTCTAAGCACTGTAACATAACCGAACTGCTCTGAGAGAGGAACTTTGGCTTTAATGATTCGTGCATTCCCTTTGGAGTCCATATTGGTAATCTGTCCGCGACGGCGGTTAAGGTCTCCTATTACATCACCCATAAAATCTTCAGGGGTAACCACCTCTAAAGACATTATTGGCTCCATAAGGTAAGGATCTGCTTTGGGCAGAGCCTGACGGAATGCTGTTCTGGCACAAATCTCAAATGAAAGAGAGTCGGAATCGACAGGGTGGAAAGAGCCGTCTAATAAGGTTACTTTCATAGCCGGAACTTCATAGCCTGCTAATACGCCATTGGCCATAGCTGCTTTGAATCCTTTCTCTACTGAAGGGATATATTCACGAGGAATATTTCCCCCTTTAACCATATCAACGAACTGAAGACCTGTAACTCCTTTGTCTGCAGGACCTATTTCAAAAATGATATCTGCAAATTTACCTCTACCTCCGGTCTGTTTCTTAAACACCTGACGGTGACGAACAGTCGAACGGATAGACTCTCTGTAATTAACTTGAGGAGCACCCTGATTAATACCCACGCCGAACTCTCTAATGAGACGGTCTGTAATAATTTCAAGGTGAAGTTCTCCCATTCCGCTAATGATGGTCTGTCCTGTCTCCTGGTCTGAACGAACAGTGAAAGTAGGGTCTTCTTCGGAAAGTTTGTTCAATGCCATCCCTAACTTGTCAAGGTCTTTCTGGGTTTTAGGTTCCACTGCAAGACCGATAACAGGATCAGGGAAAGTGATGGATTCAAGAACAATGGGGTTCGTTTCAACACAGATGGTATCTCCGGTGCGTAGTTCTTTAAAACCTACAGCAGCACAGATATCTCCTGCTTCCACAAAGTCAATAGGGTTCTGTTTGCTTGAGTGCATCTGGTAAAGACGCGCTACTCGCTCTTTTTTACCGGAACGGGTATTCAAAACATAAGAACCTGCATCCAATTTGCCGGAGTATGCTCTTAAAAAGGCAAGACGACCTACAAAAGGGTCAGTTGCAATTTTGAAGACAAGTCCGCAGAAGTGATCTTTACTATCTGGATGTCTCTCCTCTTGTTTATCGGTGTAAGGGTTAGTACCTATTACGCTCTCTACATCCAAAGGGGAAGGGAGATAGCGCATAACCGAATCGAGAAGGAATTGAACTCCTTTGTTTTTAAATGATGAACCACAGCAAGTGGGAACTACAGCCATGTCGATAGTGGCTTTTCTTAAAGCCTTAATTATCTCCTCTTCTGTTATTGAATCAGGGTTGTCAAAGAATTTCTCAAGAATGGTGTCGTCATATTCGGCAACAGACTCTATAAGTTTTCCTCTCCACTCTGCCACTTCTGCCATCATATCATTAGGTACCGGTTTAATCACATAGTTTACAAGCTCTTTACTCTCTTGATCGTAGTAAATAGCCTTGTTTCCTATAAGGTCAACTATACCTAAAAATTTATCTTCTGCCCCTATAGGGAGACAGATGGGAACTGAACAAGCTCCGAGTTTTTCACGCATCTCTTCGACCACTGCAAGGAAATCTGCTCCCACGCGGTCCATCTTATTGACATAAGCAATTTTAGGAACTTTGTACTTGTCTGCCTGGCGCCAAACAGTCTCAGACTGTGGCTGCACACGACCTACAGCACAAAAAGTAGCAACGGTTCCATCTAAGACGCGAAGCGACCTCTCCACTTCAACAGTAAAGTCAACGTGACCGGGGGTATCTATCAGATTTACCTGATAGGTCTGGTCTTGGTAATGCCAAAAGGCTGTGGTAGCAGCAGAAGTGATAGTAATACCTCTCTCCTGTTCTTGTACCATCCAGTCCATAGTAGCAGCTCCCTCATGAACTTCTCCTATTTTATGTGTTTTACCGGTATAATATAAAATTCTTTCGGATGTCGTGGTTTTGCCCGCATCAATATGGGCCATTATCCCAATGTTCCTTGTGTATTTAAGATCTCTTGCCATCGAAGATAATTAATTAAAATCGGAAGTGAGCAAAAGCTTTGTTTGCTTCTGCCATACGGTGCATATCTTCTTTTCTCTTATAAGCTGCACCTTCGTTATTATATGCTGCAACAATTTCTGCCGCCAACTTTTCTGCCATTGAGTGGCCGGAACGTTTACGTGAAAAGAGTATCATATTCTTAATCGCTAATGAAACTTTTCTTTCCGGGCGCACCTCTGTAGGTACTTGGAAGTTAGCTCCACCAACCCTGCGGCTTTTTACCTCAACCTGGGGGGTGATGTTTTCTAAAGCTTTTTTCCAAATTTCCAGCGGAGCCTTGTCAGAATCTTTCATCTTCTCGCCTACCATGTCAATGGCGTCGTAAAAAATAGAATACGCGATACTCTTCTTCCCCTGCAACATAAGATTGTTCACGAACTGTGTTACTAACACTTCGTGAAACTTGGGATCAGGAAGTAGAATCCTCTTTTTAGGCTTTGTCTTTCTCATTTTTTTAAATCTCTTAAAAAATTAATAATTGGTTTTACTTCTTAGCGGCTGCTTTTTTAGCGGCTTTAGGTCTCTTGGTTCCATAGAGAGAACGACTTTGAGTACGTCCTTCTACACCTGCCGTGTCTAATGCGCCTCTAAGGATGTGGTATCTTACTCCGGGGAGGTCTTTTACACGACCACCACGCACCAATACGATGGAGTGCTCTTGTAAGTTGTGTCCTTCACCGGGAATGTATGCGTTGACCTCTTTTTGATTGGTAAGTCTTACACGAGCTACTTTACGCATAGCTGAGTTAGGCTTTTTAGGTGTAGTAGTGTAAACACGTACACACACACCACGTCTTTGAGGACAAGCATCCAACGCGCGAGATTTACTTTTCTCGACGATAACCTCGCGTCCTTTGCGAACTAATTGTTGAATTGTTGGCATAAATGATTGTTAATCTTTACTTTATACATTCCGCTTAATTAAAACGGGCTGCAAAGATAGCGATTTTTTCCAATTTGCCAACAAGATTTCAACAATTTATCGCACCTTAAAACCACTTTGGTAGTGAATTGGCTCTCCGGAAGCAGTTACCCCTTCTACCACAACTATAAAATTTCCGTTGTACATAGGGGTATAACAATCAAACTCCAAGGACTCTTTCTGGGAAATCGAAACTGACGGGTGCCAATAAATAGTTTGACGATAATCAGGGTAATTTTTCTTGTTAAAAATCTTTTCCCCCGTGAACGAGTAGGGTATTAACGCCCCTTCGAATTGGAGGATTTTAACATTGTTGCCAAATTTTATAAAAGGAAGATCTCCTTTATATGTGTTAAAACTAACTATTCCTTCGTACTTGTAGTTGTCTATTAAATAGGGTTCAGGGTAGATAACTATCTCTTTTAACAGTAATGGGTCGTAATCAAATATCTTCTTGTGGTTAAATATAGGAACTCCGTCCATTAACATCAATGAGCTCTCATTACTATAATATGCCGGAAGGTTAAAAGGGCTCATTAAGACTCTGAAATCAACCTTTCCCTGAGGGCCCTTTCTAATTCTAATACCTGTTATAAACTCTACTACCACCTCTTCTATGGTGGCAAAACGGGTATAGTTATCTAAAAGAAACCTCTGATAATTATCTCCAAATAGGATATTCGGCTTTTTAGAAAAAAGAGTGTAGAGGGTGTCTCCTCCAAATCTCCTCTCTATTTGCATCATGGTCCCTTTTTTCTCTAACCTCTTGCTAATGGAAGAGTTGTATGTCAAGTGGGGGATATCCCCATCATATTCTGCTATAAATGGTGAGACTAACTCTAAATCTAAAGAGAATGTAGAGTCGGCAGGGAAGAGTTCACAAACAAGGTCTTTCTGTCCGTATATGTTCCCCGTGAAGAAGTTCACTTTTCCATCTTCCCCTACGCTTGAACTGTAAATATTGCCATCAAGATCATTCGAGGAGATAAAGAGTTTAGAGTTACTAATAGCTTCTCTATCGCTCTCCTTAATATTGTTTAACTTAAACTCTATCTGTTCCCCCTCATAATCGGGTATGAAAGTTTGTGAAACCTCCCCCTTCGGCTGTGACTCTATTTTGGAAAAGAAGTCTCCAATATTGGTATTCGGAAGAAAAGAGAGGGAGTCATCATGATATATGGAGATATTGCAATAGAGCTCTTCACCGCTTTCATTGTTAAGTCGTATCTTCACTGGAGAGGATTTGTGGGTGGGTGTATCTGAAAGAAGTGAGAGTGAGATTCCGCTGTTTTTTCCTGTAATAATAGGCTTATTACTGTTTTGAGCAGTCGCCTCTTTCTCTATGGAGACATTTTCCAATCTATCAGGCGAAAAAACATTAAACAGAGTAAGCATTTTCGCCTCCGGCTTAAACCCTTCCTCGTTTTTATTTTGTTTGGTATATACGATGAGAGCGTAGTTACCTGTTAAAAGAGATGGGGGTAAAACGATGGTCCCGGCACCCCTCCCATTTACTAATGCCACTTTTGCTCTTAATGCCATTCCGGCTGTCGAATGTAGCTCCAAATAAGCCACAGAGCTAAAGGAAGAGAGTTTTTTCTCTCCTGAAGTAACATCAAAACAATAAACAGAACACCAAACATTATCCCCAGCCACATAGCAGTTTTTATCGGTAGAGATATACGTTCTCTCCCTTATTTCGCTCTTTCCTAAGGTCTGAGCCGAGAGTATGTGGAGTGCTCCAAACAGTAACGCTATAATTATAACATATTTAGAAATTTGCTTCATAATTCATTTATTTGTGATTATTGGGCCAATAAGAGGGTTTGAACTTACTCCCTATTACACGACAATCCACACAGTCTTTTTGAGCCCATCCTGCTTTCCCTGTCATTTCGTCGAAACTAATTATATCAAAATTATTCATGTAGTACCAAAACCATTGACCCGGATCGACATCTTGATAATTGCAATTCTTGCGGGGGAAAGAGTAAATTTTGGCTTGATTTACATCTATGAACATTCTCTTCTTTTCAAGAGTGCAGACCCCAATATACCCCAATACCACCTCTTCAGGGTTCTCTTTACATGTAACATTACCCCTTATTTCATTTGGCTGTGGAGAGAAGAGTCCCCCTATATTGTAGTTATTCCGTTTTATAGCAGACCAATAATCAAACCCTTCTTTCGACAAGGCTCTTTGAACAACTTCTATAGAGTAAAGATAGGAGAGTCTGTTATTATCGCTCGATATATATGTTATAGGGAATTGGCTTATGACATTCTCCTTGAGCATTAGAGTATTGGCAAGATAGAGCCCTAATGAACGCATATTCATCCAGCAGTAATATCTATTTTCAGTATCAAAATTAATAGGTGCAATACTTTTTAACGGATCGGTACCTCTATCGTTAGGGTAAGGACGATTATATTGAATCTCAGATCTATAGACCGAATGTATCTCCCAATCTTCAGAAAATTCCCATCTATAATATTTTAAGGAATCGATGTCGCTATGTGTGTTTACATTAATAGTCATATATGTAGAATCTTTCGCAATAACGAAGTTTAAGGAGTCAATCGGAGGTGTATTAATACAATCACTCCAGGCTGATTGGTAGGTGCTAAGAGTGTTCGATTCAGGATTAAGTATTGTGAATACAAGCCTATGCCTCTTCTTAGTGTCGATACTCGTGGTATTGACATTTACTGCTCCTAAACTGGGATCTCCGCCGACAAAGGATTTATATATGGTGCCATCTTCACACTCCACAAAAAGGGATTTTGGGACCACTTTGGTTTTAGGGATGGGTCCGCTTAAGGGCAATAAATTGCTGAAAGTAAATTTAGAAAGCCCTCCTGCTATAATATCCCCTTCTACCACTATAGATGAAAGGGTATCGCTTTTTAGTTTCGGGTTAAATTCATAAACACAGGCATTAACCAAAAGCACCACTATTAATAATAATATCTTCTTCATTAAAATTTAAAATTAAGGTTAATGTATGGTATAGGTGCTCCAAATATGGATAACATATACCCTTTAACAATATTCGCTCTGTTAGCATCAAAGTAAACTGAATAGGCGTTTTTTCTGCCGGTAATATTATATACCCCCACTGTAAAAGAGAAGTGGGTAAAGTGGGTTAAGTTATGACTTGGTTCCACATTTACAGCCAAATCTAACCTGAAATAGTCGGGAATGCGGTATTGGTTTCTGTCAGAATAAAAGAGTCTGCTCCCTCCACCATAAGAATATCTTCCAACAGGGATGGTAACAGGTCTCCCTGTTGAGTAATCCATGTTAAAAGAGATACTATATCTGTGTGTAAATTTATAATTACCCACTAACTTAAAGTCATGGGGCTTATCGTAAGCTGCAGGGTACCATTCTCCACGATTTACAGCGTTTATACCTCTATCTCCATCTTCTCTTAACTCTGTCTTGGAATAAGTATAAGAGATCCATCCGTTTAGTTTTCCAAGCGGCTTTTTAGCCATAAACTCTACTCCGTAAGCCCTCCCTTTGGTAGTGATTACATCCCCTGCAATATTCGGATTCATTACAAGCACTGCTCCGCTCTTGTAGTCAAGGTAGTTGGACATGTGTTTATAGTATGCCTCGGCAGAGACTTCAAGTTTGTTGTCGAAGAAAAGCGAGTAAATGGCCGCTGCTGCCTGCCACCCCTTTTGGGGCTTAATGTTTTCATCACTTAACTTCCAAATATCTGTCGGAGAGATGGAGGTGGTGTTAGATAACAGGTGAATATATTGAGTCATGCTATTAAAACCTGCCTTAAAAGTAGTCCTGTCTGAGATAAGGTATTTACCGGAAATTCTAAACTCAGGATTTGCATAGAACTTAAAAGGGGCCATCGCACTAAAAAGTGATACCCTCAGACCAAAATCTGCTGCAAGTTTACTGTTAATATTCCATGTATCTGAGACATATAGTGCCGATTCAAGGGCTTCCTCTGAATCTAAAACACGAGGGAGAACCAATGACTCGTCCCCATTTGGTAGATAGCTTCCGGGAGAGAGATGGTAATATAGGGAGTTTAAGCCGTAGCTCAATGTATGTTTTTGATTAATTAACGACTTAAAGTTAATCTTAGCAAACCCCTCTTTTATTCCGAACTTTAATCTATAAGCATTTACAGAATTACTTGTGTCAAATGTGGTATAATCATACTGGTCATACCCGACAGACACCACCATACTATGCTTTTCACTAAAGTTACTTCTCCATTTAATAGAACCATTTAAGTTGCTGTAACGATAACTTGTGTCTATGCTGAATTTAAACTTATCCTGCGAATAATATCCGTAGAAATAGATGGAGTTTTTATCATTAAAGTTATGACTAACACTCCCATTGATATCGTGAAAGGAGGCTGTACCATTTTTATAAGAGCTATTATTGGGGAGAAGTCCGAGAAGCCAGTCGGAATAGGTGGTTCTGGCTCCCACTATAAATTTAGTCTTTTTAGAAATTGGCCCCTCTAAATGTCCTCTGGTGGTTAAAAGACCCACTCCCAAAGATCCTATTATCTTTTTGGAATTTCCCTCTCTGCTCCTAACATCCAACACAGAGGAGATTCTCCCTCCGTACTCCGCAGGTATTGAATTTTTATAAAGTTCTATGTCACTCACAACATCAGGGTTAAAGACTGAGAACATCCCAAATAGATGGGTGGGGTTATAAATAGTTCCATTGTTATAAAGGATAAGGTTCTGGTCAGAAGCTCCCCCTCTCACGTTAAATCCCCCTGAGGCTTCCCCCACAGATTTAACCCCTGGAAGGGTTAAAATAACTTTCAGAACATCTGACTCTCCAAACACAGAAGGGATATGTTTTATCCTCTCTATTCTGATAAGCTCCAAGCCCATCTTATTACTTCTGCGGTTATTTACACTCTCTGCCGAGATGGAGGCCTCTTTTAGTGAAAGGACCTTCTCCTTCATTATTACATCCAGAGAACCTGTTTCATACATCGACACATTTAGCACTACATCTTCAAGCGAAAACCCTTGTAACTTTAAAACATTGTTCCCGGTGTTAAGGAGTAGCTTATAGAATCCATCGCCATCGGTCTGGGCATAGCTCCCTGTATTTTCATTTAAAACAGAGACCCCGACTATCGGCTCCCCTGTCTTTACGCTCTTTACGAATCCGCTTAGATAGGCTTTTCCGCTCTTCATATTCTCCTTTCTTCCTATCTCATATACCTTATTTTGGAATGAGGCTACTTTAGTATCTTCATCAAGTGGGGCCGTAAAATCGCTGCTCGCAGATTTTACTGACTCTTGAAAATAGAGAGAGGGTAATTGTGTGGAAATGCCTATATTTCTTAATATGAACCAGTTGTTGTCTATTTTGGTAATGGTATATCCCTGTTGTTTTAACTCATTTTCTGCAACTGCCAAAAAATTACCGGAGGTAGATTTTATAGTAAAGAGGGTTTGGGGCTCCTTCTCTTTAAGATAATAGATGTTGAAAGAGGATGTTCTCTTTAACTCTGAGACTAAAGAGTCCAATGAGACTTTGTATAACTCCCTCTCTTGTCCATAAATAAGAGAGCAGGAGATAAATAGCAGTATAATGGTAATTGTTTTTTTCACTTGAAATTCATTATAAATATAAACTTGGACTCCCTCTCTTTATCTTTATTTCCACGTACATAAAAGCTTTTCTTGCTCATTGCTCTCTTTAACTCTTTAGGGTTATCTGAAACCATTTTAATCAATGAACTCTCTCGTTTAATACGGAAAAACTCTCCCCCTTTTTTAAGGTAATAGTAGTATTCCGGATTGAAAAATATTTCAACTTTATCACTTAATACCTTCTCCATCGCTTTTACGGTCTTTTTATATAAAGCTAAAGTATCTCCCTGATAGAGCACCTCATAATAACCTGGTGGCATTAATTTCCCTGTTTCTGAAAAATTAATATACTTTTTATCCCCCATAGTAAACCACTTAACTTCGCTTTTGGTTAAAATCAATGTCTGATCTTTGTAGAAGCTTTTAATATAAAGTTCGTCTTTATGGGCGTTTACATTGATATATAAATCTTTATAATATTTATTGTTGTAGAAGAGTTCACCCTGATGATATTCTAAATCCTCTATATAGAAAGAGCCTTTATAGGGGAACATATATGCATCTGCCACTCTCCCCCTGAAAATAAGAGCACTGTTCTGGGCACTCTCCATATAACTATTATAGTCTATGGAATTCTGAGAATACCCCAATGTGAATGGCATTAATAAAAAGAGGAAGAGATATATTTTTTTAAGCATTGATTAATAAATTTCAAAAATGATAGATGCAAAAGTAATCATTTTGTAATAATACGAAAGAAACTGTTGCATTTTAATGTTAATTTTTAGTTAAAACCCTGGAAGTTCCATTAAAACTGTAGGGATAAGGAGTAAAAAGCCAAAGACTATTAATAGGAGAATGAATTTCCAAATCCACTTAAACCATTTAGCATAAGGGATTCTGGAGAGTCCGAGAACAGCCATAAGAACACCTGAAGTCGGTGTAATCATATTGGTAAAACCATCTCCGAACTGGAAAGCCATGATCGTAGCCTGTCGTGAGAGGTTTATCATATCTGAGAAGGGTGCCATAATAGGGATGGTGATGGCTGCCTTGGCAGTGGCCGAGGGGATGAAAAGGTTCAGAACCGTCTGTATCCCATACATTAGAGAGAGGGAGGTTAATTTCCCCGACTCCCCTAATCCGCTTGCCATAGCATGCAGTATCGAATCCATAACTTTCCCATCTTGCAGAACAATAATAATCCCTGCTGCAACTCCCACTATAAGTGCTGCGGAGAGGATATCTTTTGCACCATTAAGAAGCTCTTTTACAATATTGTTTGCAGAGTAACCAAGAGAGATTCCACTTAAAACCCCAAGAGAGAGGAAGAGTGCCGAGATCTCCGAGATGTACCATTGGAACCCAAGTACTCCGATTATTAGATAGACTATCGTGAAAATGAGAAGGTTCAATACGAAGAAGTGAACAGATTTTCGAAGGGCAATGATGGAGAAAATTCCAAACAATGCTGCCACTATCCACAACAATGAGGGGAGGGTGAAGGTCTGCGCTCCGAGGGTAATTACGCACTCTTTGTAATAGAGCGCGGTGAACCCGATAATGGCTGCAAATGCTATCGCAAATGCAATTTTCGAGGAGCGGTTTTTATAATATTGTACTCCGGCAGAGGTCTCCTCAACCCTCTCTCTCCAATAAGAATCGGCTTCGTACATTATGGAACTTTTGGGGCTCCTTTTCACCTTTCTGGCATAAAGGAGCACGAAAGTAATCATAAGAAGAGTGAGAATAATCCAGCAGCCAAACCTATATTCTATCCCTGAAAACATCTGAACATCTGCAAGATTTTGGGCTATCCCAATGGTAAAAGGGTTCAAAAATGCTCCTGCAAACCCCACATGTGCAGCTACATAGACAAGGCATACCCCTACTATGGAGTCATACCCCATCGAGACAGCCAAGGGGACTAGGATAACAATAAAAGCTATTGTCTCCTCACTCATCCCAAACACAGCTCCAAAGAGAGAGAAGAGGAGCATAATGAGAACCATTATTATATTATTGACCCCTATTTTTCTTAAAAACTTGTTCTTTTCGAGCCTCTTAGACCAGTTGAGGAAAGAGAAGATTCCTGCATCTATGGCTCTCCCTGAATTGACCACCCAGAAGGATGCACCGATGATGAGTATAAAGAAAATTATACCGGCTTGTTTAGTAAAGCCTTTGAATAGGGCTGTAAGTACTTGCCAAGTTTGTGGGACGGAATCGACTGATTGATAGGTTACTGTACCTGACTGAGTAGAGTATTCGCCACCCGGGACGAACCATGTCGCAGCAGCACAGATGAGAATGATAGCGAATATAATTACATAGTTATTTGGAAATTCGCGCTTTTTCTTCTTCATAATAACGATAAAAAGGTATGGTATTAAAGAACAAATGTAGTTAAATCTTCCTTTTTTTATTACTTTTGCGAATTACATATTAAAAATCATCGTTATGAACATTTCTCCTAAGGCACAAAAATTTATTGATCAAGAAGAAAAATATGGGGCACATAATTATCACCCGCTTCCTGTAGTATTATCAGAAGGAAAAGGTATTTATGTCTGGGATGTGGACGGGAAAAAATATTTTGACTTCCTTTCAGCATATTCAGCAGTTAATCAGGGACATTGTCACCCTAAAATAGTTAAAGCCCTCACTGATCAGGCAGGCAAACTCTGTCTTACTTCACGAGCTTTCTATAACGACTGCCTCGGTCCTTATGAGGAATTTGCAACCAAATATTTCGGTTACGATAAGCTTCTTCCGATGAATTCAGGTGCAGAGGCTGTGGAAACTGCCCTTAAACTTTCACGCCGCTGGGGTTATGCCAAGAAAAACATTCCTGAGAATGAAGCTCTTATTATTACCTGCAAAGGGAACTTCCATGGAAGGACGATTACCATCGTCTCTATCTCCACAGACCCAAGCAGTTATACCCAATACGGTCCTTTTACCCCCGGATTTATCACAATACCTTATAATGACCTCTCTGCACTTGAAAAAGTCCTTGAGGAGCATGGGAAAAAGGTAGCAGCACTAATGTTGGAACCTATTCAGGGAGAGGCAGGAGTCTTTGTTCCGGATGAAGGGTATTTGAAGAAATGCCACGAACTCTGCAAGAAACACAATGTTCTCTTCGTAGCAGATGAGGTGCAAACAGGGATTGCAAGGACAGGAAAACTCCTCTGCTGCGAGCATGAAGAGGTGCGTCCTGATATTGTTATCCTCGGTAAGGCACTCTCCGGTGGAGTTCTGCCTGTTTCAGCAGTATTAGCAGACGATG
The DNA here is from genome assembly GCA_964642235.1 of uncultured Muribaculaceae bacterium. Classification (GTDB taxonomy): domain Bacteria; phylum Bacteroidota; class Bacteroidia; order Bacteroidales; family UBA932; genus CAYSND01. The sequence continues at coordinate 21,674 of CAZXOP010000017.1, forward strand.
AAATTATGTTAACTATTAAACCGGGCGAGCACGGTTCCACTTTCGGAGGGTTCCCATTGGCTTGTCAGGTGGCAATGGCAGCACTTGAGGTGGTAAAAGAGGAGAAACTCGCTGAAAAGGCCGAATACTTAGGGAAGATCTTTAGAGATGAGGTTTCTAAAATTAAATCTCCTTTTTATAAATTTGTAAGGGGAAAAGGGCTTTTGAATGCGATAGTTACAGAGCCTCATAATGGAATTGAGGCTTGGAATTTATGTGAGAGGATGGCAGAAAAAGGACTTTTGGCGAAACCTACACATAGACATATTATTCGTTTTGCTCCTCCTTTGGTTATTACGGAGAGTGAACTGCGTGAGGCTCTTAAAATTATAAAATCGGTTTTCGAAGAGGTATAATTAATTATTTCTTAAATATTATGCAGACAACATCTAAGGTTTTTATGGTAAAACCTATCCGTTTTGGTTATAACCCCCAGACAGCAGGAAATAATGCCTTTCAAAAAAGAGGATTTGAGAAAGGGGCTCAGGACAATGCATTACGTGAGTTTCTCTCATTTACTGCCCTTCTTAAAGCTAATGGGATAACTGTGGTGATGGCAGAGGATACTGAAATACCTTTTACTCCTGACTCTATTTTTCCAAACAACTGGTTTTCAACCCATGACGATGGTACGCTAGTATTATACCCTATGTTTGCTCCTAATAGAAGGAAAGAGAGAAAGGAGGTTTTTCTTGATTTAATTAAGAAAAACATAAATGTTACAAGAGAAATTGATTTAACCTCCTGGGAGGAGAAAAACAAGTTCTTGGAAGGGACGGGGAGTATGATTTTCAACAGAGAAAACAAAATTGTTTATGCTTGTCGCTCCCCTCGAACTGATGATGAAGTGATGGAAGATTTCTGTAATCAGCTCGGATATACACCTATAATCTTCGATGCCACTGATGAAGATGGAAATCAAATTTATCATACTAATGTGATGATGTCTGTCGGCTCTCGCTTTGCCTTTATCTGTTTAGAGGCTATTCAAGATCTCGAACAGAGGGAGAAGGTAGTTAAAAGCTTAGAAGCCACCAGAAAGGAGATACTCGATATCACTTTTGATCAAATGGGTGATTTTCTCGGCAACGTTATAGAGCTCCATAACGAGGAGGGGAAGAAATTTATCGTTATGTCTGCCACTGCACGTAAATCCCTCACAGAGGAGCAGAGGAAGAAACTCACCTCCTACTGCCGCCTCCTTTCACCTCAACTTGACTTTATAGAGGCTAATGGAGGTGGATCTGCCCGCTGTATGATAGCGGAGTTATTTTAGTATAACGCCATTATCTGTGCAGCAAGTACCCTTAGGAACATAGTTAAAGGATAGACTGTGGCGTAAGCTACAGCTATATGCGATGAGTTAAGGGAGTTGTTGCTATATGCAAGTGCCACCGGATTAGTTTGACTGCCACATAACAGACCTGCCAACGAGAAGTAGTCGAGTTTCAAAACATAACGCCCGATTATCGCAGCTATGGAGATAGGGATAACGGTGATGAAAACACCATAAACTATCCACATATACCCTCCACCCACTATTGCATTTACAAATCCCTCTCCTGCACTTATCCCTACCGCTGCAAGGAAGAGTGAAATACCGACCTCACGCAACATCATATTGGCACTCATTGTGGTATAAGTAACCATTTTTAATTTGGGACCGAAATGGGCAATAAGGATGGCAATAATTAGTGGTCCTCCTGCCAAACCGAGTTTTAGTGGCTGAGAGAGCCCCGGTATCATAATCGGAATAGAGCCTACTAATACTCCAAGGAAAATCCCCAAGAAAATAGGAATAAGGTTAGGATCTCTAAGTCTGGTTAGCTGATTACCAAGTAAGTCTCCTACTTTCCCTATAGACTCCTCGCTCCCTACCACAGTAACTCTATCCCCAAGCTGAAGCCTGAGTGCAGCAGTGGCCACCAAGTCAACCCCTGCTCTGGTTATCCTTGTAATATTAATCCCATATTGGGCACGTATATTTAACTCTCCGAGAGTCTTTCCGTTTACTGCGGGTTTGGTTACCACCACTCTGCGAACTATAAGGCGTGTGTCGAGTTTCTCCCACTCCTCCTGATTCATCTCTATCTTCTTTCCAAGGAATGTGGAGATAGCCTCCTCATTGTCTTTTGAAGTTATAATCAAGAGCTTATCCCCCTCGTGTACTATGGAAGATGAGGTTGGAATCTCCATATATTTATCAGGGTGATAAAGACGAGAGACCACAAATTCTCTATCGATGAGCTGGTCTATTTCATAAATAGACTTCCCGAAAACAGCACTATTACAGATTTCAATAGCGATTTTAACTGCACTTGCCTTAGGCGCACTCTTCTTTTCTAACTCATCCCTCTCTTTATTAAGGTCCACCTTAAATAAAGGTCTCATAAAGATAATGGTCAATATCACCCCTAGAACCCCCATCGGGTAGGCAACTGCATACCCCATGGCAAGTGTGGCATCTTCCACTCCGGTTATATCGACTATTGTCTGCTGGGCTGCTCCAAGACCGGGGGTATTGGTAACTGCACCCGACATAACTCCTATCATCGTATGGAAGGGTGTTCCGGTAATGAAATGGATTACACA